>JBEKAE010000024.1:0-43307 GCA_050018375.1 Candidatus Acidiferrales bacterium | reverse complement strand
GGACCGGACCGCGCCATCGGCCCTCCTTCGGCGCTGCTGACTCTACTTATCCCTCATTTCCCAAAACTCAACCATAGTCATTTCAGAGGCTTGTCCCGGGTTGTGCAACAGCTTCTAGATACTTCCCACGCAAACAACCTAAATGCTTGATGAACCGGGTGTACCAGGCCCCCTTGCCAAATCTCAATGCGCGAAGATAGGTCCACGCCAACTACATGCTTCGCGATTGCTTCAAATGAATCAACTAATGGTGTGAGGTCTATCTGCGGCGGGATATGTTCGTAGCCGATTACAACTACCGCCCTACGCTCAGGGCCAGGATGCTTGATTAGTTTGTAGCAATCGCCTATGACGCTTACATTGCCAGGATATGGATGAAGTAGGTTGACGGACCAGTTCTCTGCCTCTTTGCCATTGTCGCCGAACGGTCGGGCAATTTTGAATTCAATCGCCCACTCGTTCGGAATAAGGAGGTCCGGACTCCTCCTCGTGCATGCCGCGCCGTGGTATTTCCCCCTGCTATTGAGATCGGCGCACAGTAGCTTTACCAATTGCGGTTCACCGTACGGCCCAACTCCCGCCTTGTACGCACGGAAGCTTTTTCCCGAGGCGTCGATCCGAACTAGCGCCTCAGCGATGTCCGAAACGACTTCCGCGAGCGTCATCGGATTCTCCGACAGTGACACTACGCGCTTGGCATTAGGCTCCCGACTTCGATTTCAGCCCGAACAGCGTCATGGCATTTTCCTTCAGAATCAGCGGCCGCACTTCGTCCTTGATCGCGATCTTCGCAAAATCCGCCATCCAGCGGTCCGGCGTGATCAGCGGATAGTCCGAACCGAAGAGCACCTTCGTCTTCAGCAGCGAATTCGCGTACTGGATCAAATTCGGCGCGAAATATTTCGGCGACCAGCCGGAAAGGTCGATGTAAACCTCCGGCTTGTGCAAACAAATCGAGATCGCCTCGTCCTGCCACGGAAACGACGGATGCGCCATGATGATCGGCATGTTCGGAAAATCCACCGCCACGTCGTCGATGTACATCGGGTTGCCGTACTTCAGCCGGATTCCGCCGCCGCCGGGCACGCCCGTGCCAATCCCGCTGTGGCCAGTGTGGAACAGCGCCGGCACGCCCGCTTCCGCGATCACCTCGTAGAGCGGATACGCGAGCCGGTCGTTCGGGAAGAACTGCTGGATGGGCGGGTGAAATTTGAATCCGCGCACGAGGCCGGTCGCGATCAGCCGTTTCGCTTCGCGCACGCCTTCGGCGCCGCGCGTCGGATCGATGCTGGCGAAGGCCATCATGATGTCGGCGTTCTCCGCCGCAAACTGCAATACTGTGTCGTTTGAAACCTGCGGCCTGCCGGACAGCTTTTCATCCACTGTAAAGACCACGCAGCCGATATTCCGCGACCGGTAATATTCCGCGAGCGCCTTGTGGCTTCGCGACGCGCCCTCGCCGAAGTATTTCTTCGCCGCTTCGTCCGTAGCGGTTTCTTCGCCCTCGTGCTCGATGTGCACGTGCATGTCGATCGCGATCAGCCGGTCCACATCGAGACGCTTTTCATTCCCCATTCCGAGTCTCCCCGTTTCTCTTTTTGTGAGTCAGTCAAGCAACAAGCATCCGCGGCCCCACCTGCAAAGCCGTCGATGATACCACTGCGTCGTTTACGCGTGAAATCCGCCCGCGGGGGAATCTGTGTTCAGCTGATGATCGTGGGATACAGTCGCGTTGCGATTCCGACCATCAGCGCGAGCGCGAGCACCATCACCAGAAAATCGACGCCCATTCCGAACGAGCTCGTGCCCCCGACGATCATCAAATGCCGCAGCGCGTCCACCTGATACGTCAGCGGGTTCACTTTGGAAACCCAGCGCAGCCATTCCGGCATCATGCTGAGCGGGTAGATCGCATTGCTGGCGAAAAACAGCGGCATCGTCAGCACCTGCCCGATGCCCATGAACCGCTCGCGCGACTTCACGATGCACGCCGCGATCAGCGAAAACGTCGAGAACACCGACGATCCGAGAACCACGGCCACAACGACGCCCGCAAACGCGCCCACGTCCCAGCGCAATTGCACATGCAGCAGAAAGGCCAGCAGGTAGACGAAAACCATCTGGCAAAGGCTGCGCGCCGAGGACGAAATCGTCCTGCCCAGCACCAGCGCGCTCCGCGCCGCCGGGCTTACGAGGAATTTGTGCACGATCCCAAGATCGCGTTCCCAGATCAGCGAGATGCCGTAGAAGATCGCGCCGAACAGCACGCTCTGCGCCAGGATTCCCGGCGTCATGAAATCGAGATAGCGGATTCCGCCCGTCGGGACCACGCGCGTCCGCGTGAAGACTTCGCCGAAAATCAGCAGCCAGAGCATCGGCTGGATCATGCGCGTAAGAAGTTCCACCGGATCGTGGATCAGCTTGCGGATGTCCGCTTCGGCCACGGCGATCGTCTGCCGCGCGAAATCGATCGCGGGGTTGCTCTCATCCAAGACGCTGGGAAGTGAGACGTGTGCGTGCGACATCTTTGATATCCCCTCCTTCGGTGATCGCGGCGCCGGTGTAGTGAATGAAAGCGTCGTTCAGCGTCGCGCTGGGGCCGAGCGCCGCCTTGAGTTCCGCGGGTGGCCCAATCGCGGCCAGCTTTCCCTGGTGCATGAACGCCACGGTCTCGCAAAGCTCATCCGCTTCCAGCATGTCGTGCGTGGTCATCAGAATCGTGGTTCCGAACTCGCGTTGCAGGTCGCGGATGTCTTCCCATACGGCCCGCTTGGCGAACGGATCGAGGCCCACCGTCGGCTCGTCCAGGAAAAGAATGCTCGGGTGGTGCAGCATCGACTGCGCGATCTCGAGCCGCCGGATCATCCCGCCCGAGTAGTGCTTCACGAGCTTGTCCGACACGTGCATCAGCTTCATGAATTCGAGCGCCCGCGCGATTCTCGCCGCGCGCTCCGAACGCGGGATGCCATACAGCTTCGCGGAAATCAGGAGATTCTCGTAGCCCGTCAGGTCGCCGTCGGCCGAAAGCATCTGCGAAACGTAGCCGATCTTGCGCCGTACCTGCCGCGGCTCGCGCACGATGTCAAATCCGGCGACGTAGGCCGTTCCCTCGCTCGGCGCCAGCAGCGTGGTCAGCATTTTGATGAGCGTGCTCTTGCCCGCGCCGTTCGGCCCGAGCAAACCAAAGATGGAGCCGTGCGGCACGGCGACCGTCAAATGGTCCACCGCAACGAGCGTACCGAATCGCCGGGTGATCGCCCTCGTATCGACCGCGTTGATTACGGTTGGTGCGGTATCCGGCGCTGCTTCCTGCAAGTTCCCAGCCTTGTCCACAAGAGCCATTGTTTGCGTTCGTTTTCGCGGACTCAATCATACCATTGCGTCCGTTTGGATAAAGGAGGCACGCCTTTCTCGGGAATTGCTTCATGCTCATGAATGAAATCATGTAGTAAAATCCGCCTACCCAAGCCAGGAAGGAGCGAGCGATGAGCAAGGTACGAGTGCTGGTTGGCACGCGCAAGGGCGCGTTCGTCCTCACGTCGGACGGCAAGCGCGAAAAGTGGGACGTCAGCGGCCCGCATTTCGCGGGTTGGGAGATCTACCACCTCAAAGGGTCGCCCGCTGACCCGAATCGGCTGTATGCGTCGCAGACCAGCGGCTGGTTCGGGCAAGTGATCCAGCGCTCGAGCGATGGCGGTAAGACGTGGGAGACGCCCGGAGGGGGAATGACGGCGGCGCCAGGCGGCATGCCCGTCGGCGAGAGCAACAAATTCGCGTACGACACTTCCGCGGAGACGGGCAAGCCACTCACTACGCACCAGCGGTACGACGGCACGCAGCATCCCTGGGAGTTCAAACGAGTCTGGCACCTCGAACCGTCGCTCACCGATCCGGACACGGTCTATGCCGGCGTCGAGGACGCCGCTCTGTTCCGCTCGACCGACGGCGCGCATACATGGCACGAGATCGCCGGGCTGCGCGGCCACGGCACAGGACCCAAATGGCAACCCGGCGCCGGCGGGCTTGGCCTGCACACAATCATTCTCGATCCCGCCAATTCCCAGCGGATCTTCATCGCCATCTCGGCTGCGGGCGCTTTCCGCACGGACGACGGTGGCAAGGCTTGGAAGCCGATCAACCGTGGGCTGCACTCGCAATACATCCCCGACCCGAATGCCGAGGTCGGCCACTGCGTTCACCACATCGCGATGCACCCCGCCCGTCCCGGCGTGCTGTTCATGCAGAAGCACTGGGACGTGATGCGCAGCGACAACGCTGGCGACCTATGGCAGGAGGTCAGCGGCAACTTGCCGACCGACTTCGGATTCGCCATCGACGTTCACGCGCACGAGCCCGAGACCATCTACGTCGTGCCAATCAAGAGCGACTGGGAGCACTTTCCGATCGATGGCCAGTTGCGCGTCTACCGCAGCCGCACGGGCGGAAATGAGTGGGAGCCGCTCACCAAAGGCCTGCCGCAAAGCAACTGCTACGTCAACGTCTTGCGCGACGCGATGGCCGTCGACTCGCTCGATTCCTGCGGTGTGTATTTCGGCACCACCGGCGGGCAGGTCTACGCATCGGCCGATGCTGGAGATAGCTGGGCGCCCATTGTCCGCGACCTTCCGGGTGTATTATCTGTTGAGGTGCAGACGCTGCCGTGACCCAATCGACGACCCGAGCCGCGACCAGAGCGACGATCCGAGTCGAACTCCCGGCGCATCTGCGGACACTGGCCCGCGTCGGCTGCGAGGTCAGGCTCGAAGTCGAGGGTCAGGCCACGCAGCGCTCGGTCCTCGACGCGCTCGAGGCCAGCTACCCGATGCTGCGCGGGACGATTCGCGACCACGTCACGCACGAGCGCCGCCCGTTCTTGCGGTTCTTCGCCTGCCAGGAAGATCTGTCCCACGAGTTGCCGGATGCCCCGCTGCCGGACCCGGTCGCGTCCGGTTCGGAGCCTTTCATGATCATCGGGGCCATCGCCGGCGGCTAGCGCTCGCGCAGTCGGCAGGAGTCTGGCGATGGCTCGCGCCCACGGTATTTACAGCGGGGAAGGCACAGGCTCGGCAGCAATCCACTCGCTCATGGGATGCACTGCGCCACAGTCCAAGCACCTTGTCGCGCCAAACCGGGCATTGCAGTTTGGACAGGCGCCTTGCGTTTCGAAGATGTCGAATGGCTTTCGGCACTGCCCGCAAATCCAATAAGGTCCCACGAGTGGCTCAGCTTTGCACGACGGGCACGCAAACCCCTCGCGGCGCGGCAACTTTTCTCTGCGCGACAACGCCAGCGCGTGTTGCAGTCCGCTCCAGCAATTCATGAGAATGAACGCGGAGAGAATGCCGAACCAGACGGATCGCATCCACACAGCGAGGCCGATGAGCCCAGCCACGCCGGCGAAGCCGATGATCGTGGCCGCCATCAAGCTGCGGGCGCGTCCCAGCACAAACCAGAGCAGCGACCGAAGAATCTGGCCGCCATCCAGAGGATAGATTGGCAGCATGTTGAAGATGAGCAAGCCGAGGTTAATGATCCAGACCGCCCGCAGAAACGCATCGGCGTTGGGCATCGTCTCCGCCCAACCCTGCGATCGGCTCAATAAGACGAGCACCGACAAGATCGGAACGAGCGCCACATTCACCAGTGGCCCTGCTGCGATGCTCCACAGTGTGGCGCCGGGCCGTTGCGGCGGGTTCACATATGCCACCCCGCCGAGCGGCCACAGTACGATCTGATTCGACGTCCCTCCAACCTGCCGGCAGGCCAGCGCGTGGCCAAACTCATGAACCATCACGATCAGAAACAGCGCCAGATACTCCAGCACGTTCCATGAGAGAGAGGAATAGCGTCCCGCTCGGGTTTGGATTTCAAACGCCGCCACCAAAAACCAGGACCAATGCAAAAACAAATCAATCCCGGCGAAGCGGAACAGACGGATCGACCCTTGGCGGATGTTCATCATGCGCAAGACTTATAACACAACGCTATTCAGCAACAAGTCGATTGGCAGCGGCCCATGCGGAAAGCCGCTGACTGGATCGCCGAAAAATATCTGTATATACGCTAGTCGTAACCGGCGGTTTTCGGGCAGGTGGCCCCACCCTTTCGTCTCGAATGATTTCTCGCATCGCGATCGGGACGCGGGCGAATGATAGATGGCTTCTAGCCGCCGCTCGGATTTCGTCCTATAGTCTTCATCGAATAGAATAAAGGATTCAACATGAAACGACAAATACCGGCGTGATTGTTGGCGACGCTTACGCGCTCCGGTTGAACGCGGCCACACAGCTCCTCCGTCGAAACGCTGGAGAAGATGGCGCGGGCATTCGAGGTGCCCCCTCTGCCTCGAAATCGTCAAAACCTACCTCAAATGGCCGCGTGAGTCAGCGTTAGATCGACGTAACTGTAGAGAGGGACAAAGCGTGGAGCAGCATGCCGAGGTCCTGATCGGGGGAGAGTGGCGTCAGCGTCATCCGAGTTGGCGAGACGCAATAGCCACGCTGCTGGTGCTGGCGATTGTGATCCTCATCGGATCCGGCGCCCACCAGATGGTGGCGCCTGTGAGTGCCGCTCAACAGCCAAGGATCTCCCTCTCACCGGCTGCCCTGCCGATGTATGCTCTCCGCACGACGATGCGCATGCTGGCTGCGCTTGTCGCCTCACTAATCTTCACGTTCGTCTACGCCACCCCGGCGGCCAAGAGCCGGCGGGCTGAAATGGTGCTGATACCGCTGCTGGACGTCCTCCAATCGGTGCCGGTGCTGGGCTATCTCTCCTTCACGGTCGTGTTCTTCGTCTCGCTATTTCCCGGCACTTCGCTGGGACCGGAGCTTGCGGCGATCTTCGCGATCTTTACGGCCCAGGCCTGGAACATGACGTTCAGTTTCTATCAGTCGCTGATAACCATTCCGACCGATCTCAACGAGGCGAGCCGCAGTTTCCGGTTTACGGGCTGGCAACGCTTTTGGCGCCTCGAGGTACCGTTCTCCATGCCTGGGCTGATTTGGAACATGATGATGTCGATGTCTGGCGGGTGGTTCTTCGTCGTCGCCTCCGAAGCCGTCTCCGTCGGCAACATCCAGTTTGCGCTTCCCGGAATCGGGTCCTACGTCGCGCTTGCGATCGAGCAGCGTAATCTCGCAGCAGTTGGGTGGGCAATCGTCGCGATGACCATCACGATCCTCATATACGATCAGCTGCTCTTCCGTCCGCTGGTCGCCTGGGCCGACAAGTTCCGGTTCGAGCAGACGGCTCCGCAGACCATTCCGAGGAGCTGGGTGCTGGACCTGTTTCGGGGAGCACGTTCGCTTCGACTCCTCAGCGAGCCTATCGGCAGGGCCATGCAGGGCGCCGCGCGAGCCCGGCTTGCTCTCCCCCGAAAGCCTCGTTGGCTGGCGGCTTTCGCCCCCCCTCGCCGCGCAGCGGATGTCGCTTGGTTCGGGTTTCTTTTTGCCATCCTCGCATACGTGGGGTGGAAGCTTGTGCAATTTGCCAAACCCGAGCTGTCTTGGGGCGATGTTTCGATCGCCGCAAGCAACGGCGTACTTACCCTGCTTCGCGTTGTGATCCTGATCGCTCTGGCGACCCTGATCTGGGTTCCGATCGGAGTGGGCGTTGGGCTGCGGCCGAAGCTCGCGGAGAAGGTCCAGCCGGTCGCGCAGTTTCTCGCTGCCTTTCCGGCCAACCTGCTCTTCCCGGTCGCGGTCTTCCTCATCGTGAAGTTTTCCCTCGCTCCCAAGATTTGGCTTAGTCCGCTGATGATTCTCGGAACGCAGTGGTACATCCTTTTCAACGTTATCGCCGGCGCGAGCGCCTTTCCGAGCGATTTCAGGGAAGCCGCGGCGAGCTTCCGAATTCGGGGTTGGCGCTGGTGGCGGCAGGTGATGCTGCCCGGAATCTTCCCGTATTACGTGACGGGCGCAATCACGGCTTCCGGCGGCGCCTGGAACGCGAGCATCGTCTCTGAGGCGGTCAGTTGGGGGCCGACAAAGCTGAGCGGCTCAGGGCTCGGCGCTTATATCGCGCGGATGACCGAGGCGGGCGATTTCCCGCGGATCGCCCTCGGCGTCGCGGTCATGTCGATATTCGTCATCGCGATGAACCGGCTGCTATGGCGGCCGCTCTACGCCTTTGCCGAACGGCGAACACGGCTGGATTGAGAGGAACGAATGGCTGCCAACGCCCACAGCCCCGTCATCGAAATGCGCAAGGTCTGCAAAGCCTTCGCCAGGCCATCCGGCGAACCCCTGCCAGTTCTGGCCGACATCAACCTGTCAATTCGAGAAGGCGAGATCCTCGGCCTCCTTGGCCGCTCAGGTTCAGGGAAGTCGACCCTGCTGCGCATCGCTGGAGGGCTCATTAGGCCGACTTCCGGGGATGTAATCTATCGCGGGGAGCCATTGTCTGAGCCCACCGAAGGCATCGCAGTTGTATTTCAAAGCTTTGCCCTGTTTCCTTGGCTTACAGTGCTTGAGAACGTCGAGGCCGGCCTCGATGCGCTTGGGTTGGCTCACGATGAGGCTCGCCGCCGGGCGATGTCAGCCATCGATCTGATCGGTCTCGATGGGTTCCAATCCGCTTATCCTCGCGAGCTCTCGGGGGGAATGCGCCAACGCGTCGGCTTTGCACGGGCGATCGTAATCCAGCCGGTTTTGCTTCTCATGGACGAGCCGTTTTCAGCCCTCGATGTTCTAACGGCCGAGACCTTACGAAGCGACTTCCTCGATCTCTGGATCGAACGTCAGCTTCCCACCAAATCGGTGCTGCTGGTAACGCACAATATCGAAGAGGCGGTCATGATGTGCGACCGGATCCTCGTGCTTTCCTCAAATCCCGGGCACATCGCGGCCGAGATTCCGGTCCCCTTGCCGCACCCGCGCAACCGATTGGATGACGAGTTTCATAGCATTGTTGACGAGTTTTATTCGATTCTTACGTCACGCACGACGGAGTCGATCGGGGCGCAAAGCCAAATCCACGGGGGGTTGGTGCAGCCGCTGTCACCCGTCTCGATCAATCGGCTCGGCGGGTTCGCCGAGGCGTTGGCTTCACCGCCTTACGAAGGGCGTGCCGAGCTGGCCAAGATCGCTGGCGCGCTCGCCTTGGACGTCAACGAACTCTTCCCTATTGCCGAAGCTCTTCACATCCTGGAGTTCGCCGAGCTCAAGGACGGCGCCATCAAGCTGACCGCTGCCGGGCGCCTATTCGCCCAGAGCGGGACGGACGAGCGTAAGCGGCTCTTCGGCGAGCACCTGCTCCGATTTGTACCTCTCGTTGCTCATATCCGTCATGTGCTCAAGGAGCGGGAGGATCACCTTGCACCTCGGGTCAGATTCGAGTCTGAGCTTGAGGACCATCTGAACGCGAGCGATGCGGAAAAGACTCTGCGGACGGCGATCGGCTGGGGGCGCTACGCCGAACTTTTCGTCTACGACGACGAGACGCAGATGCTCAGTGTGAATGGTTCCGCTGGATAGCCTCGCGGCGGAACTTGACGGGCGGAGCCATTTGCAAGCACTCCGTCATCCGCCCATCGGCCGATAACGAGTACTATATCTAATTCCCGAATTATCAGTCATGCTTATGACGCACTCTCAAGGGAGAACCTTACGTGGAAGACTTAGGATGCAAGATGTTGCTCAGCAGAATGGACGAGGCTTTTGGCGATTATTCCCTGGAAGCTGAACGGCTCAGCGTGCTCTTGGCCGAACCCAGGGACCCATCGAGCTGGACTTCGTATCACGATCTTCTCAAGCAACGCACTGCGGAAACCGTGGCGTACGAGAAGTATCACAAGATCAAGGACGAGCTGTTCACACGAATCCCTCCCCCGATTTTGCCCCGCAGACCCGAATCGAGCGTGAGCTAGCCGGACCAGCACCATTCCCCGGGAACTTTTGCTTGGCCTGACGGAAATACTGCTTAGGACTCGCCGGTCTTGGGGTCAAGAGTGAGGCAGGGGGTGGGGTAGGAGAATGATAGGCAGTAAGCGGCTCGCACTCTTCGCTGTGGCTGTTGCCATCCTGTTCATGGTCGTCGCTGTCCCGTGCGTTTCGGGGCAAGGCCTCCACAATGTGCTTCGCGCCCGGTCGCGTGTGTTTCCAGCCGTCGGCCCTGGTGTCGCCGCAATGAAACGGGATTCCTCCGGCCGTTACTTCATCCTCGCGGAACCCGCCAGCGCAATTTTGATTTTTGACGCGGCCGGCAGGCGCATCGATCAATTTCCGAACGCCAATTCACACGGCGCCTCGATCCGCTATGCCGTGGCGATCGACCTCGACTCGCGCGGCCGTCTTTTCGTCGCCGATCGTGGCGACAATGCCGTCAAGATCTTCGCGCCGGACGGCTCGTTCGTCGCCGCGATCCACGTGACTGCCCCGACCTCCGTCGTTGCGCTCTCCGACGGTCAATTCGCCGTAACAACCTTGCAGTCGAAGCGCCTCGTGCAAATCATGGACGAGCGTGGGGCCACCGTCCGCACCTTCGGTGACCCCGCCGACGAGCCCGGCGCCGAACCCTCGACGCAATCCCTGGCACAACCTTCGGCGCAACCCGTAATCGACCGCGGGCGAATCACCGGCGACTCCGCGGGGAACATCTATTTTGCCTTCACTTCGCTTCCCGATCCCACTCTCCAGCGATTCGACCGTTTCGGCTACTCAGCCTACGATTCCGTCATGCCCGCCGAGACGTTTGGGCCGCTCGCTGGGCGCACCGGACGCGAGATCGACCTCGGTTACGCGATGTCAGGTCTCAGCATGCCCACGACCGTCAGTGCGTGGACCGATCTGCACTCTTTGAAAGCCCTTTCGGTTGGGGAGAGGGCGCCTCGCGGCCGCGGCGCAGGAGCGGCATCTTCGGCAGCATCATCATCTTCTTCTGTCCCGCCAACTTCTTTAGGAGACGCGACCGTGGACGGAAACGTTCTCAGCTACACGACGGCGGACGGCGGCTCCGGGGATTTGGACGTGGATTCCTCTCTGTTCGGCGCGAATGGGATCGGCGGCCTCGGCTCGGGCTATGGCCAAGGATTCATGATGCCCGGCATGTTCGGCATGGGATTCGGAGATTCCTTCCGCGGCGGATTCATGCGAGGTGGATTCGGAGGCGGCGAGGGCGGGGCCAGGCCCGACTTCGCCGGACGCTTCCCGGACGGCGGCGATCACTTTGAGCACGGCCGTCCCGGCTTCGGAATGTACCGTGCCTCAGCCGATCTGCGCATTTCACTCGACAATCCTTCCAGAGGCGGGCAGGAGAAGCCGGTGATCACCGCTGTCGGCGTGGACCCGGAAACCAAGGATGTCTGGACCGCGGTCGGCGATACCCTTGTGCACCTCGATAGCAGCGGGAATCGCCTCGACATGTACTACCTGGCGATCACGGACGGAGCGTCGTTGAAGCCGGCATCCATTCTGGTCGAGCCGGATCGCATTCTCATCGCTTCCGATCCGTGGGGCGTCTACGAATTCCCCCGCCCCGATAAGCCCTCCCAATCGCCGGCGCCCCAAAACACGATCGTCCCGCAACAACTTCCCCCCGCCCCGCCGCCTCCCGCCTCCCGCTAACCCCGCCCCGCAGAACCTTGCCGAACCATTGCATGCTGAGCCGGTCAGATATACATTGTCGGTCGGCCGGGCAGTCAAAACCGAAATTCCGATTCAATCGGTTCTGAGGACACCATGTCGCCACGTACAACGTTTCTCAGCAAATTGCTTGGGCTCTACTGCATTCTCGCCGCGCTGGCTATGGTCGCGCGCGGGCGGGCCACTGTGGATACGGTGACGGCACTAATTCACAACCAGCCGCTGATGCTCATCGTCGGCGTGATCACGCTGTTCGCTGGCCTCGCGATGGTTTTAGGCCACAATGTCTGGTCAGGCGGCGCACTGCCGGTCATCGTCACCGTCATCGGCTGGATAACGCTGATCAAAAGCCTGCTCTTTTTGTTCCTGTCGCCCGAGGCGGCAGCGGGATTTTTCTTCGGCGGGCTTCACTACGGGCAGCTTTTCTACCTGTACATGGCGATTACACTCGTTCTCGGCGTCTATCTGACCTACGGGGGGTTCAGGTCCACATCGCGTTAGCGGCCATCTGGCTTTGACGTCCTTGCTCCGTTCCGTCTCTTTGCGAGTTCTTCCAGGCTCGGATACGAGTGCGCTTCGACAAACGTCTTTTCCTGCGGCTGCGAACCCTCCTTCATCGCTCGCACCAGCATTTCCAGCGCCCTATCCATCGTCAACGACGTCACCACCGCTGCGCGCAACACTCCTTGATCCACCAGCGGCCTGATGTGCCTCGCAACGCCCACGCCCGCGCACGGCAGCGCCAGCCATTTCGTCCGTGCCGGTTCGGCCGTATTCGTCTCGAACGCCTTTCGCGCCCCCAGAATGAAGTCCACGTTTTGCGCCGCGATCACCTGCGTCCCCTCCGGCCGCACCGTCGACAGGCTCAGCCACGAACACACCGCGTTATACGAGCTGTCCGCCGTCGACTGCACCTTCACACTCTTCACTTCGACATTCTTGGGTTTGCCGCTTTCCAACCCCTCGAATCGCCTCGATGCCACCGAACTCATCGCCGGTCCGCGCAGGTAGAGAACCGAGCCTCCTTCCGGCAACATCGCGCCGATCTGCTGCCCTTGGAGCCGCCCCACTTCCACATGGTCCTGCGACACCTGGAACACCGGCACCTTCGCGGTTTTGCGGAGCTTCCCGAGGTATTCCGCCTGCGCGTTGCTCACCACCCACCCGATTCCCGCGGCGACCGCTGCCTCGGCCACCCGCGGCAATGCGGTGGCGCTCACCGGCTCCACAAGGATGGCGTCCGGCCGCGCCGTTCGCGATTGCACGAACTCCAGCACTTGTTGGCTCTGCACCACCGGGTCCATCTCCGCGTACACCACTTGCAGTTCCACCCCAAGACGCTCCGCTGCGGCTTTTGCCGCGGCCTCTTGTTCGCGCAGGTACATGTTGTGGCCGGGAAACGACAGAACGCATTTCCATTTTTTCACGGCTGTCCCCAAACCTTGGTTCCCAAACCTTTCGACGATCTTAGCTCGGATTTATGTTCTTTGGCTCGATAGACTGCAACTGGGATTTCCAACTCGGCACTCTTTCTCGCGCATCTGACAATCCGAAGGAAGGGCTCCCAGGTCGACGGTTAGTCGAGCCTGGGAGAAAGGATTGTCATCCCGAACCCAGCCGCGTTTCTTGCGGATGGGGGTGAGGGATCTGCTTTTGTCTTTGCCTCTCTTCTTTGGCTTTTGACCTTTCGGGGAGACCACGCCTCACCCTGTCTCAGCGGACAGGTTTGCCCCGCGAAACACAACGCCCCGGCTTCCTTGACCGCCCCGCCCGGTCCGGATACCGTTTTCCTAATGTCTAGCTAGCCGGAGATCACCGATGAGACGACTCCTTCTTCTGGCCGCGCTGCTCTTGCCGTTCTTTGCGGCGCCTTCGGCAATGGCGCAGTCGGCGACAGCGCCGCCCGCGCAGTCTCAACCGCAATCGCCGAGCCCGTCCCAGACGCCGCCGCAAACAGCGTCGCAATCGGAGACGCCCGCGCAAGCAGGCTCCGGAGACAACCCGCAATCGCTCGGCGACCTGGCGCGCGCGGCGAACGCGCAAAAAGACAAGCCCAAAGCGAAGCACGTCTTCACCGACGAGAATCTGTCAAGCGTACGCGGGACGATCTCCGTGGTCGGCGACGGCTCCTCCGGTGGCTCCACGGGCGGCCAGAACTCCAGCGCCGGCCAAGGAAACGCGTCCTCCGCTTCCAAAGACGAGGCGTATTGGCGCGGGAAGGCGCAAGCCATCAAGGACCAAATTGCCGACATCGATCGTCAGATCGACGCAAAGAAGGCGGAAATCGCCAAGGCGGGGCCCGCGTCCTTCGATCCCTCGGCCGGCCTTTCGCAAGGCGTCATCATCGTCCACGACCGGAACGCGGAGCTGAAAGATCTCGAGGATCGCAAACAGCGTCTTCAGGCGCAGTTGGACTCGCTCGCCGACGAAGGCCGCAAAGACGGCGCCGACTCCGGCTGGTTCCGCTGACAATAGCCAGCTTCACATCGTCAGAACGACGCGGAACTGCGCGTTGCCGCTCATCATGCGCGCGTAAGCCTCGGCCGCCTTTTCGAGGGGATATGTTTCAATCATGGGACGCACGCCGGTTAGCTCGGCGAAGCGTAGTGTGTCCTCGGAATCGGCTGGTGTTCCCGCGGCCCAGCCCTGAATCGTTCGAACTCCCGAGATGAGCTGTATGGCGTGACTTCAATCGCATCAAATGTCGCGCCGATCACCATAAGCTTGCCGTTCGGCCCCAGGCCGTCGATCAGCGCGGACATTGCTTTCGAGCTTGGAGCCGTCGCCAGAATTACCTGTGCGCCGCCCAGTTTTTGCAATTCCTCCGCTGCGTTCGTCGCTTTGCTGTCGATGTACACGCTCGCTCCGAGTTTCTTTGCGAGCGCCGCGTTTTCGGACCCGCGCCCGATGGCCGCGACCTTGTAACCAAACTTGTTCGCGAATTGAATTCCGAGGTGGCCCAGACCGCCGATACCCTGCACCGCGACAAGGTCGCCGGGCATCGCGCCGCTGTGCCGCAGCGAGTTGTAGGTGGTAATTCCAGCGCAGAGCAGCGGCGCCGCTTCAACGTCACTCAGACTTTCCGGTATCGCCGCCAGCGCCTCGACGGGAGCGACCATGTACTGCTGGTATCCGCCGTCGTAGCTGATGCCAGGAATTTTCAGATTCCGGCAATTGCGAAAATCTCCGCGCCGGCACGAGGGACATGTGTTGTCCTGGCCGCCGTGCCAGCCGACGCCGGCGCGCTGCCCTTTCTTCCACGCGGTAACACCCGCGCCGAGTTCGTCGATGATGCCCGCGACTTCGTGTCCGGGAACGCGGGGATACTGAATGCCGGGCCACTGGCCTTCTTTCGTGAGCACGTCGCTGTGGCAGACGCCGCAGGCCTGCACCTTGATGCGCACCTCTCCCGCACCCGGCTTGGGAATCTCGCGCTCGACGATCTCGAAATCCGCTCCCGCCTTGCGAATCTGCTCCGCCTTCATTGGCGCTACTGCGACTTTTGAAGTTGCCATGAAGCCTCCTATCTTGCTTTCGCGGATGGTTCCCGGAACAAGATGTGATGCTGCGTTGATATTCGCGGATGCCGATCAAATTGGGGGCGGCGGGGCTGGTGGAGGTTCACCAGTCCGGCAAGACCACACCACTCGTGTCTTTGCTCACCGCTTCCCGTACTCCGTGAAAACGTAGTCTCTTGTCTTCACGATCGTGTGGCACGTGAACCCGCACCTGGCGTCGTTCGCCTGTGGCGGCTTGCCGGCCAGGGTGCCGGGCGTGAACGTATTGGACGCGGCGTCATAGTCGAACACGGCCCATCCCCAACCGCCGCTGTCCGCGAACCTCTTGCTGTCCTTCTCCATGAAATCGACGTCATGCTGAGTGCCTGGCACCGTTGCTGCAGGGAACGTCTCCATCTTTTTCGGGTTCCAATGGACCTTCGCCATCTTGGAGCCGTCGGGGAAAGGCTTGCCGTTGCCCGGAATACCTTCCTCGTACGCTTTGATCATCACAGGATTAGCGAGGATCGCAGCAATAAGGCTTCCGTCCTGACTGATGGAGACAACCTGCCAGGCCTCGTATCCTCTGAACTCAGAGAACGCGAGCCCACCCGGCACTTTCAGGGTGTACTTGTCCTGCTGCGCCGCAAAGGCCATGCCGACCAGGACTGAGAGGGATACCACAACGATCGCAATCGCCGGGATCTTCTTGCTCATCTCCATTCTCCTTTTTCTCATGTGTCGAGCTGAACTTGGGCCGTGGGAGCCGATCTGCGATTGAGCTGGAAGTTGTGCCTTCGTCAGGTGCCGAACGGAGAGCGGCGGGAATCCTGCCGCCGGTTGACTTGTTGCGTTGATCTGTTACCGGCGGCTTCTCGGCGCCGGCTCCGAGTGTTCGCGCGGCCTTGGCTGGCTTTCCGGCCGTGATGAACCCGAATACCACACTCCGTTCCGGCTGTCCATACGCGGTTCGACTGATTTTCACAGCAAGATGAATGGACGATGACTACATACCGCAACGCTCCGCTCGTGCACCCCGACTTCCAATGACCAAAAATACGAGCAAAGCCGAGACGAAGATCATCATGTCATCAACCTTAAAGCAGTCAGCCTAGAGAAACTTCCGCCGCTTCCTCCCTATGCAGGAGCAGGCCAACCGCCGAGTCCGGTTAGCGCGTCCACCGAAGGATCAGCACCGGGCACCACTCCAAAGGAGCACTAATGTCGAACAGCCCGAGTGCCCCCACACGAGTCTTTAGGATCTCCGTTTATGCGTTGTTGATTCTGACGATGACACTGGTCGTTGTGCCTCGCGCCGAAGCGGCGCTTATTCGTGGCCGCTTGGTCCGAATTGCTCCCAACGGACAAGCGTTTCCCGCTGGAGGAATCGCGGTCACGGTGTACAACGCGCAACTGGGCAGGACGTCGCCATCTACTACAGACGGTAACGGCATGTACTACCTTAATAACATTCCCCCCGGAGGCTACTATCTTGAAGTTTGGGTATCGAACCCACCCCGTGTCTATCCGATTCAAGTCGGTGATCCGGTTACTGATATACCGCCGATCCCAGTTCCGTAATTACGACGAGTCCCACGGATCACGAATCACCGGCCACCTACCCCACTAGTCACCAATCGCTAATCACCGATCACAATTTCGCTTTTCTATCGACGCGCGCGTGCGATACGCTGTCCCCGCTTTTGAACGGAGGCACGGCGAGGCATGAAGCGGTGACGAACAAGAATCTTGGACGACTGATTTTCTGGCCGGCGTTCGCGCTGGCCGCCGCGGGCTGCCTCGGCGTGTCCTACAATACTCGTTTCACGGCGGAACAAAAGATTTCGGCGGAGGCTTCGGCCGCCCGAGCCGAAGCGGAACGCATCCAGCAGCAGGTCGTCCTCTTCACCAAGCGCGTTGTGCCTTCCGGGCTGCCCTTTGCCGCGCTCCTGCAAAAGTCCGGCATTGCGCCACCGACGGCCGCGCGCCTGACGGCCGCCGCGCAGCCCGTCTTCGACCTGCGCCACGTCCGCGCCGGCAACGAGCTGACCATCGGACGCTCGGTCCTCGGCGAGCTGCGCGAAATCCGCTATGACATCGACGCGGACCACATCCTCTCCATCGCGCCGCGGGGCCCCGGCAGCGATGACTTCCACTCCGAGATCGAAACGATTCCGTCGCAGACCGACACCGTCGGCGTGGGCGGACAAATCGACGATTCGCTCTTCCAGGCCGTCACCGACGCGGGAGAAAAGCCCGAACTCGCCATGCGCCTCGCCGCGATTTTCGCGTACGACCTCGACTTCTACACCGACCCGCGCCCCGGCGACACGTTCCGCGTGGTCGTCGAAAAGAAAACCCTCGAGAACGGCGAAACGCTCTCCTACGGCCGCATCCTCGCCGCCGAGTACGTCAACTCCGGCCGCGCCTATCGCGCCGTCCTCTTCCACGATCCTTACGGCGACGCCGCCTACTACACGCCGGACGGCAAATCGCTGAAGCGCGCGTTCCTGCACTCGCCGCTGAAATTCGCCGCGCCGATCACATCGCATTTCAGCTATCACCGCTTCCATCCGATCCTGAAGGAATACCGCCCGCATCTCGGAATCGACTACGGCGCGCCCACGGGCACACCCGTGCAGACGATCGCCGACGGCAAAGTGATTTTCGCGGGACCCAAGGGCGGAGACGGCAACCTGATCAAGGTGCAGCACTCGAGCGGCTACACCACCTACTACATGCACCTCTCGCGCATTCTCGTGCGCAGCGGCCAGCGCGTCCAGCAGGGGCAGAACATCGGCCTCGTCGGCATGACGGGTCTCGCCACCGGCCCGCATCTCGATTTCCGCATCGAGCAGCGCGGCGAGTTTTTGAATTTCGAGAAGCTGAAGCTGCCGTCGTCCGACCCGATTGCGAAGCGCGATTGGGCTGCGTTCGCCTCCGCGCGTGATCGCGCCCTCGCCCAGATGCCTTCGCTTCAGGGCCAGCACCCGGCCCTGGCGCAAAATCGGCCGCCGCAGGCCCCGTCGCAGGCCCCTTTGGCCCCTTCCCCGGCGCGCTGACGCCGCCGCCATTTTTGGCGCGTTAAGGCCTACTTAGACGCCAAAAAGCGCGCGAAATTGTCACCAGCAGTGAACTATTAGATGGTTCGGGTTTGAAGGATATAAGCCTTCACATCGAAGCTTTTTTCTTCAGGCGCGAACTTCCCACGTGTCGCCCGCGTGGAGAAGCTTTTCGAGGTCGCCCTTGCCGCGCTTGTCCTGCACTTCCCGAATCTGCGAATTGATCAGGTCCTCGTAGCGCGGAATGTTCTCCCATGCGCGCAGCACGCCGATGGGAGTGGGGAAGCCGGGCTTCTGCTCCATGTGCGCGAGCATGAAGGCGTAGGCCGGGCGCGGATGCTGCTCGTCGTGGACGAGCAGATCCTTTTCGGTGATGCCGTTGCCGAGCTGGACGACTTCCAGTTCGAGGCCGTTCAGGCGAATTCCCTTGTCGCGGTTCTTGCCGAAGATAAGTGGTTTGCCGTGTTCGAGTTGCACGACGTGCTCGCTGCGCGCGTCCTTCTCGGTGATCGACTCCCACGCGTGGTCGTTGAAGATATTGCAGTTCTGCAAAATTTCGATGTACGCCGAGCCCTTGTGCGCCGCGGCCCTTCGCAGAGTGTCCTTCAGATGCTGCTGGAAAACGTCGACGGAACGCGCGACGAACGTCGCCTCGGCGCCGATCGCGAGCGAAATCGGATTGAACGGGCGGTCGGCCGTGCCGAACGGTGTCGATTTCGTCTTTTTGCCGATTTCCGACGTCGGCGAATACTGGCCCTTGGTCAGGCCGTAGATCCGGTTGTTGAACATGAGGACCTTGAGGCCGACGTTGCGTCGCAGCATGTGGATCGTGTGATTCCCTCCAATTGAAAGCGAATCCCCATCGCCCGTCGCCACCCACACTTCCAGATCCGGCCTCGCAATTTTCAGGCCGGTGGCGACGGCGGGGGCGCGGCCGTGGATCGTGTGGAAGCCGAACGTGTTCATATAGTACGGAAAGCGGCTGGAGCAGCCGATCCCCGAAATGACGACAAACTTTTCGCGCGGGATGCCCAACTCGGGGAAGACGGACTGAACCGCGGACAGGATCGCGTAGTCTCCGCAGCCGGGACACCAGCGAATTTCCTGGTCGGTCTGAAAACCTTTTTTCGTATAAGCCGGTGAAGCAGGCAAAGTGGCGGTGCTCATTCAGATTCTCCCTAACAGTACTTCAAAAGAAAAAGCAGATTCCTCGCCCCCATCCGCAAACGTCGCGGCTGGGCTCGGAATGACAGCGCTCTTGAGTCGCGCGGTGCTCATTCAGATTCTCCCGTCCGCGGCGAGGATCTCCTCGATCTTGCGTTCGATTTCGGATTGCTTGAAGGGCTTGCCCTGGATCTTGTTGTATCCCTGCGCGTCCACCAGGAACTTCGCGCGCAGCAGCATGACGAGCTGCCCCATGTTCATTTCCGGGACGAGAACCCGGTCGTAGCGCCCGAGAACTTCGCCTAGATTCTTCGGCAGCGGATTCAGATGGCGCAGATGGACGTGGCCGATGCGACGCCCTTTTTCGCGCTGGGCTTTCAGCGCGGCCGTGATGGGCCCGTGCGTGGAGCCCCACGCCACGATCAGCAAATCGCCCGACGGATCGCCCGCGGGAACCACATCCGGGACATCCTGAACGATCGCGGCGACTTTTTCGGCGCGCAGCCGGACCATCCGCTCGTGATTGAGCGGCTCGTAGTTTATATTCCCGGTAACGTCCTGCTTTTCGATCCCGCCGATGCGGTGCTCGAGCCCGGGCGTGCCAGGAATTGCCCACGGCCGCGCGAGCGTTTTGGGATTGCGCCGGTAGGGTTGGAAATCCACAGGATTTGTCTCGAAGTGCACCGGGATGTCGGGCAAGTCCGCGAGGGACGGAATGCGCCACGGCTCGGCGCCATTGGCGAGGTAGCCGTCCGAGAGAATGATCACGGGCACCATGTATTTGATCGCGATGCGGCTCGCTTCCAGAGCGATCCAGAAGCAGTCGCCCGGCGTCGCGGGCGCGAGAACGGGAATGGGCGCTTCGGAGTTTCTGCCGAAGAGCGCCTGCAATAGATCGGCCTGTTCGGTTTTGGTCGGAAGGCCGGTGGAAGGCCCGCCGCGCTGAATGTCGCAGACGACGAGCGGGAGCTCGACCGCGACGGCGAGACCCAGCGCTTCCGTCTTCAATGACATTCCGGGGCCGGAGGTGGTCGTGATGCCGAGCGCGCCCGCGTAAGCCGCGCCAATCGCGGAAGTAATCGCGGCGATTTCATCTTCGGCCTGGAAGGTGATCACGCCGAAATTCTTGTATGCCGAAAGCTCGTGCAGAATGTCCGAAGCGGGTGTGATGGGATAGGAGCCGAGAAAGAGCGGAATGCCCGCCTTCTGCGAAGCCGCGACGAAGCCCATCGCGAGCGCGCTATTGCCGCTGACGTTGCGGTAGACGCCCGGAGCCAGTTTCGCAGGCGGAATCTCGTAGCTGATCTGAAACGCTTCGGTGGCTTCGCAGTAGCTGTAGCCGGCCTGCATCGCCGTGCGGTTTGCCTGCACGAGCGCCGGCTTTGATTTGAACTTGTCGTCGATCCAGCGCAGCGTCGTATCCATCGAGCGGTTGTAGAGCCAATAGCACATGCCGAGCGCGAAGAAATTCTTGCAGCGATCCACGGTCTTGTTGTCGAGACCCAAATCCTTCAACGCGGCGCGCGTGAGCTTCGTCAGCCCGACGGGAAACAGGCGATAACCATCGAGCGAATGGTCCTCGATCGGATTCGAGGTCATCTGCGCCTTGCGCAGGTCGGTCTCGCCAAAGTCGTCCAGGTTGACGATCAGAATGCCATTCGGCTTGAGGTCCGCGAGGTTCATTTTCAGCGCGGCGGGATTCATGGCGATGAGCGCGTCGACGCTATCGCCCGGCGTGTAGACGTCGCTCGACGAAAAATGCACCTGGTACCCGCTGACGCCCGGGAGCGTGCCCGCAGGGGCGCGAATTTCAGCCGGGTAATCGGGAAACGTGGCGAGGTCGTTGCCGTACAGCGCGACGGTATTGGTGAACTGGCTGCCGGTGATCTGCATGCCGTCGCCGGAGTCGCCGCAGAACCGGATGACGGCCTTTTCGATGACTTCGCGTTTACGCTGCCGAGGCTGGATCAAAGTCGTGGACATAGGCGTGTATAAGTCCTGCTTTCTTAGATGAAGGCGGAGAGGTACAGGATGCCGGACGCGGACCCTCAGAAACGCGAGCGACGATCCCCCTCCACCTGACAATAGTGTAGCACCGCGGGAGGGCGGTAAAAAGGGAAACAAGGCGGAGCCGTGCGGGGTTGTGTAGCGGCCGCCTTTCGCACCTTTTGCGTCCCGGTCGTTCTTAGACCGGAAAGAGGCAAAGGAGAGGAGCCCTCCCTCGGCAAAAGATGCAAGGATGGGGCACCCGGCCGGGAAAAATCATCTTACTGCAATGCGTTTGTCAATGCAGTGCGCTGTCTCCATCGTATTAATTTTGTTTTCCTGAAGCAACCAAGGCACAAATCCCCAAACGAGAAAACGGTACGGCGCCTGCACTCTGGACAAACGTCCACCGCGGCACCCAAGCTTCCGTCCAAATTTATATGCTCAGCATGCCTAAACCGAAACGAAAGGGTTCCAACAATAAACAATTTTTTCCCGGACTGTGCGAGAAGAAAATAAACCGGGCCTCCCCAATGAGAAACGAAATCACATCTAAACGGCGCTCGGATCATAATTGTCTTGCCTCTTGGTCGGCCGGAATAATGTTGGTCGGAGTCCGTGACGAGCACAGGCACATCGTCGTGTCCGATGAGGGTGCATTGCCAATCGCGTCGAATCCGATCGTGTAGTCACGATCAAATCCATTGCTTTCGGGTTTATCGAGGACAGAGCGAAGACTTTGACATAGCGTTATCAGACCACTCTCACTGAAAACTTTTTTGCCGACAACACATCCATCATCCGCATATGAACTTTTCAGGAAATCTGAACTCACGACTAGACTCCCTCCCAAATCGATTGGGGATGAGCAACGACGTTCGTTGAAAGTGGCTCACGCCGACAACGGGGAGGAGATGTCATTCGTTCGACAGTGAAACGAAAGCATCTCCGCCGCGCTAAGAGCGGGTGCGCGCGCCGGACAACGAACCTGAAGCGAGAGACTAAATCGAGAGTGGAGGAGCTCGGCCGGAAAGAGATAGATAAAACTCGGAAGGTATTTCGGCGGTGTCCGCCAACGCAATTCTGAAAGCCGGCGGACGGTCGGGAGTCAATAAATTACCGCAGTGCCTGGGTTCGCCCAGTGAGGAACGAACCGCACCGATCGCGATCGCTTCTTCACGCGTCTCAAGATTCTGACGCCATCCATCGGAGTCCAAATCCTTGGAGGCTTGCCACACTCTCCCGGGCGATTCCGTGAAGTGGCCATGGGTGTTATTGATGAGAATCAGCGGTTGATCAAGGCCGGGGCTGTTGATAATCAAGTCGGGAGCGCCGTCACCGTCGACGTCGGTCTCGATGATTTTGATGATTCCGAACGGCACGGTAACTCTAATTGTCTGTCCGCCGCCGCTCGACAATTGAACCTGAATCGAGTACCACGCCACGGAGGAATGGAACCCATCGAACTTGACGGTCACCAGGTCTGGTTTTCCGTCACCATCAAGGTCAGCGGCGACTTCATGGGGAGCCGGGGTGGATCGAAAAGAAAGCTCGTCTGCCAGCGTCGAGGCTCCGGCGCGACTGGCGAAACCAGCGACACACGCAAAGACAAGAAAGGCTACGCCAATCCGCCTTTTATTTGCACTCACGCCAAGTACCTCGTTTCAGAGCCATCGAACCAGGAAACACCGCAATTCCAGTTCCTACGGTCAATATCTCTTGGCGCGACGATTTCTGGGCGCAACGCTATCGTTTGAATCACACTGAAGCTGGGTTTTGGATTGAGAGCATGAGAAGGCTCTCCTCAGCTCATCCGAAGTGCTAATTACAGGTGGTCGAAAGAGAAAAGACTGGGAGATACATATCTTGCGAATCAGTGCAGGCTATCCGTCGGCTTTCCCGCGCCTAAAATAAGACCCTAAGCCACTACCGGTTGCGGCAAGCGGCAGGATTGGATATGGAAGATTCCTTCATCATTTCGCGGCCGATTTTCCCGTTTGTCTTGATTTTCGGTTTTGAAGGTTTCGTGTTGGAGCGGAATCTCGCCGATGCGATCGCAGAACACGCAGTTACCAGCTTCAGAGGCACAGGCGGGAACAAAACTCATGAAGGTGTCGTCCACTACTTGTGCAGCTCGAACAATTTCTCGTAATCCTGATTGTTTTCGTTGCAGATGTACTCTTGAATGTCCCATTCGGGATGAAGCGTGAAGGTGCCCACTTCCGTCCACGGCGCCGCGAACACGTTGGGATCTTCGATCGTCGCTGAGTACTTCAGCGTGTCGTACGCCGTGCGCTGGAAGCGCTCGACCACGTGGTACGCCGTCGTGTGCCGGTACTCGCCCACGGACACCTTGTCGTTGACGCCGGTCACGTCCACCACCAGGGTGTCCCCTTCCCAGTGCCCCACGGAATTCCCCATCCACGTGGGGTCGAGGTTCTTCGGGTGCGGACGCCCGTCGGTCGGGATCACCCGGAAGAGTTCGCCCGCCTCATAGAGGATTACCACCAGGCTCGGCGTTTCCACGATCTGTATCGGATACGGCTCCCCGATCGTGTCCGGCACTCCCCGCGGCAGGCAATGCTCCCCCAGCGAGAAGGTGTACTCGGGGCCCACATGGTATTTTTCCGCGCCGGGCTTCAGCGTGATCTTGTCGACCAGCCTGATCGAATGGAACGGCGCGATATAAATTCCGTTGAGGTCGGGGTGGCCGTCGGGCATGCGCGGCACCGGTTTGTTCGCCAGAGGGTTGCTCGCCGCCGCGCTCTCGGCCGGCGCGGGAGTTGTGCCCGCAACGGTCACCGTCACCGATCGCGTGTCGCTGACGACGCCTCCAAACCCGAGAGCGGTCAGGGTGTATGTGGTCGTGACGGTCGGCGTTACGGTGCGGGTGTCACGCGTGGCCACGATCCCGATGCCCTGGTCGAGCGTGATCCGGTCCGCATTGACCACCGCCCATTCCAAAGTGACGGATTGGCCCGGTTGGATCGAGTTGGGGTTCGCCGTGAAGCTCAAAATCCGCGCCGTCGGCCCGGTCGGAAACCCGCCGCGCGGTAGCGGCTGCTGTATGGGCGCTTGCTGGGCCGGCGCTTGCTGTGCGGGCGCGCCGGACGCCAGCGCCACCGCGAGCGCAATCGAAGTCACAACTTTCCTTGGAATATTCATGACGGTGACCGGCCCCGAAGACTTAACGCGAATTTCCGATTTTGACCTGTGTCTCGCGCATCGTATGCTCCTCATGCCCTGGACACAACGAATTTCCCACCAGAGCAGGCCCCAGCGAGATCGCGTCTGGACCCTGAGCCCACTCGGTGTAGAATCCAGCGGAATGGACAAACGACCGGCAATCGAAGGGTGAAATCAGGCTTCGGGATTGTCGGAGCCATTCGATAGTCTCCGGACCGGCCGCGCAGCTATCGCGAGCACGGTCGCGGGGGAGGGAGACGGAAGGAGTGTTCATGAAAAAACTAAAGGCGGTGAATTCGTTGTTGTCGAGCAATCTCGGCATCCTCGTGGCGGCTGGCGCTCTTACGGTCGCGATAACAACCGTGGGTCTCGCGCGATCATCGGCCGGCGCGCCAAAGGCCGCAGCGGACGGCGGATCGGGAAAGGTTTTGGGCATGGCGTTCGATGGCCACCAGGTCTCGAATCTGGACAACTCGATCAAGTTTTACGAACTGCTCGATTTTAAAGTAACCAGCAAGACCGACTGGCACGTCGATAAGACCTTGAACAAGCTCGGCAACACGCCCGGAGCGGAATCGCGCCAGGCCGTGATGACCACGCTGAGCTCGGTCTCCGACAAGCCATTCAACCTGACCCTCACCGAATACCGCGGCATCGACCGCAAGAATTGGAGCAATCTCGGCTTGGGCGATCTGCTCTCCGGCCACATGGACCTCACCGTCATGGATGACTGCAAAATCGACATGGACAAGCTCCAGGCCATCGGAATGCTCAAGACGGTGCAAATGAATATGCCCGGAGGGGGCGGAGGCAATGGCCCGCTCCGTTTCGCCTTCGTGCAGGATCCAGACGGCTGGTTCATCGAGCTCTTCGCGATTATGAAGCCGGCTCCCGGTGCTCCGCCCGAGGGTCCGAAGGTTTCCAATTCCACCGCGACACAGGCAAATATCGACCGGCTCGGCAAGCAGCTCGGCTTCAACCATATCGGTCTCGACGTGATGGATATGGCCAAGGCCGTAGGCTTCTATCAGGGCGTGCTCGGTGGAGACTATCCGCCGTACACGCCGCCCGCCGCAGCGGCCCCCGGCGGCCGTCCTCGCATGAACATGATGAACGGCTGGTTCTCGCAGGCGGGCACGGATGGGCACGTTCGTCTCGAGCTGATCGGGGAGCCCGGGACTACGATCCCCGACGAGCACTTTGCCGACATCAACGTGAACTACGTCGGCTTCCAGGTGAGCGACATCGACGCAGTCTACGCCGCCGCGAAAGCGGACGGCGCCAAGACCGTTTCCGATGGCGGCATCGTGAAGGTGAAAGACGGCCGCGCCGTCATCATTCGCGATCCCGACGTCGGCGGCTTCGTCGAGCTGTGGCAGCCGGCGAAGTAGATCCAGGCGGTCCGGCTGGGCCAAATTTCCGTCGTGCATCGGGCGGCTGATGATGTTGTTTTTGTTCGCCGCCTTTGCGCGACGATTAGCCGCGGCCGATGAAGGGCATCTTGGTCGCCATGACGGTCATGAATTGGACGTTGGCGTCGAGAGGGAGAGACGCCATATACACGACGGCGCGAGCAACGTCAGCGGGATCCATGGTGGGCTCGACCGCGATCGTGCCGTTCGCTTGCGGAACGCCCTTCTTCATTCTTTCCGCCATTTCGGTCGACGCGTTTCCAATGTCGATCTGACCGCAGGCGATGTCGTACTTTCGGCCGTCGAGGGAAGTCACTTTGGTGAGACCGGTAACCCCGTGTTTTGAGGCCGTATAGGGGGCGGAATTGGGCCGGGGGCTGTGTGCTGAAATCGAGCCGTTGTTGATGATGCGCCCGCCGCGCGGCTCCTGGCTCTTCATGATTTTGAATGCTTCCTGCGTACAAAGAAACGTGCCGGTGAGGTTCGTATCGACCAAGGACTTCCACTGCTCGTACGTTAAGTCCTCGAGCGGCACGCCGCGGCCGGAGATGCCGGCGTTGTTGAAGAGCAGGTCGAGCCGGCCGAAAGCGTCTTTTGTTTTCGCGAAAAGCTCACGCACGGAGGAGGGATCTGTGACATCCGCAGGCACGGCGAGCGTCTGAGAATTGGCCTGCCTCACTTCCAGCGCGGTCGCTTCCAAGGGCTCCTTGCGCCGGCCGGCAAGAACCACCGAGTAGCCGTTCCGAGCAAGAGCAACGGCGACGTACTTGCCAATGCCGCTGCCAGCGCCGGTGACGATGGCGATCTTTGACGATAAGTGGGGCGATGAGTTCATGGATGTCCTCCGCTATGAGACAGAGCCTTTCCCAACACTTGCGGGTGAATCGGCACGAGTCAAGGACAATTTTGCACCTAGCTTGAATGAGCGCCAAGCACCTCGCGAGAACCCGGCGTGTTAGTGTTGCGCGAGAGGGACCGATGAGCTACGTCGAGAAGAACCTGATTTCGGGCGAGACGCTCGTATATCGCACTGGACTGCACTGGTCGGTGCTGTTCTGGCCGGTCGTGCTGACGGTGATACTGGGTGCGGGCGGAATCTTTTGCTCGCTGCAGAAAGACCAAAGCATCGTGTTCGTGGGGATCGGGCTTCTGGTCGCGTCGGTCGTTATCCTTGCGATTGCCGTTGTGAAACGAAACGCGATCGAAATCGCAGTGACAAACCGGCGAGTGATGATCAAGACCGGCATTGCGAGCCGACGGTCGCTCGAAATCATGTTGCCGAAGGTGGAAAGCATCGGAATCGACGAGCCCGCGATGGGAAGATTGCTGGGATACGGGACGGTGGTGATCCATGGAACCGGCGGGACGCCCGAGCCATTCGTGAAGATCGCTCATCCGTCGGAATTCAGGCGAGAAGTGCAGCAGCAGATCGACGCGGTAAGGCAGTGATCAATTGCATCTATAAATCTCCAAGATCTTAATGTATACGGTCTGTAGTACAGGGAACCAGTGGGTCATGCAGCCGGGCCAAACTTCTCAAAGTCGAAAAGGGAGGTTTACGATGAAAAGTCTAGCGACACGGGCCGGAGTTCTATTGTTCGCATTGTTGTTCTCGACCGCCACGTTGACGATGGCACAACAGAGCCAAACAACGGTAAAGAAGACTACCATTCCAAGAACGTCTGCAGCTTCCGGGGAAGAGATGTTCAATACGTATTGCGCCGTTTGCCATGGAAAGGACGCGAAGGGAAATGGCCCAGCCGCTGCTGCACTCAAAGTGCCACCAGCCGACCTGACTACCCTGGCACAACGCCACGGCGGGAAGTTCCCAGCAGATTATGTCGCCACTGTGCTTCGCAGCGGAGTTCAAGAGGCAAAAGCTCATGGGTCCAAAGACATGCCCATCTGGGGACCTCTCTTCGCTTCCCTTGGAAACGGCAGCACGGCGTCACCAGAGGTAGCTCAGCGGATTCACAACCTGAGTCAATACATCGAGTCCCTGCAGGCGAAGTGAACGGGGTTGTATCCGACTGGCGCCTGACCAGCGCGCCGCGCCTTGTTGCTGCAAGGTTAGAAAGGGAACCCGTGTGTAGTGCTCCCTGCTGAAAGTGGACACCTCGCTTAGGTACGATCAGGGCCGGTCTAGCAGCTACCAAGTGTGTCTACTCGGCCGCAAGGGGCCGACGTCGTTATGGGATCAAGAGTGGCTGTGCCACCGGCAAACTGAGTCACTACTGTCCGAGAGTACCATTGACTTTCGCTTTTGATTCGCCATATGATGTTCGCGAACCGTCGGGGCAACGTCCCTGAGAGCAGGATCCTCGTCCGCCACGGCGGACTCGGAATGACAGCGGGAAAGAGGCGGATCGCGATGGCACTGACGAAGCGGCAAAAGGAAGTTCTAAATTACCTGGTGGCGTTTCTAAACAAGAACGGTTACTCGCCGAGCTTCGAGGAGATCGCGCACGCGCTGAAACTGACGTCGCTCGCGACGGTGCACAAGCATCTCTCGACGCTCGAGAAGAAGGGATTCATCCGGCGCGGCTACAACCAGAGCCGGTCGATCGAGGTGACGCAGCTTCCGAAGCCGGTGCGCGAGGAGATTCTCGACCGGCACGTGGTCGAGTTGCCGCTCGCGGGCCGGATCGCAGCGGGACGTCCGCTCGAAGCGGTTGAAGACAAAGAAACGATTTCGCTGGCGGATTTTGCGCGCGGAGAGAAGACCTTCGTCCTGCAAGTGAAGGGCGAGTCGATGCGCGAGGACCATATTCTGGACGGGGATTACATCGTCGTCGAGCAGACGCAGGTGGCGAACCCGGGAGAGACCGTGGTTGCGCTGGTGGGCGAAGATGAAGCGACGGTCAAGCGGTTTTATCGCGAGCCGGGCGGGAAGATTCGTTTGCAGCCGGCGAATTCGCAGATGGAGCCGATCATCGTCCCGGCGCAGGACGTGAGGATACAGGGCCGCGTGGTCGGAGTGCTGCGCAAGTACTGAAGCCGGTGAGTAGTGATTGGTGAACTCCTCAGTGGATAGCATCGGCTACCGTTCCTTTGCACTCGTTTTCTCTTCCTCCAAAACCTGACCTTTCGCCCGTTAATGCAAGGGACACAACTGTTCTATTTTGGGTTTGGCAGCGGCCACGCGCAGGAATAGATTAATAGCCCCGGTCCAGACCTAATAAGCTGACTCCGGCGCAATTGGGCCCAAGGAGGGTAGGGTAATGTGGGGAGACAAGAAGCAGGACGCTCCCACTAGGACGCCGCTTCCGCAGCAGCCTAGTCAGAACGCGACACCTGCGACATCTTCTTCATTTGGGGAGGCAAAGACCATGGCACCTTTGGATTCGACGTATCCAACGATTGGGTCCGACCGCAGCACGAGCAGCAACAGCGGCGGAACGGCCCGGCTCGGCGCAACCCTGCACGTGAAGGGCGAAATCACGGGAAACGAAGACCTGGCCATCGACGGCAGCGTCGAGGGATTGGTTCATCTGGAGGACCGCAAGCTGACGGTTGGGCCGAGCGCCAAGCTGACAGCCGACGTCATCGCCCGTGAAGTGGTGGTGTACGGCAACGTGAAGGGCAATCTGCGGGCGCGCGACCGCATCGAGATCAAGAAGGACGGCTCGGTGGTCGGCGACCTGACGACGGCGCGGATCATGATCGAGGACGGCGCGTACTTCAAAGGCTCGATCGAGATCGACAAGGCCGGCGAAGCCAGCGATAGCGACACCAAATCCTATACGCGGGCATCACGGGCAACCGCTTCGGCGGATTGATCGCGCTTACCTTCGCACGGAAACTTTCCTTCGCCCGCCGGTGAGGGCTGCGACCGCGGCCCTCCGGGCGGCTCCCTCGTTTGCTGCCCGGCTACCGTCTGTCTACTTCAATCGAACGAGGTAATCGCCGTTGGCAGGTTCGAAGGCGACCTTGTCCTCGCGCGAAAGCCAGCCCATGGCCATGAAGAACAGGCTCTGAGGCGCGTCAACCTCTTCCATCAGCGCAGCGAAGGTCTGAGGGCCTCCCGCCGACAGGGTCTGCCAGATAGCGCCGGCCGTTTCTCCGATCTCGTAGTGATTCACCGTGAAAGCTCCCTTCAAGGTTTGGCTTCTGAAGCGCGCGAGCCAGCAAGTGGCCGCGGCCCTGCGGAGCAGCCGCTCGAAACCCTCCGGTTGCGTGGGAGGGACTTGGGACAAAGAAAGAATGATCGAGATCATCAACCTATCCGCCCGCACGTAGTGTATGCGGGTACTATTACGGGGAGGTTATATACTGTTCAATAGTCGCCGAATTTCCACAGAGAGGAGCGCCGGGCGGCCAGTTCTTCGAACCGCTTCGGGCTGATGCACTTCAACTTCGCCAGGGGGTAACGATGTCCCTTTCCAATTCCAGACGCGAGTCTGCGTTGACAGAAATCGCGGCGTAGCCTACACTTAGCGTTTGTCTTTAGACGGAAAGGTGTGACTGAGCAGATGCGGACGTATGTTGCAAAGGGCCGGGAGGCGGAAGCGCTCACGGTCGGGAAAAACTGGTTCGTGGTAGACGCCGAGGGGCAGGTGCTGGGGCGCCTGGCAACGCGTATCGCGAGGCTTTTGATCGGGAAGGACAAGCCGACGTTCACGCCGAGCCTCGACTGCGGCGATCACGTGGTCGTAATCAACGCCGAGCGCGTTCGATTGACGGGGAACAAGATCGACCAGAAAGTTTACCGCCATCACAGCGGCTATCCAGGCGGGTTGAAAGAGATTCCGATTCGGACGCTGATGCAGCGGCGTCCCGAGGAAGTGATCCGCGAAGCGGTGCTCGGGATGCTGCCGAAAAACAAGCTACGGGCGCGCCGCGCGAAGAAGCTGCGCGTCTATGCTGGAAAAGAAGCGCTCGCTCGCCACGCCGGACAGAAGCCCCAGCCGCTTGCGCTCTAACCTGGTGAAAGAGTTCAGCGATTCAGGTGCTCGCGCGGAGGAATCCGCACGCGGCACGATGCGACTAGCATCGAAGCAGGAGGAAAGTTGAGTTCAACCGCGAGTTCAATCGAAGGTGCCGCGAAGCAGTTCTACGGCACGGGACGCCGCCGAGAAGCTGTGGCGCGCGTCTATATTAAGGCAGGGCCGGCGCGGTTTACTGTGAACGGGCGGCCGGTGGACGAATATTTCCGCAACGTCGCGTGGCACACGTCGGCGGTCGAGCCGCTGAAGTTCACGCAGATGCATGACCAGGTCGAAGTTAAGGCGCAGGTGAAGGGCGGCGGCGTGGGCGGGCAGGCCGGCGCGGTGCGCATGGGATTGTCCCGGGCGCTCTCGAGGCTGAACCCGGAGCTGCGTCCCGCGCTGCGGAAGAACGGTTTCCTGACGCGCGATCCGCGCATGAAGGAACGCAAGAAGTACGGGCAAAAGGGAGCGCGACGGCGCTTCCAGTACAGCAAGCGCTAGTTGTGCACGGCCCGGTCTGAACGGCCGGGCCAATTTCACGGCCGGAAAGGAACCGGCAGAAAAGGATGCTGTTCCGGCAAGCCGGAATCCAAGCATCCCTTTTAAGGAGAGGGGGTACTTTGGGAGTCGAGATTACGATGAAGGAGCTTCTGGAGGCCGGCGTTCACTTTGGCCACCAGACGCGACGCTGGAACCCGAAAATGAAGGAATACATTTTCGGCGAACGCAACGGAATCCACATCATTGATTTGCAGAAGACCCTGAAGATGTTCCGCGAGGCGGCGCGCTACGTGGCCGAGCAGGCGGGACAGGGCAAGAGCGTGCTTTTCCTCGGAACGAAGCGCCAGGCGCAGGAAGCGATCGCGGAAGAGGCGGGGCGCTGCGGAATGTTTTTCGTCAACCACCGCTGGCTTGGCGGCACCCTCACCAACTGGGCGACCCTGCAAAAATCCATCAAGAGGATGAAGCTGCTGAAAGCCATGTCCGAAGACGGGCGCATGGCGGAGCTTTCGAAAAAGGAAGCGGCGCGGCTCGACCGCGAGCTGAAACACCTCCAGCAGAATTTTGCCGGCGTCGAAAACATGACGACGCTTCCCGACGCGATGTTCGTGATCGACCCGAACGCCGAAGTGATCGCCGTGCGCGAGGCGCGGCGGATGGGCATTCCGGTCGTGGCCATTGTGGACACGAATTGCGATCCGACGCTGGTCGACTGGGTGATTCCCGGAAACGACGACGCGCTACGAGCCATTCGTTTGTTCACTTCGAAGATTTCCGACTCGGTCCTTGCAGGGCGGCAATCGTTCGAGCAGACGCAGATCGCCGACCAGAAGGCGGCCGAAGGCGCGGGCGGCGAGGAAGGCCCGGAGTACGTGGACACGAGCGCGTACGAGCAGTATGAGAAGCAGGAAGGCGATTTCGTCGAAGCCGAGCCGGTGGGCGAAGCGGTTCCCGCCGCCGAGGAAGCGGCGGCGCCTCTTGCCACCGACGACGAGGGATCTTCTCGATAACGTCCGGCGATTGCAAAATCCACGCGAATTGGGAAATGGGCCTGGTCCGGTGAGTCGGGCGGCCCGACCGCATCCAGCAAACAAACAAGGAATCGAGTAAATCGATGGCGACAGCACCTGATCCAGGAAAGAACATACCCGCGCAACTCGTGAAGGAGCTGCGCGACAAAACCGGCGCGGGCTTTTCGGATTGCCGCGCGGCGTTGATCGAGGCGGGCGGCGATATCGAGCAGGCCATCAGCGTCCTGCGGAAAAAAGGGCAGGTAGCCGCGGCGAAGAAGGCGCAGCGGGCGACGTCCGAAGGACTCGTGAGCAGTTACATTCACGCCGGCGGGAAGATCGGCGTGCTCGTCGAGATCGATTGCGAGAGCGATTTCGTGGCGCGCACCGAAGACTTTCAGCGGCTGTGCCACGACGTGGCCATGCACATCGCAGCGCTCGATCCGCTTTTCCTGCGGCGCGAGGAGGTTACCCAAGCCGTCCTCGACCAAAAGCGGGAAATCTATCGCGAAGAGGCGAAAGCCACGGGGAAGCCCGACAACGTGATCGACAAGATCGTGAACGGGAAAATGGAAAAGTTCTACGAAGAGAGCTGCCTCTACGAGCAGCACTTCATCAAGGACGAGGGCTTGACGGTGAAGGAGTTGGTCGACCAGGCGATCGCAAAGCTCGGCGAAAACATCGCGGTCCGGCGCTTCTCCCGGTTCAAAGTGGGCGACATGGACGGCGCTGGAGCTGAGGGTGCCGAGACGCCAGACACACCCGCGCCGGCCGCCTGAGTGCCGGGCGGACACCCGATTCTGAAAAACCCTGATGCCAAATCCGCTGAACGGCACTAGAATGCCCGCGTGCGGGTGGAGCCGAAACCGGACGCGATGAAGACGCCAACACCCATCTACCAGCGTATCGTGGTGAAACTTTCGGGCGAATCACTTTCCGGGCCGGACAATTTCGGCATTCACGCGGAAACCATCCGGAACATTGCCCGGGAAGTGAAGGAAGTTCAGGAACTCGGCGTCGAAGTCGCGCTGATCGTGGGCGGAGGCAACATCTTCCGCGGCGCCCGCCAGCAGGGACTCGAAATCGACCGCGCCACCGGCGACTACATGGGCATGCTCGCGACGGTGCTCAATGGGCTGGCGCTTCAGGACGCGCTCGAAAAGTCCGGTTGCCACACGCGGCTGATGAGCGCCATCGAAATGCACGAGGTGGCCGAGCCGTTCATCCGCCGCCGCGCGGCGCGGCACCTCGAGAAACAGCGCGTGGTAATCTTCGCGGCGGGCACGGGCAATCCGTACTTTTCGACCGATACGGCGGCGGCGTTGCGGGCCATGGAGATCAAGGCGCAGGTGATCCTGAAGGCGACGCGCGTGGACGGCATCTACGACGCCGATCCGGAAAAGGTCAAGAGCGCGAAGATGTTCGACCGGATCACGTATCTCGACGTCCTGCAAAAGGGGCTTTCGGTGATGGACTCGACGGCTATCTCCCTCTGCATGGACAACAAGATGCCCATCGTCGTATTCAACATGAACGTGCCGGGAAACCTGAAGCGCGTGGTGCTGGGCGAGCGGGTCGGCTCGACGGTGACCGTGGCGTGAGCTTCCGGCGGAGGCCAATTTTCCGATGAGCACGATTGCAACGAGCAAAGACGCGCTCGCGCAAGCGAAGACGCGGATGGAAAAAGCTGTCGAGGACTTTCGCAAGGATCTCTCCGGCGTGCGCACGGGCCGCGCGAACGTGGCGCTGCTCGACCACGTGCGCGTGGACTATCACGGCACGGCGATGCCGATCAATCAGCTCGGCACGCTGAACGTGCCCGACCCGGCGATGATCGTGATCTCGCCGTGGGATCCGGGGGCGGTCCCGCTGATCGACAAGGCGATCCGCACATCCGATCTGGGGCTCAATCCCACGAACGACGGCAAAGTGGTGCGCGTCCCGATCCCGGCGCTGACGGAGGAGCGCCGCAAGGACCTGGTGAAACACATCCACAAAGTGCTCGAAAACCACCGCACGGCCGTGCGCAACATCCGGCGCGACATCAAGGAGGCCGTGGAAAAGCTCGAGAAGGAGAAGAAAATCAGCGAGGACGAGAAGAAGCGCTCGCTCGACGAACTCGAAAAGCTCACCCACTCCGAAACCAAGAAGATCGAAGACCTCTCCGCCGCAAAAGAAAAGGAAGTAATGGAGATTAAGTGACGATCCGACCAGGATCGTCATCTCCGGTCCCGGTCTTACCGGGATCCTCGGAAAACCGGGATTTCGAGAGTCCGGTGGACTCCACCGGAGTTCTGACACCGGACCCGAGCGAATAATAACGTGAGCGAGGGATCTCTCTTCATCGCCAACCCGTCGCTGGCTCGTCATGTGTCTGGATTTTGAAACAAAAGCAAGAGCAGATTCCTCGTCCCGCGAATTCACCCCACCGCAAACATCGCATCATGCGAGGCAGCGGGACTCGGAATGACAGCGCATTGGCTGGGCATAGGATTGCTCCCTGCGTCTGGCATCTCCGGCCCCGCAAAGACTTAACACAGAGATCACAGAGGAAGTCACAAGGAACGCGGAGGCGTTTTCGTCGTATAACTTGATTCATGCAAGAGGCGAAACCGAGCCGGACCGCGATGCGCGTGGCGATGCGGCGCGCGGCACACCAGCTTTTCGACAATCCCAAAGTCCTGGACGACCCAATCGCGGTCCCCATTATCGGGCCGGAGGCGGCTTCCAAGTTAGGAGCCGAGCAAGACGGTTACCGCGGGCGCGTCGGGCCGAGCATTCGCGCGTTCATGGCCGCGCGCAGCAGGTTCGCCGAGGATGAGCTGGCCCGAGCCGTCGGGCGCGGCACGACGCAATACGTGATTCTTGGGGCGGGGCTCGACACGTTTGCGTATCGAAATCCGTACGGAAACGGCACACTCCGCGTCTTCGAGGTCGATTACCCGGCGACGCAGGAGTGGAAGCGGCGCCGGCTTGCGGCGGCCGCGATTGCGATTCCATCTTCGGTGACGTTTGCGCCCGTGGATTTCGAGCGGCAAACGCTCGCGGACGGTTTGCGGGACGCGGGACTCGATCAGCGGAAGCCCACGTTTTTCTCCTGGCTGGGGGTAACGATGTACCTGACCGAAGAGGCGATCGCGGCGACGCTGGGGTTCGTCGCTTCGACGCCGCGCGGAGGCGGGATCGTTTTCGACTACGCCGTGCCGCGGGAGTCGCTCGGCCTGATGGGGCGGATGGCGCTGGACGCCCTTGCGCGGCGGGTGGAAGAGTCGGGCGAGCCTTTTCGGACTTTCTTCGATCCCGGCGCGCTCACCGAGAGACTCAAACAGATGGGCTTTCACGCGGTTGAAAGCCTTGGCAGCGACGAAATCAATGCGCGCTACTTCAAGGAACGCGCGGATGGATTGCGCGTCGCCGGCAGCCTCGGCCGGCTGATGAGCGCGGAGATTTAGGGAAGGCTCAGAAGACGAACCACAGAGAAGGACAGAGGCCGCGGAGAACAGGTCCTTCAGCCGACCAAAATCAGGAGTGTCGGCTTCAGGCTGACGACCCTCATCGTCCCGCAGAACCATCCGGGTCCGCTAGATCGTCCGGACTGCAAACGACGCGGACGCAAAAGGCTCGGGTCGTCAGATGACCATCCTGATCGGATGGTCAATTTACCGCGTGGACGTCTTCGGGAAGAATCAGCGTGAACGTGCAATCGCCCGTTTTCGCGGAGCATGAGAGCGTGCCGCGGCGGACGAGCTTGATCGGGGAAGCATCCGGAAACACGGTGCCGTAGTCGAGCGAGCTTAGCTTGTCCTCAAACGGCCGCAGCGTTTCGGTCCCGCTCACGAACTTGACCGCTTCGACCTTCGCGGCGATTCCGTCCGCGCCCTCCGGCGAAAGAAGAACCAGGAAATCCGCGGCTGCATCTTCTTTCGACAGCCCCTTCAACGGAAACGACCGCATAGACGCCATTTCGGGCCGCGCCTTCTTCACGAGATCGTCGATTCCGGCGTTCCCGCCCAGCAGCAGCGTAAGCCTCGCGCGCGTTTCTGGCACGGAATGTGGCGCAGCCAGGGCAAGCGCATACGTATGGGCCGCGCGATCCTTGTCACCGAGTTTTTCGTAGATCTGGGCGAGATGATCGCCGACTTCGCCGTGCTGGTCGAGCGCCCATCCGGCGCCGATGTAGCGCGCCGCCTTTTGCAGATCGCCTTTCCGGAAGTAGACCCAGCCGAGAGTGTCCCAGTAGGCGCCGATACTTGTGACCTGGCCAAACTGATCGAGAGTGAGATTCTTCAAGTCGATATTGCGCAGGGCCGCGGCCGTGGACGAGACGGCGGACTCGGCGTACTGCTGCGCTTTGTCGAGTTCGATGTGGTTGTCGGCCAGGTTGTAGGCGATGTCGTTCCAGACGATCGGCGTCTGCGAGAGATCGGCGCCCTTGTCAAACGCGGCGAGGGCTTTGTCTTTTGCGTTCGTGTTCAAGTAAGCGCGTCCGAGGCTGACCTGAAGCTCGGCATTGTCGGGCGAAAGAATTGTCGCTTTTTCGAGCTCGGGGACGGCTTCGGGGTATTGATGCTGCTCGACGAAAATCCCGCCGAGCGCCGCGTGGGCCACCAGATCAAGCGGATTGCCTTCCAGCTGTTTCCGGAACGCTGCGATGGCTTCGGGGTACTTCTGCTGCATTTCGAGCGCGAGGCCGAGGTAGTCGTTCGCGTGCTCGTCGAAGGAATTTACTTCGAGCTGTTTGCGGAACGCGGAAGCTGCGTCGTCGTATTTTCCGTCGCGGAGATAGGCGAGGCCCAGGTCGTTCCACGCCTGTTTATGCTGCGGATTGAGCACAACGACGCGCTGGAAAAGCGGAATCGCCGCGCGCGTATTGCCGGAATTGAGCGCCGCCAGGGCCGCTTCGAAAAGATCATCCGCCTTGGCGGAAGAAGGAATCCCCGGAGCGCCCGGCGCGGCGTTTTCGACGACGAGAGCCTGCGTCTCGTCCGCGGTCACGGCGCGATTGAACGCGAGGTAATCGCTCGTGCGCGACGCGGGCAGCTCGCGGATTTTGAAATCAAGCGAGCGCTCGGCCGTGAGCGTGTGGCCGGCGAACTGATAGCTTGACTTGAACTCAGCGTAGTCCCGAGAGACCGAAACGGCGATGGGGACCTGCGCCGTGAAGGCCGGCGGGAGATCGAGCTTGAGCCGCACGGACACGTCGAGCGGGCTGCCGAGCACGATGGGCGCCGTATTGTCGTCCGGCGGATTGGGGAGCCCGATCGCCAGCAGAGGCAGGGCGGCCTTTGCCTTCTTGCTCGACCAGTCGAGGAAATTCGACTGCGTGAAATCCAGATCGAGCTCGAAAGGATTCTGGGTATCGGTCGGATCGCTCGGCTTCACGGAGGTCACTTCGCCGTGAAGGCCGTCGAGCGTCAGGATCGTTTGGCCGAGCTCCTTCGATTGCGTCTGGGGTGTGCGGCGAAAAGCCAGGCGAAGCACCAGTTCCGTGTCTCCGCGCATCGTGTAGTGCGCGTGCGCCGTGAGTTTGCCGAGATCGCTCACCTGGGCGTCGATCTCGACGTGTTGCGTAGATACGAACGGCGGATCGGGCGGCGTCTCGACGATTTTTCCGTTGCCGTCCGCCGGCACGAGCAGCGCGGCCTTCTTGCGCAGCGGCGACGAGAGAAGGCGGAACGGCGCGACTTCCGCGGTCGAATCCATCCAGATGAGTTCGTTGCCGCGCGGCACGGCGGTGATCATGTGATCGAACTGCGAGGGCGAGGGCATTGACTCATCGATCTTGCGCGTATAGGAGATAAGAGCCGCATCGGACGGAATGCCCGCTGCCTGGAGCATCGCAGCGAGCAGCGTGTGCTTGTCCTTGCAGTCGCCGTACTGGTTTGCGAAGACCTCGCCCGCCGAATGCGGTTGGTAACGTCCCACTCCGAACGAGAGGCTGACGTAGCGAATGTTTTTCGAGACGTAATTGTAGAGCGCCTGGATTTTGTCGAGATCGGTTGCGCGCCCCTGGATCAGCTCGTCCGTCTTCGCGCGGATTTCAGGCGTGGGATCGGTGCGGCCCTGTTCGAGCTTCGCGTACCAGCGAGCCACGTTTTCCCAGCTCGTGAACGTCGTGAGTTGCACATCGGGCTTTTTTTCTTCCGTTCGCTTGGAACTCTTTTTCTGCGAGTTTTCCTCGGACGGACGCGTCAGATTCGAGTGCTTCCAACGGTAGATCGTCCGCCCGTCTTGCGACTGCTTTTCGCACGGAAAGTCGGGGGACGATTCAAGATTGATCTTGCGGTGTTCGGGAATGTTGATTTCGAGGCGTTCGTCGAGCACGATCGCAGTAGCGACGAAATTGTGCTGGAGCCAGAATTCACCGGGAGCGAGCGGCGTAACGAGCCGCGTCGCGATCTCGTATTCGAGCGTCTCTCCCGGCGCGAGCGCGGGCACGGTGATGTGCTTTTCCTTGTAGTCGGTGTATACGGGAGCGTCGCGCGCAACCGATCCGGTCATTTCCTTGATGGCGTCCGGACCCGCGGCCACAACGCTGCCGTCGGATTTGCGCACGCGGACGTAGCGGATATCCATCTGCTCGTTTGCCGAGCTGTAGCCAAAGACGAGCTGGCCCAACTGTTGCACGCCCGCGTCGCTCTGCACGCGGATGCGAACGGCGACGTCTCGTTCGCCTGTGCCATCGTTTTCGTAGCGCGCCGTGCTGAAGTACTGTTCGATGACGAACGGCTCCTGCGAATAATCCGCGGGAGTCTGCTTCTGCGCTTCAGTTTTTGTCGCAGAGGGGTTTTCGGATGAGGCCGGAGGCGTGGGGCCGTTCTGCGCGCGAGCCAGCAGCGGCAGGCTCAGAAGACATAACACAGTCACCCAGAGACCCTTCATGCGCGCTCCCTGTTGAAATCCGACGCTTCAGTTTAGGTGTGTTGGCGACCGACGTAAAGCGCTGATGGGGGAACGGTTGAGGAGTTTCGAACTGGCGCGAACGAATTCCGCGTGTCCTGGCCTTGGATGGCTGACCGACGAAGCCATGCAGAATCCCGCTAGAGATGTCTTGTAAGTGCCTTGGTATCTTTCAGATACAATGCTACCGAGCCCCCGAAGCTGCCGTGGGTTACCGGACGGCCGTACGGCCACGGAGGGTCGAGCGAGCATCCAATGGAACTGTATGGTGAGGCGAATCCGGTCCCGAGCGGGTTCGGCAGGTGGGATGCTGGGTCGGTCCGAAATCCCTGGCACGTGGATTTCCACAAGGGAATCGAGTTGACATGACTCGTTACTTTACCTATACTTACGCGGTTGTCCTGAGGGCCTTGGCCCCGGTGGTGAAAGGGAAGTCTTCCAGCCCCGGAACAGAGAACGAAGGAATGGGGTAAGGAAGAGCGGCCGAAATGGGGCGCCAGCCCCGCAAAGCCGTGAGAGCCTCTCCGCAGTAGGCTGATGTAGTTCACTCCTTGGGGTGAAGCGTCAACGCGGAGTACCCTGGTAGTTCCTTCGGGTTTGGCGACCTTTTCTGTTCATTCACCCGCAAAGTTCTGCGCGGGCAGGTTTGGGCTGCGCGAAACTGACAACACAGAGTTCTGAGAAACGAGGGAAACGTGCCGACGTTTGCGCAACTGGTGCGGTATGGCCGGGAACAGATCCGAACGAAGACGAAATCGCCCGCGCTCGAAGGATGCCCGGAGAAGCGCGGCGTGTGCGTTCGCGTATATACGCAGACGCCGAAGAAACCGAACTCGGCCCTTCGAAAAGTTGCGCGCGCGCGCCTGACGAACAGCGCGGAAGTGACGACATACATTCCGGGAATCGGCCACAACCTGCAGGAGCACTCGATCGTGCTCGTGCGCGGCGGCCGCGTGAAGGATTTGCCCGGCGTCCGCTACCACGTGATCCGCGGGACGCTCGACGCAGCCGGGGTCGAAAATCGCAAGCAGGGGCGCTCGAAATACGGCGCCAAGCGGCCCAAAGCCGCGCAGAAGTAGGAGAGCGGAACGATGCCACGCAAAGGATGGGTTCTCCGCCGCAAGATTCCGGGCGACCCGGTGTACGGCAGCGACCTCGTGCAAAAGTTCATTTCGAGCATGATGTATGACGGCAAGCGCTCGACCGCGCAGGCGATTTTTTACAAGGCGATGGATCAGGTCGCGAAGAAGGCGAACGACGACGCCTTCAAGCTGTTCAAGAAGGCCATCGAGAATTGCAAGCCCGTGCTGGAAGTGAAGTCGCGGCGCGTCGGCGGCGCGAACTACCAGGTCCCGATCGAAGTGAATCCTTTCCGGCGGCAGTCGCTCGCGATCCACTGGCTGGTGTTGTATTCGCGGACGCGGTCTGGGAAGTCGATGACGGACAAACTGGCAGATGAAATTATGGACGCCGCGAACGGACGCGGCGGGGCCGTAAAGAAGAAGGAGGACGTGCACCGCATGGCGGAGGCGAACAAGGCCTTTGCGCACTATCGTTGGTAAGGGCGCTGGTAAGAGCGCTAGCGAGCGGACACGCGAACCGAAGCTTTCACATGGCACGCCAAGTACAACTCGATCAGACGCGCAACATCGGGATCATGGCGCACATCGATGCGGGGAAGACGACCGTCACCGAGCGCATCCTGTTCTACACGGGTGTGACCTACAAGATCGGCGAAGTGCACGAAGGCACCACGGTGATGGACTGGATGGAGCAGGAGCGCGAGCGCGGGATTACGATCACGTCCGCGGCGACGACGGCCTCCTGGAAGCGCTTCGACAAGATGAATCGCATCAATATCATCGATACGCCGGGCCACGTAGACTTCACGGTTGAAGTCGAGCGGTCGCTTCGCGTGCTGGACGGCGCGGTGGCTGTGTTCGACGCGGTGGCGGGCGTGCAGCCGCAATCGGAGACGGTCTGGCGGCAGGCGGACAAATATCGCGTGCCGCGCATCGCGTTCATCAACAAGATGGACCGCATCGGCGCCGATTTCGACCATTCGATCCGCTCGATGCGCCAGCGGCTTTCGGCCCACCCCGTTCCCCTCCAGTATCCCATCGGCAGAGAAGACAATTTCATGGGCGTGATCGACTTCATCGAAGAGCGCGCTATCATCTGGAAGGACGAAACGCTCGGCGCGGAATACGAAATCCTGCCGCTCGAAAAACTTTGGGATGCGGCTTATCTGAAGACGCGGCCTGCGCTGGAGATCGCGGTGAAGGCCTCGGCACTCACTCCGGAATTCTATAAAGAGCATCGCGAGAAAGTCGTCGAATACATCGCCGAACACGACGACGCCATCCTCACGAAGTACCTCGAGCAGCACAAGCTCGAGCCGGCCGAACTGCGGGCTTCGCTGCGCCGGTCGACGATTGCGCTGAAGCTCGTGCCGGTGGTTGCAGGCTCCGCATTCAAGAACAAGGGCATTCAGCCTCTGCTCGACGCGGTGGTGGACTATTTGCCGTCGCCGATGGACGTGCCGCCTGTCGAGGGTACGACGACGGACGGCTCGGAGCCGGAATTGCGGCGCGCGTCGGACGATCAGCCGTTCGCGGCGCTGGCGTTCAAGATCATGACCGACCCGTACGTCGGCCATCTGACGTATATCCGGGTTTATTCAGGCGTGCTGAAGACCGGACAATCGGTTTACAACTCGACGAAGAAGACGCGCGAGCGGATCGGCCGCCTCTTGCGGATGCACGCGAACAAGCGGGAAGAGATCGAGTCGATCGAGGCAGGCGACATCGCGGCGTGCGTCGGCTTGAAAAGCGTAACGACGGGCGACACGCTGTGTAGCGAAGAAAAACCGATCGTCCTCGAAAACATCGATTTCCCCACGCCGGTTATTTCTGTAGCGATCGAACCCAAGACCAAGGCCGATCAGGAAAAAATGGGCACGGCCCTGGGCAGACTTGCGCAGGAAGATCCGACGTTCCGCGTGCACACCGATCTCGATACCGGCCAGACGCTGATTTCGGGGATGGGCGAGCTGCACCTGGAGATTATCGTCGATCGCATGATGCGCGAGTTCAACGTGCAGGCGAATGTCGGCCGGCCGCAGGTCGCGTATCGCGAGACGATCATGAAGACAGCGGAAGCCGAGCACAGACACATCAAGCAGAGCGGCGGGCGCGGCCAGTACGGCCACGTAAAGCTGACCGTCCAGCCTTTGCCGACTGCGGCCCACGAGGACATGCACGAAATGTCCACCGATGAGCTCGACGAGCTTGCGAAACAAGTGGCGGGCAAGGGAGGCAAGTGGCGCTTCGACAAGGAGCACCGGCTGCTGTTCATCGATAAGGTCGTCGGCGGCGCGATTCCGAAGGAATTCATTCCTCCCATCGAGGATGGCGTCAAGGAAGCGATGGAAAACGGCGTTCTCGCGGGTTACGAAATGGTGGACCTGGCCGTGGTGGTGATTGACGGCACCTACCATGAAGTGGACAGCTCCGAGATCGCGTTCAAGATTGCGGGTTCGATGGCGTTCAAAGAAGCCTGCCGCCGTGCCAATCCCAAACTGCTCGAGCCGATCATGCGCGTGGAAGTTGTAGTCCCCGAGGAGTACATGGGGCCCGTGATTTCGGACCTGAACGCGCGGCGCGGGCAGTTGCAGGGCCGGGAATCGCGCGCGGGCAGCGAAATCATCAACGTGCTGGTGCCGCTGGCCGAAATGTTCGGCTACGCCACGGACATTCGCAGCAGAACGCAGGGCCGCGGCAGCTTTACGATGCACTTTTCGCATTACCAGCAGGCGCCGCCCAACGTGGCGGAAGAAGTGATCGGCCGCGCGACGGGCAAAGCGGTGAGATCGTAGTCCGGGCTTCAGGCTCAGGGGTCAATTCGAGGAAGTTGAAGCGGAGGGGTTGAGAGATGGCGAAGGAGAAATTCGAGCGAAGCAAGCCGCACGTAAACGTGGGGACGATCGGGCACATCGACCACGGGAAGACGACCTTGACGGCGGCGATCACGAAGGTGCTCAGCAAGAACAACCCGAAGGTGGCGTTTCGGGCGTTCGA
>JBEKAE010000023.1:0-94160 GCA_050018375.1 Candidatus Acidiferrales bacterium | reverse complement strand
CGTCGATTTCAGGCGCCATGCCTTCGAGGCGCGCTTCCCAGACGAGGTCGGTGTCCTTGGATGGACCCTCCAGCATCACCGGGAGCCGCTGGCCGGCGCGCCGACCCAGCTTGCGCCGCGAAATTGTCTTCTGGAGTGACATAAGCGCGTTCTTGCGTCGCGCGATGATCCTCGCGTCAACTTTATTTTCGAGCGAAAAACTCTTCGCCGCGTCTTCATCCGAGTACGCAAAAACGCCCATCCAATCGAACTCTGCGGCGCGGACGAAGTCGCAAAGCTCGCGGAAATCCTTTTCGGTTTCGCCGGGAAAGCCGACGATGAACGACGTCCGGATCGATACGCCGGGAATCGTCCTGCGAATTCTTTCGAGCATTTTCAGGAAAGCATCGGCGTTCGAGCCGCGCTTCATTCGCGCGAGGACGCTGCGGCTCGCGTGCTGGAGCGGGATATCTAGATATTTTGCGAGGCGCGGATGCGCGGCGATCGTGTCGAGCAGTTTTCCGGTGATCCGGTTCGGGTAGCAATAGAGGAAGCGAATCCAGTGCAGGTCTTCGATCTGCGCGAGGCGATCGAGCAGCGTGGGCAGGCCGTCGCGCAGGCCGAGGTCTTCGCCGTAGTAGGTGGTGTCCTGGCCGATGAGCGAAATTTCGCGCACGCCTGCGGCGGCGAGATTTTCGGCCTCGCTCACGACGGATTCGAATCGGCGGCTGCGGAATTTTCCGCGAAGCTGCGGGATCACGCAGAACGTGCAGGGATGATCGCAGCCCTCGTTGATCTTGATGTAGGCGGTGTGGCGCGGGGTGGCGAGCACGCGCGGCGTGAGGTCGTGGTAGAGATACGTGGGCGATTCGCTCGCGGCGGCAGCGGCCGCGTTGGCGCTGAGCTCGCCTTCGCACGCCGCGAGAATCTTTTCGACTTCGCCGGTGCCGATCACGGCGTCGACTTCGGGAATCTGCGCACGGATTTCGTTGCGGTAGCGCTCGACCATGCAGCCGGCGACGATCAGTTTTTGCGCGCGGCCGAGCTTTTTGTATTCCGCCATCTCGAGAATCGACTGCACGGATTCCTGTTGCGCGGGCGCAATGAAGCTGCACGTATTGACGACGAGGACGTCCGCATCGCCGGCGCGCGGCGTGATTTCGTAGCCCGCGCGCGCAAGGATTCCCATCATCACCTCGCTATCGACGAGGTTCTTCGGGCATCCCAGGCTGACGAATCCGACCTTCGGCATCTCTGCGCGTCCCTTTGCACTGCTTTGAAACGATCAATTCTATCATGCCGGGCCCCGAGGAACGGGCGCGGGGGAAGCGAGGACGGAGACGATGCGGAGCCCGAAAATTCGTTCGAGTTCGAAGCATCAAATCGTTTACAGGTGGTGGCAATTTCAGCCACTTTTGGCGCCGTTAGAGGGCGCTTTTCGCGCAGTTTTGGGAGGGCGGAAATTTGAAACCGGGGATGACGACCATCGTCAGGTCGTCAGCTAGGAAGCGAGGGATTCGAGGCGGCGCAACTGCTCGTCGCCGCCGATGACGATGAGGCAGTCGTCCGCTTGAATGACGGACTCGGGCGGGGGATTGAAGGTCATTTTGCCATCAGCGTTCTTGAGCGCGAGAACGATGACGCCGGCCTGCTGTGGAATTGCGGAATCGGCCAATTTCTTTCCAACCAGCCCCGACTTGCCGGCAATCTTTACTTCGCCGATTTCGAAGTCGAGGCGCTCGCGGCCAAACGCCGCATCGACGAAATCGAGAACGTTGGGGCGAAGCAGGAGCTGGGCCATGCGGTGGCCGATGAAGTGGTAGGGCGAGAGGACCTGCGAGGCGCCGGCGCGGAGCAGCTTCGAGGTGGCCTCTTCCTCGCTGGCGCGCGCGATGATTTTCAAGTCCGGGCGAAGGCCGCGCGCGGTGAGCACGATATAGATATTTTCGGCGTCGGAGCTGACGGCGGAGACGAAGCCCAGAGCGGTATCGATGCGCGCCTTCTGAAGATTCTCCTCGCTCGATGCGTTTCCAATGACGACGGGGATTTTCTCTTCTTCGGCCCAGCGGGCGCGAGCCGGGTCCTTTTCGACCATGACGCAGGACTGCCCGCGGGCGCGGAGCTGGCGAGCGACGGTGCGTCCGACGCGGCCGGCGCCGCAGATGATGTAATGGCCGGAGAGTTTGGCGAGTTCGCGTTCCATGCGGCGGCGACCGAGGGCCTTGCCAAATTCGAATTCTAGCAACGTCTGAGAGAACGTGGCAATTACGAAAGCGCCCGCGAGTACGGCGGCGACGATCATGAACGAATTGAAGACGCGCCCAGCAAGCGAGAGCGGGCGAATTTCGCCGTAGCCGATGGTGGTCATGGTGGTGAGGGTCATGTAGAACCCGTCGAACCAGGACCAGCCCTCGATGATGTGGAAGCCGAGCGTCCCGCCGAGGACGACGGTGGTGAGGAGGATCAGTGCAAGCAGCATGCGGTGGCGAGTAGTCATCGATGAAAAGGGCGACGAAAGGCGTCTCGCGCGAATCGTGTGCTGAGGGGAGGGGATTGTCAATCCCCTCGTACTATTTCTTATCGAGCAGCAGTTCCTGGTAGTTCTTGTTGTTCTCCTCGCAGACGTACTCCTGAAGCTCCCACTCGGGATGGAGGCGCAAAGGGCCTCCGTAGCGCCAGGGCTTCGCGAAGACGTTCGGGTCGTCCACTGTGGCGACGTAGTCGAGCGTGTCGTAGGACGTGCGGCGGTATCGTTCCACAACGTGGAAGGCGGTCGTGTGGTGATAATCGGTGATCACCGTTTTGTCGTTGAAGCCAGTTACATCCACAACGAGGGTGTCGCCTTCCCAGTGACCCACCGAATTGCCCATCCACGCGGGGTCGAGGTCACTGGGATGAGGGCGCCCATCGGTCGGAATCACGCGGAACATCGGATAGGCCTCGTAGAGAATGACGATGACGTCAGGTTTCTGCACGATCTGGAGCGGATAGGGCCACATGGTGGCGGTCGGCACGCCGGGCGGGAGGCAGGTGACCGTCGGACCAAGAGCGCTTTCCTCCGCGGTCATCTTGAAATGTTCCGCGCCGGGCTTGAGCGTGATCGGATCCATCGGGACTATGCCGAAGCCGCCGATGTATATCCCTGAAAGGTCCGGGTGATCGCCCATGCGAGGGACGGGCTTATCCTTATCGTCCGTGCAGGTGGAGTCCGCAGTTGCCGCGGACGTAACCGAGCCGGGAACGGTCACGGTGACAGACTGCTTGTCATTGCCGCCGCGACCTTTGGCGACAAGCGTGTAGGTGGTAGTCACGATCGGAGAAACCTGGCGGCTTCCCCTGGCGGGCACAATTCCCACACACCGATCGATGGATATATTGTCCGAGTTGACCGCGGCCCAAGTCAGAGTGGCCGGTTGGCCAGCTTGGACGGAGCTAGGTTCGGCGGTGAACGTCGTGATGCGCGCAGCCGGGCCGATTGGAAAGCCCTGGGCACGGGCCGCGGGCGCCTCCTGCTCTTGTGCGGCTACGTTCGAGAGCAGCATCGAGGCTAAGGCCACGGCGATGGCGCTCAGGATTTTCTTTTGATGGACCATGGAGCGGCCGTTCATTCCGGCGGAAACATCGCTTGCAGCGTGTCCTTCAGCCGGGCGACGACAGACTGCTGCGGGTTCAGCCCGACAATTCTTTGGTGTATGAATCCTTCCGGGTCGATGACCAGGTAAGTAGGAAAAGCCTGAACCCCGAACTCGCCGCGAATGCGGCCGTCACGGTCCCAGTATTGAGGCCACTCCATGTCTTTCTTGGAAATGAAGTCGCGCCAAGATTGCTCGTCCTTGTCCGCGCTGAAGCTGATCAGAACGAGTTTGGAGGAAGGGTACTTCTTCGTTAGCGCCTTGAGCTCCGGCACGGAGCTCACGCACGGCCCGCACCAGGTGGCCCAGAAATCCATCACCACGACTTTGCCGGCAAGTTGATCGAGCGAAATTTCCTCGCCGTCAAGCGTCCGAATCTTGAATTCGGGGGCGAGCGCGTCGCCGGCACGCTTTGGGTTGGCGATCAGCTTCTTGGCATAGTTCGCGCTCGGGCCATCGGGCGCAAGGCGCAAATAACTGTTGAGTTCGCCAATCCCCTCCGTTTCCTGCGATTCGCGCAAGAGTACAACGCCGAGGTTGAAATGAGCGGCCGCACTGTTGGCATCGAGTTGGAGAGCAGCGCGGTATTCGGATTCCGCCGCCTTCAATCTCTTGGGGTCACCGCCCAGGTTCTGGAGGATGTTGCCCTTGAGCGTGTGGCTCGAAGTGCGAAGAAGGTCGGTCGGCGCGCAGGAAATCGCTTTGTCACAACTTTTGAGGGCGTCATCAACCTCGCCCAGCTTCACCTGGGCCACCGCCATCTCGAGATAGCAATCGGCGCATGAGTCGTTGCGCAGGTGGTTGGCCTTCTTGAACGCCTTGACTGCATCCTCGTAGCGCTGGGAAGCCATGTCGTCGTTGCCTTCCTTGAACAGGGCCGCGGATGGATCCACGCTCGGGGTTTGGGCAAACGACAGAGCGGGCGCGAGCAGACAGATCGTGGCCGGGAGGAGCAGCATCCGAACGCGTCGAGCAGATGGGAGGAGCACGGGTTTACGCCTCCAATGATTTAATTTGTCGGCAATAATGCCATAGAACCGCCTGTTTGGCGATTCTGCCGTTGCGGGTGTACTAGGCAGCGCCGAGCTGCCCTAGGAACACATGCCGCGAGAGAAGCAGCGCAGAGGTGTGCGCGTTGCGCAGCCGGTTTTATGTCGGAGCTGAAGCTCCGACCCCCTAAAATGCGCCTTCTTCACGCGCTGCGAGGCCGCGACACCGGGAGCGGCGCGCGACGGCGGAGTATGCGGAGAATCCAGTAGGCGGAAAGCGCGGCGAAAAAGTGCTTGATAGTGTGGCCGCTCACGATTTCGCCGAGGGCAAAGACCGGCTTGTCGGCGGCTTCGAAAATTTTGGCGACGCCGTAGATCGCAAGCGAGATGATGAAGTCCGAGCCGCGCGTGTAGCGAGCGGGGAAGAGCGTGAAGATCAGCAGCAAGACGAGCAACGAGCCGAACTGCGCGATGGCGTAGGGGCGCAGGTCGCCATGGCCGCGCGACTGCGTGACGTCCCAATAGATTACGGTGGCGATGCCGACGAGGATCAGAGGCAGAAGCAGTCGCACGCCGGTTTTCACGTCGATGCGTTCCGAGACGATGGCCGCAACCAGCGACATGAAGCCGACCGCCATGGGAAGGCGATCCCAGACGAGCGTGTGGTCGTTGGGGCGGAGGTGGTACCAGGCCGAACCGAAAGCCGTCAGCGTAACGGCGGCGAAGAATGTGAAATACGGCCAGCGCTCGCGCGGGTCGAGAAAGCGCGGGCCGCCTTCAGGCGCGTCGCGAAGCGCGAAGCCCATGCCCGGCAGGCCAACGATGAGAAAGGGCGCGTTCGAGATGACGTTGAGGCAGTTCGCGATGCCGAGGAACAAGCGTTGGTCGGCGAAATCGTGGTAGGCCTCGCTTTGCGGGATCGCGGGGAAAAGAAAGACGGTGACGATCACGATTGCGACAGCGGCCAGCAAAATCCACACGCCGCAGTTCATCATACTTGGGGCGGATTGTAGCACTCCGAGGACGGTTCAAACGTCAAACTTCGCCTTGCGCGCGAAAGGCCACAGCAGATCCCTCTCTGCGTCCCGCGCCCGCAGAAAGCGCGGGAAAGAAACCAGAAGCGCGTGACTACGCTCGGGATGACAACGCGATCTTCTTGGCACGTGAGAAGAAATGAGTTCAGCGGAAAGGTTTGCGGGAGCGGAGGAGGTCACGGATGGAGCGCAGGAGCGACGACATCTGCTCGGTACGCGCGGGGTGGCTGCCGAAGCGCGCGGACTGGTACAGCTCGGTGAGCTGCGCGACCGGAGCGGACAGATCGGGCGCGGGAATTGCGGCGGCGAATTCGAGCGGCGTCTGCGATGGAGCCTTCTTCCAGCCGCGTTTTTCGAGCAGGCGGAGCATCTCGGTGTATTCGAATGCGGCGAGCGACGCCGTCAGGTTTCCGCCGCGGCGCGCGCGCAGGCTCCAACGCGCGACAGCATAGCGGATCATGGACCGGCCGCGCAGGCCGAACAGCACGACAACGAGCAAGACCAGCGCGCCCGGCAGAAACCACGGCGACCTCTCGACCTTGCGGTCGAGCGCGAGGAGTTCGCGCATCGCCGCGTCCCTTTTCTGGCGGTAAAAGTCGCGCGCGCGGTCGCTCCAGTTGCGCGAGGATTTCTGAAGGGTCTGGCCGAGCGTCAACTGGTGCGAGAAATCGTAGTTGATCACCCACTCGCCCCAGGCGAACTGGAACCAATCCCAATAGAGCGAGAGCCGGTCGAACATGCCGCGGCGTTGCTCGGCGCCGCCCGGCGTGGGGTCGAAAGTGATCCAGCCGTAGGAGGGGAAGTAGGCTTCGACCCAGGTGTGCGCGTCGCTTTCGCGGATGATGTAGTCGCCGCCGAGGTCGTTGTATTCGCCATGGAGGAAACCGGTGACGTAGCGGGCGGGAATTCCGACCGCGCGGAGCATCACCGTCATCGCCGAGGCGAAGTATTCGCAGTGGCCGGAACGCCGGACGAAAAGGAAATTCGCGAGTGGATCTTCCGCGCGCGGCCCGGAGAGATCGAGGGTGTAGCTGTAGTGCGTCATCAGATAGCGCTCGATGCTCGAGGCCTTGTCGTACTCGTTCTGCGCGCCGGCCGTGACCTGCTCGGCGAGCTTCTGGATGCGCGGATCGAGCGGCGGCAACTGAAGGTAGGTCTGGCGGACGGGGTCGGGATAACTCGACGGGGCCTTGCGCAGCTCGGCCGGCGGCGTGGCGGGCAGGCGCGACACGCCTTCGTAACGCAGCTTCGCGTTGTTGTGGAGAGGATTGAAGATCGAGCCGGTCTTATCGAGAAGCAGGTAGGTGCGGTGCGGCGGGCCGCCGAGAACGCCGGTTTCCTCGGAGAATCTCCCACGGAGGCTTTCAGGGCGCGGCGCTATGAAGATCGCGTCGGTCGAAAGCGGCTCCATCAACACCGTGTAGCGCAATGGATAGAAATCGCCGTGCAGCGGCGCGGGAGCGCCGAAGAAGTAGTCGCCGTCATCGTCCGGCACGATGACGACTTGTTCTTCCGTGGGGGTAAACCAGCGCTTGCCGTCGAAATTCGTGAGCACGATGCCGCGCCAGTGCACGCCCGCCCCTCGGACCGAATCACCTTCGATGCGGATGCGCATGACGACAGACGAGTTCTGCTTGATTTGGCCGATCTGGCCAAGCTCGACGTTTTCGGTGAAGCCGGTCATCATCTGGGGCTGAAGATTCAGCGTGCTCAGGTAACCGGTGGTGAAGCGCGGAATCAGGAAGAACAGCACGAGACCCACCGACAACACGCTCGCGGCGACCAGGAGCGAGGTCGTCCCGAGCGCGCGGTTCATTTGTTGCGCGATGGGAGAGCCGGCGTCGAACGGAGGTGAAACGGCGCCCGCGGCGCTGCGGCGGATTTCCAAAGCCACGAACGTCGAAACCGAAAGCACCAGGAAGGCCGCGAGCGCGACCAGAAAGCCGGTCTCGACGGTGAGGATCGCGGAAGCCAGCATCGACGTGACCCCGAGGACCGCGAGGAAGGCGTAGTCGCGATTCGTGCGCGCCGAGTACATCCGGACGATCGTGGCGAAGAGCAGCAAATGAATCGCCGAAAGCAGCGCGGCGTAGAGCGGCGGATTCGGCGCGCCCTCTGCCAAGTTGCGCGAGAGCACCCACAGGTCGAGCGGGAAGAACAGGAAATAAGCGAGCACGAGCCAGGTGGCAACGCGCGGCGAAATTTCCGGGCTACGCCCGCGCCAGATGCGAGTCCCCTTGTAGATCAACGCACCGGCGGGAGCGAGCGTAGAAAAGTGATCGAGCTTGCCAGTCGAGACGATCGCGAGCACGCCCGTGGAAACGAGCAGGAAGAGCGAAACCTCGAAGTATCGCTCGAGCGCCGGAAGAGACGGCGCGGTCGGTCGCGCGGCGGAGGCCATGGGCGTCTTACGATGCTAGCACCCGGCGCGGGCGGCTTTGCGGCGGCGGCGAGAGCACGATGCGAATTCGGCAACGGCGACCGTACGCGTGGCTAGATCGAAGAGAGATTCCACACGGAGACATCCGGGACTCGGAATGACAGCTAGTTTACCGGTGGGCGAGAGCGGCGGCGATTTTGCGGGTCGCGCTCGAAACCGGAAGATCGAGGAGGCAGTCGAGTGCCAGGACGCGCGTGCGCGGGCGTTTCGGGAGGCGCGCAACGCGGGCAAGAAATGGCAGAAGCGTGATGTTGCGAAACGTCACGCCGTGGCGGGCGCGCGGTAGCGCCTCGAGATCGAGGGACGCGGCGTCCATCTCAAGGCTCTGTGCCAGATGCGCGGCGAGCTCATCCTTTGCGCGGCGCGCGACTTCGACGGCGGGGAACTGCCACATGCGCGAGAAGAGCACGTGGTCGTGCGCGCCGGGGTCGCGCACGAGAAGCGTGCGGCCGCGCGGATCGCAGAGAATCGCGGCAGCGATCTGGATGTGGATCGGCGCGCGTTTCTTGCGCGGGGAGGGAATCTCGCGCGTGAGTCCGCGCGCGCGGGCGCGGCACCAGCGCGCTACGGGACACGCCGGGCAGCGCGGGGCCTGGGGCGTGCAAATTGTCTCGCCGAGTTCCATCAGCGCCTGGTTCCAGTCGCCGGGCGCGCGCGGCGCGAGGAGGTCTTGCGCTGTTTGCGCGAGTTGCTTCCAGCGGCGAGGCGCTCGGAGATCGCCTCGAATGGCGCCGAGCCGGGCGAGCACGCGGGCGACGTTGCCATCGAGGACGGCGAGCGGAACGTCGTGGGCGATGCTCAGGACGGCGGCGGCAGTGTAGCGGCCGATGCCGGGAAGTGCGAGCGCTGCGTCGAGCGCGCGCGGGAATTTGCCGTCGTGGCGCGCGACGATTTCCTTCGCGGCGCGGTGCAGGTTGCGCGCGCGGCTGTAGTAGCCGAGGCCGGACCACGATTTCAGGACATCTTCCTCGCGCGCGCGGGCGAGCGATTCGACGGTTGGGAATTTCTTGAGGAAGCGATCGTAGTAGGGCAGGACGGCGGCAATGCGCGTTTGCTGGAGCATGATTTCCGCGACCCAGATGCGGTAAGGATCGCGGCTGGCGCGCCAGGGAAGATCGCGGCGGTGCGCGTGAAACCAGTCGAGCAGGCGGCGCCGAAAATGCGCCAGGGTGCGCGGGGAGAATTGAATGCTCATGCGCGCGCCATTCTCGCATGAGGGGCTGCAAATGCGAACTACAGAGGCCACAGAGGATCACCGCCAGCGAAAGAAGCTAGAGGCGGTCGATGAAGAGGAAGTAGGAGGAGGACCAAAGGGCGGTGGGAATGGTTCGCTGGGGGCGGGCAGTGATGATGATCTTGAAGATTTCGCGGTCGTTGGCGAGGTCGTCGAGAAATGCGCCACCGGTCGCGGAAGCGTCGGGCTGAATCAGAGCGAGCTCGCGCAGCGCGTCGTAGATGATTTCGCCGGCGGGCGCGATGGGCGTCGCGAAGCGGTCGGTGCGGAACTGAATGACGGAGCGGATTTCGTGGAAATGCCAGGCGATGCAAGCAGCCATCGAAACGGCGCGTTCGAAGCGTTCGGTGTGTTCGGCGGCGGCGAGTTCGCCCAGATCGGCGCGCGGAGGGCCGAGGAACGGATCGAGAACGAGCATCACGCGGCGCTCGTCTTCGCGCGCGAACTCGCGGACCATCATGCGGCCGGACTTCGCGGTCACTTTCCAATCGACGAAGCGAGCGCTGTCGGTCGATTGGTAGTCGCGCAGCGAGTGCAGCTCGTGGCCGCGGCCGCGGAAGTAGCTGGCCATCTCGCCGCTGAGGAGCGGCAGGACTTCGTAGAACTGGTCGGTCGGCTCGACGCGCGGGTAGACGACGATTTCGATCTCAGAATTCACGTGGCGCGTCTTTTCGAAGAAGCCGAACGGAAACCGCGTGCGAATGCCAAACGCATCCTGGCGGTAGGTGCCGCGGCGCGGGAAGCGCAACTCGACTTTCTGGCGCGATGCGCTCTGGCGCGGAATGTAGGGAAAGAAGACGTGGCGCGTGAGGATCTCGGACGTCGCGCCCTTGCGCTTGCTTTCGCCGACGACGAGCAAGGAAAACGACGGCCAACCCTGTTTTTCGTTGCGCAGCTCGAGCTCGGCGAGCACAGGCTGCTCGGCGAAGATGTGCTCGGGCAGGTCGAATTTCAGGTCGATGCCGGTGAGCACGACGCGCGAGAGCACCCCGGAAATCAGGATGCCGCCCAGCATGCAGGCGAGAATCAGGAAAAGGAGATTGTTGCCCGTGTTCACCGCGGCGAGGATCAGGATGAAAACGGCGGCGAGATAGATGATGCCGTCGCGCGTGAGGCGGTAGTCGACCTGATACTTCAGCCAGCGCAGGCTGGTGCGGCGCGCGAGGGCGGGCACGATCGTGACCGCGACCCAGGCGGCCATGCCGAGCGAGATGACCGTGGTGATCGCGGCGAGCAGGATGCGGCCTTGCTGCGCGACCGCGGCCGAGAAAAGCGCGACAAACAGCGCTGCGGAAAGGACCAGCATGGCGACGCCGAAATTGCGCCAGCCCGTGCGATCGCGGGCGCGCCACGAGCGTGCGACAAACGAGTCCTGCATCAGAGTGGGACGCGCGCGGTGTCGAGAATTTCGCGGAGGATGGCTTCGGCCTGCTCAGATTTTTTCTGCGTGGAGACGTAGCGCGAGCTGACCACGACGCGGTGCGCGAAGACGGGAATGATGAGGCGCTTGAAATCGTCCGGCAGGCAGTAGTCGCGACCTTCGAGGAAGGCGCGCGCCTGCGCGGCGCGATGCAGCATCACGGCGCCTCGGGGGCTCACGCCGAGGCTCAGCTGCTCCGTCTGGCGCGTGCGTTCGACAATTTCGAGCGCGTAGTCGAGCAGGCTCTCGTCAACCTTCACCTGCGACGCGGATTCCTGCATGGCGACGACGTCGGCGGCGTCCATGAGCGCAGCGATCTGGTCCGCACCGCCCATGCCGGAATGATTGCGGATGATTTCCTTTTCGCTGGCGCGCGCGGGATAGCCCATGCGAATGCGCATCAGGAAACGGTCGAGCTGCGATTCGGGCAGCGGATAGGTGCCGTGGTGCTCGATGGGGTTTTGCGTGGCGAGAACCATGAACGGCTGCGGCAGCGGATGCGTGTGGTTATCGACGGTGATCTGCGACTCGTTCATCGCTTCGAGCAGCGCGGACTGCGTTTTCGGCGTCGTGCGGTTGATTTCGTCGGCGACGATGATATTGGCGAAGATCGGGCCGGGCTTGAATCCGAATTCCTGCGCGGCGGGGTTGTAGACGCTGACGCCGATCACATCGCTCGGCAGCATGTCCGAGGTGAACTGAATGCGCTGGAACGAGCAGTGGAACGAGCGCGCAAGGGCCTGCGCGAGTGTCGTCTTGCCGACGCCGGGAACGTCTTCGATCAGGAGATGGCCGCGCGCGAGGAGCGTGGTGAGCGCGAGCTGGATCACGTCTTCCTTGCCCTTCACGACGCACGCAATCGAGCGCTGAAGCTCGGCGAGGCGGCTGCTGGCGGATGTGGTCGCGGTTTGCAATTGATTCGGCCTTCTGTTACAAAAAATGAGTTCCGTGGGCGACTAGCTCAGTGGTTAGAGCGCTCCCCTCACACGGGAGAGGTCCAAGGTTCAAGTCCTTGGTCGCCCACCACTCGAACTGATTCTCAATCTTTCTGGTTTCGCATGCGTTCATAGATTCGTCGCATCGTCAAGATGATCGTGGCTAGTATCACAGCATTGAGCAGCGCCCCCAGAATCAACATTTGATACGGAATCGTGCGAGCAATGCGAATTAAATTGAGAAGGATCAGAAAGTACGTAACGAGCCCTATCCAAAGATAGCGGATTGTTCGACGATCAGCCATCTTTTGAGGATTGGAGCCAGTCTTGGCCGCGTGGTCGTTGTCGGGCATACGTGGCCTCTCGTCCGTTACCTCGAATCCTCGCTCGGGCCCGTATCCGCACGGGTGCGGTAGAGTTCGTATGCTCGACTAAATGCACAGCATAGTTGATTCGGGCACATTCTAACCGAATCGGATTTCACGTCGAAGATGAGCACCGAACTCCGGCACCGATCCCAAAATTATTCTAGCGGATTTGATCGATGAGACACATGCTGCGATTCGTGCGGGTGTTCGCATTAGGCACGTGGGTGGGGGCGATCATCTATTTCGTCGCGGTGGTGACGCAGGGGGCTTTCGCGGTGCTGCCGAATCGCGACGAGGCCGGGCTGCTGGTGGGGTTCACGCTCGGAGGGCTGCACCTGATGGGGCTGATTGCGGCGGTGGTGTTTGTGGTGGCGTCGGTGGCGTTGGTGAAGTCCCTGAGGGCGTTTATCGAGCCTGCGGTACTGTGCGTGATTCTGATGGCGGTGCTGACGATTGCGTCGCAGGACTACGTGATGCCGAGGATGGCGATGCTGCGGAGCCAGATGGGTTCGGTCGATGCGACGCCGAGCAGCGATTCGCGGCGCGCGGAATTTGATCGGCTGCACCGCGTGTCGGTGGATTTAGAGGGTGGCGTGCTGGTGATTGGGTTGGTGGCGTTGTTTTTGACGGTAGGAGAAAAGCGAGCGGTTAGCGATAAGCAGGCAATGCCGCGCTGAAGGCCGCGGCGCTACTTAGAATCTTTGGAGAAGAGCGCAGCCAAATGGCATAAGCGCAGCCAAGGATTTGCGCCGGGCACGGTCCGCCTGCGGCGGATGCCCCTACAAACTCTTCTTCGTGCGGCGCTTCTTAGTAGCAACACGTTTCTTCGCGACAACCTTCCCTTTGCCCTTTGTGATTTTGCGGGCCGCGGGGCCGGCGAACTGAACGGCGCGCCACATGTACCAACTCGCGACGGTGCGGTAGGGGCGCCAGCGTTCGCCGAATTCGGCCAGTTCGCGCGGCTTTGGAATCGCCTTCTTGCGGTAGGTGATGGCAAAGCCTTTCTGCACGCCGTAGTCGTGGATCGGAAGAACGTCCGGGCGGCCGAGGCGGAAGATCAGGAACATCTCGACGGTCCACGCGCCGATGCCGCGGACGGAGATCAGGCGGTCGACAAGCTCCTGGTCGGACATTTTTTCCGCTTCGTCGAGCGTGGGAACGACGCCTTCGATCGTTTTCTGCGCCAAATCCCTTACAGCGGCGACTTTTGCGTTGGAGAGACCGATCTTGCGCAGAGTTGGCTTGCGCACGCGGAGGAGTTCTTGCGGCGTAGGGCAGCGGCCGTTGGTGCCGAGCGCCACGATGCGGGCGAAGATGACTTGCGCGGCTTTGCCCGCGATGCTCTGGTGCGTGATGGCTTCGAGGAGCGATTCGTAAACGCTGTCGCACTCGTCGAGCTTGAATTGGAATTCGCCGACGCGCGAGATGACGCGGGCGAGGCGCTTGTCGATGCGCGAAAGATGCGCGTGGGCTTGGACGTGATCGAAGGGAAGCGCGAGTTTGCTCGTCGTCGAGTTCATGGACGCACGAAAGGATATCGCTTGGCGGCGGGAGACACAACGAGGACGGAATGCGAATACATGCTGCGGGTGAAGCAGCGCAGTGGAACGCGCTGCGCGCGGCTGTATTATGTCGGACCTGAAGGTCCGACCCCCTAAGGCCCGAGCGCCAAAGCAAGCCGCGGCGGGATTCCGGAAGTCTCGTCCTTTGGCACAAGCGAGATCACAAGAGACAAGGCGGGTTTCAAACCCGCCCCTACAGCGAATAACCGATCAATCGAAGCATCAGGCGGAGGCGCCGGTGTGAAAGGCGGAGGCGACGTGGAGCTTGCGCAGCATGGAGCGCTTCTTTTCCTGGTGGGACTGCATGCGGCGGAGAATGTCGTCGAGGATGCGCACGGCGGTCACGATATAAGGGCCCTTGTTAAGCATGACGCACTCCGCGCGCTCTCCCATCGCTGCATCGGTGATCTCCGAGCGCGACGGGACACCGGTTTTCGCCAGAGACTCGAGAACCTGCGTGGCCCAGATCACCGGCATGTGCGCGGCCTCGCAGATCCAGAGAATCTCTTCCTGGACTTCGGCGAGCCGCTGGTAGCCGCATTCGATTGCAAGATCGCCGCGCGCGATCATCACTCCGACGGCGCGGCTACGCATGGCGGCGAGCAGCAGGCGAGGCAATTGGTCGAAGGCTTCGCGCGTTTCGATCTTCAGAATGATGCCGAGATTTTCTCCACCCAGATCAGCGAGCCGGGATTGCAAGTCGTGGACGTCCGCTTCCTTGCGCACGAACGAGTAGCCGACGATGTCTGCGTGCTTGACGACGAACGGGAGCGCCTCGAGATCGTCCTTCGTGAGAGAAGAGAGGCTGAGCTGGCTTTCGGGGACGTTGACGCCTTTTTCGGCGCCGAGTTTTTCGCCGACCGGACGAGCATGGGTAATTTCGATGCTGACCTTCTCCGGAGTGACCGTCCGGACGATGGCGCCGATCTTGCCGTCGTCGAGCGAGATGGGTTCGCCGGGCTGCACGCAATCGAAAAACTCGGGAAGAGTGACGCCGATGCGCGCGGGGCTGATCAGCTGTTTTTTCTTGTCGTACTTCGCGGGGCGGCCGGGCTCAAGCGACCGCGTAAGAACGAGCGCGTCGCCGACGTTGAGGCGAATCGTTTGCTCTTTCGGCGGAATATCGCCTACATGGGCGCGCCGCGCGGATTTCGCGATCTTGTTGCCTGCCCGGGGCTCGGCTTCGAGGACGAGTCCGGGAACGACGTAAGCCGTTCGCTTGGACTCGGCCCAGCGGCTGTTTCCATCGACGCCTGAAATTGTCAGCGAGCGGGACGCTCCGCGGGCGTCGGTAAATCGGACCCGGTCCCCCAGCTTCAGTTGCGCGAGCCATTCCGCGGGCAGCGGGATCGAGGCATCCGCGTGCGCGGGAGCATGCTCCGGCCGCGAGCCGGGCGTGAGCCAAATCCGCGCCGGCGAAACGACGCGCCCGAAATCGTCTCGTTTGGGCCGATATTTGAGAACCGCCGGGCCCGGCTCCACGGGTCCCGTGCGCAGTTTGGGCCCTGCCAAGTCCATTGCGATCTTGCAGGCCCTGCCCGTTTCTTTCTCCGCACGGCGAAGATTTCGGATCATTCCCGACCACGCCTCCGGACCGTCATGGGCGCAATTGACCCGCATGCAGTCCATTCCGTGGAGGACGAGATCGCGGACCAGATCGTAGTCGGTCGCGGCTTCGGGCGGCATGGTCACCATGATGCGAACGCTGCGGCCGGTTGGCGAGGGACCAAGCAGGTCTTCGGCGTTTTGTTGGAGCAGCGCAGCCCCTTGACCCATCTCAGGAGCCCCGTCAGGAAGCGCGGCGACTGCTTCGTCCGATCCGGCGAGACGGTGAAGGGCGTTCATGACGGCGTGCAACGCGCCGATGACGTGAGGTTCGGTGCGGCCGAGGGAGGAGAGTCCGAGGGCCGCGAGCTGAGCCTGGAGTTGGCGGATGTCGTGCCGGCGGAGCGCCAGGTAGTGGATCAGATTCGTCGCGCTCGCGCGGTGCTCGGGGTGCACTCCGGCTGAATCGGCGAGGCTGGTCGCTTCGAGGCTCAGCATCTCCGAACGAAGAAGGTCTAACTGCTGGATCAGCTCTTGGGGCTGCAATTGATTGCCATTTTGCATTTGGGCCTGTTGCGGAAGCAAACTTGATTCTACTCCGGTTTCGTTACAGGAGGGTGAACGCGGCATCGCCGGGGCGGCGGACGGTGAACGAAGCGGCGTGTGCTAGTATCGAACGCTTATGCAAACAGGAATTATCGGGCTGCCGCTAGTGGGGAAGACGAGTTTGTTCCGCATTCTGACGCGTGCGCGCGTGGAGGCGAGGACCGCGCCGAATCAGCCGCACGTGGGAATCGCACGCGTGCCGGATGCGCGCGTGGCGAAGCTTGCCGAAGTCTTCAAGCCGAAAAAGATCACGTATGCGACGATCGAGTACGTCGATATCGGCGGAATTCAGAAAGATCGCGAGAAGAATTCTGCGTCGCTCGTGCCGCTGCGGGAGGCCGATGCGCTCGCGCACGTGGTGCGGCTGTTCGAAGATCCCGCGGTGCCGCACGAGGCCGGATCTATCGACGCGCTTCGCGACATCGTGAGCGTCGATATCGAGCTGATCCTGAACGATCTGGAACAGGCGGCGAAGCGGATCGAGCGCGTCGAGAAGGATCTGAAGAAAAAGAAGGACCCGCTGCTCGAAGCCGAATTGCGAGTCCTCACCCGCTGCCGCGAGGCGCTCGAAGCCGAAACGCCGCTGCGCGAACTTGAATTCAAGCCGGAAGAGCAGAAGATGCTGACCGGCTTCATGTTCCTGACGCGCAAGCCGATGCTCTACGTCCTGAATCTCGGCGACGAAGAAGCGCCGGAGATCGATCACGTGGTCCAGAAGCACAAGCTCGAAAAGCTTTCGGCCAAGCCGCACACCGCCGTCGTTCCTTTTTGCGGGAAAATCGAGGCAGAGCTCGCCGAGCTCGACGAGGGCGAGGCCGCCGAAATGATGCGCGCCTATGGGCTCGCGGAATCGGGACGCGACCGCTTGATCCAGGCGACCTACCGGTTGTTGGGGCTGATTTCATTTCTCACCTGTGGCGAGCCGGAATGCCGCGCGTGGACGATCGAACGCGGCATGACGGCGCAGGAGGCGGCCGGCGCGATTCACAGCGATATACAGAAGAATTTCATCAAGGCGGACGTGGTGAATTGGGAGGACCTGCTCAAGGCGGGCAGCTTTGCCGCGGCGCGCGAGCGCGGCCAGGTGCGCCTGGAAGGCAAAGAGTACATCGTGCAGGACGGCGACGTGATACTGTTCCGCCACTCCGGTTAGCGGCCATGGCTTCGGCGGAGACAACGCGGATTCTGCTGGCGGCGCTGCTCGGGCTAACGGCGGCGGCCGCGAACGTGGCGGGCGGCGCTCTGATCGCGCACCGGCGTTGGTCGCGCCATTACCTGAAATACTTCATCGCGCTGGGCGCCGGTTTCATGCTCGCGACGGCGATGATCGAGATGATCCCCGAATCGCTGAAACTCCGCAGCGAACACGCATCATTTTTTTTCAACGATACGAACGCGGTTTTTGTGTTCGTGCTTGCCGGGTATTTCCTGGTGCATTTTTTCGAGCATACGCTCGCGCCACATTTTCATTTCGGCGAGGAAACGCACCATGAGGAGGTTTCACACGCGCATGCGAGCTACGCGGCGCTGCTCGGACTGGTGATTCACACGTTCTTCGACGGCGTGGCGATTGCCTCCGGGCTGCTCGTTTCGACTTGGCTCGGCACCGTGATCTTCGTGGCGATCTTCCTGCACAAGATTCCGGAGGGATTCACAGTCGCGTCGCTGATGCTGGCGAGCGGGCAGAGCCGCGGGGCCGCGTTTATATCTTCGGCGATACTGGGTGGCGCGACGCTCGCGGGCATGGGGTTGATGTTCGTGCTGCGCAGCGCGGTGGCAGACGCGTTGCCGTTCTCGGCGGGCGTCACGCTTTATGTGGCGGCGTCGGACCTGATCCCCGAAGTGAATCGCGAGCCTGCCCCGGCGATGGCGGTGCTAGTTTTCCTCGGTGTTGCTGTCCTGCTTGGTCTCAAGGGCCTATTTCACCTTTAGCCAAAATAAGCACTTTAGAATCAGTGTGTTGCGGTCTGTTTTCGAGGCCCGCGCGAGGCCAAGTTTAGAACGATGGAACATGCCTACGGCGCGCAACTTTATGGCGTGACGGGTGTTAGATAGACTGTGGAGGCTATGGCCAGAAGCGACGTCCAACTGATGCTGGACGTGAAGGCGGGGGACGAGGCGTCCTTCGACTTCCTCCCGCAGAAGTATCGCTCGCCGCTGGTCAATTTCCTCTACCGGATGGTGCGCGACACGGCTACGGCCGAGGATTTGGCACAGGAGGTTTTCTTGCGCGTCTACCGCGCGCGGAAGCAATATGCCCCGAGCGCGAAGTTCACGACGTGGCTCTTCCGCATCGCGACGAACGTGGCGCTGAACTCGGTCCGCGACAACCGGTACGACAAGCTGGCGGTGTCGCTCGACGCCCCGGTGTACGATGAAGACTCGGCGCCAAGGGAACTGCCGGGGCGCGAAATACGCATCGACGAGCACATGATCGAGCGCGACCGCACCGAATTCATCCAGCGGGCAATCGCTTCGCTGCCGGAGAAGCAACGCGTGGCCGTTTTGCTGCATAAGTATGAAGAGATGGACTATGGCGAAATCGCCAGGATTCTGGATTGCTCCGAGAGCGCGCTGAAATCGCTGCTGTTTCGCGCGTACGAGACCCTGCGGGTGCAACTGGCGCCGCTTGTAACCCAGGCCGTCGAGCGCCGCGCAGGGGAAGGAAGGCCGTCATGAAGTGCGAAGACGTTTCGAAGGAATTGATTGCGTATCTCGATGACCGGGCGAGTTCCGCCGAGCGGCGCAAGGTCGAAGAGCATCTCGGCGGTTGCGCGGCTTGCCAGACCCGAGTCGATGAGTTCCGCAAGATCTGGACGGTGATGGATGAGGTTCCCGCAATTGAGCCGTCCTTTGGCTTCGATGCCCGCGTGCGGCAGCGCGTCGCTGCGGAGCCGCGCCGGCGTTGGTTTAGTGGGTTTGTGCCCGCGCCGCGGCTGGTGTTTGCGGCAGCTCTGCTGATTGCGCTGAGCGTCTGGGTGGCAAAGCTGCCGTTGAGCAATCCGGGAGCGCCTCCGACGGTGGCGACGATTCAACAAGAGGATTTCAACGCCATCAAGAATCTGGGCGTGCTCGAGAATTACGACGTGGTGACGAAGATGGATGCTCTATCGGAACTCGCTCCGGCAACGGCTCCGCAGCCGGACAAACCGCAGCCGGACGAACCGAGCAGCAATGATTAACGGAGGCTTGTAGGTGCGGCATAACATTCTCGCGCTTGGGCTTTCTCTCGGGCTCCTAACGGGGCTTGCGGCGCAGCCTGCTTCCGCACAGGGTCCGGTGGCCACGCTGAGGCAGCGGCGCACGGAAACCGTAGCCCAGAGACAGGCGGGGAATCAGGCGGGACGGCCGAATGAGCGCGCCCTGGAAGGGCTGCCGCCCAAATGGGTCGAGAATTTGCGCGATATGCCGCCGGAACAGCAAGAACGCTTCATGCAAAACAATGAGCGCTTCCGGAATCTGCCGCCGCAGCGTCAGGAGCAGATTCGGCAGAACCTGCAGCGATGGAACAACCTGACGCCGGAACAGAAGCAGGCCGCGCGAGACGCGGAAACCGCCCTGGAGCGCATGACTCCGGAGCAACGCCAATACGTGCGCAACACGCTTCTGCCGAAGTGGCAGTCGATGCCGCAAGACCGGCGCCAGGCGATCAACCGCCATCTGGCAATGCTGCGCAACATGAGCCCGGCCACCCAAGAGGCCGCGCTGAACGATCCGCGGTTCATGCAGGGGCTGAGCCCGGACGAACAATCGATGCTGCGCGACCTGAATTCGCTGCGAAATCCGGCGCCACAATAGCCCGCGCGAACGAACCTTCCCACATGCTGCCACCTGATTCGACAGGCGCAAAGCTTGCTTGGGCCGAGCATTCGAATGTTGACTCTTACAAAACAATTTTGAGTTCTGCGGGCCTTCGACCGCAAGCCATCGCGAGGCTCACGCGCGCGACTACTACTGCTTGCGGTTTCTCGCGTTGCATGCTCGCGGCCGCTCCTCGCTCGTTTTCTTTCGCTCCGCCATTAATTTTTCTCATTTTTGAAATATTCCTCTTGACAAGAAATGGAACGCGTCTAGAATCGGGGGAACAAAGTGGGAGAAAGTGGCACGTAGTGGTAAGTATTTCGGAGCAGCGGCGGGGGTTGAAGAGCGAGTGATTCTCGGGGCGAACACGCCGGGCGGTCTTTCCAAGGGCTTGGATGCTGCGGGGCAACTATCTAGCGACAGTGGACGAGAAGGGGCGGGTGAAAATTCCCGCGGACTTCCTGGCCGAGCTGCGCAAGAGCGGCATCCGGTTCTACGTCACGAGCGACAGCGGAGAGTACGCCCGGATCTACACCATGAAGGCGTGGCAGGAGATCGAGCGGAAACTCGCGAAGCTTTCGTCCCACAACCGGGCCAAGCAAAGATTTCTGGAACACACCAATTATTACGGTCAGGTAGTCGAGGTGGATGGGCAGGGGCGCATTTTAATTCCACCCGTCTTGCGGGAATCGGCGCAGATGAAAGGTGAAGTGAACGTCCAGGGCAAGCTGACGTACCTGGAGGTCTGGAACCACGCGCGATTCCTCGAGCACCTGAGGCAGAACCCGATCACGGCGGAAGACGAAAAGGCACTCGACGAACTGGGTATCTAGCAGTTGAGCGTTCTGCATACGCCGGTTCTGGCTGCGGAAGTTATTGAATGGCTCCGCATCCGGCCCGAGGGGACTTATGTGGACGCAACGGCCGGCACGGGCGGTCATGCACTTGAAATTGCCCGGCGCCTGACGACGGGCCGGTTGATTGCTTTGGATCGCGACCCGCAGGCGCTCGAAATTGCGCGGGAGCGGCTGAAAGAGTTCGGAGAAAGGGCGGTTCTGGTGCACGCAGAGTTTTCAAAGATCGCCGAGGTGGCGGGGAATTTGAAGCTGCCCCCGCTCGACGGAGTTCTCGCCGATCTGGGGGTTTCAACCCTCGAGCTCGACAGCCCTGAGCGCGGATTTTCGTTCCGCTGGGCCGGGCCGCTCGACATGAGGATGAACCCCGATACGCCGCTGACGGCGGATGAGATTGTGAACCAATGGCCGGAAAAAGAGCTGGCCTCTATCAGAAAGCGGAGGAGAGGGACTCACGCAGAATCGCCAGGGCGATTGTTCGGTCGCGGCCCATTCGCGACACCGAACACCTGGCAACGGTTGTGGCAGGGGGCCGAAAAGCAAGGGGAAGGCAGAAACTGCATCCCGCGACAAAAACGTTTCTGGCGCTGCGGATAGCGGTGAATCGAGAAGAGGAGGAACTCGGGCAGTTTCTTTCGCGGACCCCTGCCACTTTATCTTTCGGAGGACGGTGGATTGTCCTCAGTTACCACTCGCTTGAAGACCGTCTGGTGAAGCACGCCTTTCAGCGCCTGGCGCGGGAAGGAAGTTTTCGCGTGCTGACGAAAAAAGTCACCCAGCCCAGTGAAGCGGAAGTTGCAACGAATCCTCGCGCGCGCAGCGCCAAGATGCGCGTCGCGGAAAAAATTGCGCCGGAGCAAGTTTCCCCGGTTGGGAGCTGGTCATGACGGGATCCTATACGGAATATCACACAGTGAAGCGCATCGATAATTCGCGGTTGGTTCGCCCGGCACCGCCGGCCCGGCTGCGGGATCTCTGGCGCCGTGTGGGAGTGGGAGCGGGAATCGCCGGTCTGCTTTTGTTTTATGCGTGGCAGCACTTTCAGTGCATTCAGCTTCGGTACAGCATCGAGCAGCTCGATACCGAGCGCGCGCAGGCGGCCGAACTGAACCAGCAACTGCATTTGGAAGTCGCCACGCTGCGCTCACCGATGCGCGTCGATGCAATCGCGCGGAATCAGCTGGGCTTGACGGTTCCCGTGCCCGGCCAGGTGGCTCCGGCCGAAGGATCGAGCGATGCCGTACTGGCCGACGCGCGCGCGACGGCCGAGACACCCCGGCCTTGATAGCCTCGACACGCAACTGACATGAGTTCATGAGTTGGTTCGCCCGCTTCGGCGGGCGTTTCCGGCGGCGTCGGCCACGATCGCCGCCGGAGCACGTTTCCGATAGGTAGGCCGGAGTCCATGGAGCAGCGCAACCCGCGTTTCCGCTGGTTTGTCGTCTGGGTCCTGGCAGTGGTTTGGATGTCGGGGGTTGCAGCTCGCCTGACGTATCTCCAGCTCTTCTGCTACAGCGAATACCTCGCAAAAGCCCAGCGCCAGCAGCAGCGCATTTTCGAAATCAGCCCGAAGCGCGGCACGATCTATGACCGCAAAGGCCGGGAACTGGCCGTCAGCCTGCCGATGGATTCCGTCTTCGCCGATCCCGCCGAGATCAGCGACGTCGAGCTCGTCGCGCGGCTCCTCTCGCGCGGGCTCGACGCGTCCGCCGAAGACCTCGAGACGAAAATCCGCGCGGCTCACACGCCGGTGCGCCTCGCGCGAAAGCTTTCTCCCGACGTCGTCCAGCGAATCAGCGACATGAACCTGAAGGGCGTGTTCTTTCAGAAGGAGAACCGTCGCGTCTACCCGCAGCGCGAGCTTGCAGCCTCGGTGCTCGGCTATGTGGACGTCGATGAGAAGGGCATCGGCGGAATCGAGTACTCGCTTGACAATCAGATTCGCGGCCGCCCCGGCAGGATGATGGTGATGGCTGACGGGCGCCGACGCTGGTACGACCGCAGGGAATCGGCCGCCGACCCGGGTGCGAGCGTCGTGCTGTCGATCGACGAGACCATCCAATACATCGCTGAGAAAGAACTCGCGCGCGCGATCACCGAAACGCACGCGAAAGCCGGCACGGTCGTCGTTCAGGACCCGAATTCCGGCGAACTGCTGGCCGTCGCCAACTGGCCGGTGTTTGATCCGAACGACGCGGGCGCGTACCCGGTTGAGGCGCGAATGGACCGCGCCGTTAGCGCCGCGTACGAGCCTGGATCGACGTTCAAGGTCATCACACTGACGGGCGCGATCGAGAATGGCGCCGCGACTCCCGACGAGCTCGTCGACTGCCAGATGGGCCAGATTCTTGTGGCGGGGCGGCTGATTCACGACTGGAAGAAATTCGGGGTCTTGAGCGTCCAAGGAATCCTCACGAACTCGAGCGACGTGGGCGCCATCAAGGTTGCGCTGCGGCTTGGCGCGCCGAAGTTTTACAACACGATTCGCGCGTTCGGCATCGGGCAGCCGACGGGAATCGAATTGCCGGGCGAAAACCGCGGGCTCCTGCGGCCGATCGAAAACTGGTCGGCGAGTTCGATCGGCTCGCTCGCCATGGGACAAGAGGTGAGCGTCACGCCTATCCAGATCGTCTCCGCAATTTCAGCCATCGCGAATGGCGGGACCCTTTACCGGCCCCACATCGTCCGTGAAATCCGGGATGAGCCGCCCGGCGCTCAACTGCCGCAGCCGGGCGCCGACCCTCAACAGGCGACGGACGCGAGAACGGCGGCGACCATGCGCGAGATGATGGAGGACGTGGTCCTCGAGGGCACCGGAAAGCCTGCGCGCCTGGATGGCTACACGGCGGCGGGAAAATCCGGCACGGCCCAGAAAATCGATCCCGCGACAGGCCGCTATTCCGCCAGTCAGTACAACGCGTCGTTCGTGGGCTTCGCACCTGTGAACAATCCGGTCGTGACGATTTTGGTGGTTCTCGACTCGCCCATCGGCCCGCACCACGGCGGCCAGGTCGGCGGGCCGGTATTCAAGCGCGTCGCCGAACAGATCATGGCGTATTTGAGCGTGCCGCACGACGTGCCGTCGCCTCCGAACACGGAGACTGCCCAGAACCTGCGCTCGACGCCGAAGTCGGGCTCTGCAACCGGCGACTCCGAGGCGGTGCGGGCGAGCTTCCGGGCCGCGGTAGCGAAGACGACCGAGCCGAACGCCCCCACCGTTGCCTTTGCCGGGCAGGATGCTGTCGCCGTCCCCGATCTCTCCGGGCAGACCGTTCGGGGAGTGACCGAGGAATGTTCGCGGCTGGGCCTCGTGCCGTCGCTGATCGGCAGCGGAGTTGCACTGGAACAGTTTCCCGGGGCAGGCACGCAGGTCCTGCGCGGCAGCCGCGTGACGGTGCGCTTTGGGCGCCCGGGAGAGATCCAGCCCGTTTCTTCGCGAGGGAATGGCAATTGAGCCTGAGCGTCAAACAGAAACCGGACGTGAGAAATGAACGGAGGAGCGCTAGACTGGAAAAGCGGGGTATGAAACTTCAGGGATTACTCGCCGGAGCCGAAATCAGGCAAATCTCCGGGCCCTCCGATATCGAGATTCAGTCGGTTGCGTACGACAGCCGAAAGGTGACCTCGGGGGCGCTGTTTTTCGCGCTGCGCGGAGAGAAGCTCGAGGGCGTGACGTTTGTCGAAGATGCGCTGCGACGCGGAGCGGTTGCGGTCGCGAGCGCCACTTCGCGGCCCGCGGAGTTTCCGGCGCGCGCGGCCTGGGTCGAGCTCCTGCCGGGATCGGAGCGCCGCGGCCTGGCGCGCGTCGCCGCAAATTTCTACGAACATCCCGCGGACGCGCTGAAGCTGGTGGGCGTCACCGGAACGAACGGAAAGACCACGACGGCATTTCTCGTGGATTCGATTCTGCGCGCGGCCGAGTACACGACTGGCTTGATCGGCACCACCGGATATCGCACGCCGAAGGGACCCCGGCCGGCTCCGAATACCACACCCGAGTCGCTCGATTTGCAGCAGATGTTCGCCGAAATCCGCGACGCCGGCGGGACGCACGCCGCTCTCGAAGTGAGCTCGCACGCTCTTGCGATGGAGCGATTGTGGGGCTCCCACTTCGCGGTCGCCATCTTCACGAACCTGACGCGCGACCACCTCGACTATCACAAGACCTTCGAGGAGTACTTCGCGGCGAAGCGCCGGCTGTTCGAAGGCACCGGCGCAGGCGCGCCCGATGCGGCGGTGATCAACGCGGATGACCCGTATTCCGCCCAACTGGCGGGGCTTGCGCGGCGCACGATGACGTACGGCCTCAAAGGCGGGTGCGATCTGACGGCGAAAAAGTTCAGCCTGAGTTTCGACGGCCTCGAATTCACGGCGCATACGCCTGCGGGAGAGATCAACGTGCATTCGCCGCTCGTGGGCCGGATCAACATCTACAACATTCTCGGCGCGATCGGTGCGGGGATTGCGCTTGATATCCCCCCCCCCAAAATCGAGGAAGGCATCGCAAGTCTCGACCTCGTGCCGGGCCGATTTCAGAGGATTGACGAGGGCCAGCCGTTCCTCGTGGTCGTTGATTACGCGCACACGGACGACGCGCTGCGCAATCTGATCTCTACGGCGCGCGAACTGAGTGCTTCGGGCCGGATCATTACGGTATTTGGCGCCGGCGGCGAGCGCGACCGCACGAAGCGTCCGCTGATGGGCGAAGCGGCTGGCTCGCTCAGCGACCTCGTGGTGCTGACGAGCGACAACCCGCGCAGCGAGGACCCTTTGCGGATCATCAACGATGTGGTCGTGGGATTGCAAAAAGTCGATGCGAAGTACCGGATCGAGCCGGACCGGGAGCGGGCGCTTGCGCTGGCCGTGGACGAAGCCCGACCGGGCGACATCGTGCTCCTTGCCGGCAAGGGCCATGAAACGTCCCAGGTTCTGCGCGATGGAACGATCGAATTTGACGACCGCGAAAAGGCGCGCGCGATCCTGCGTCGCAAGGGCTTTTCAAAGACGCCGGCCGCGCGCTAGCGAGGTCACCCGGAGTTGCGGCTGAGCATGAAGGCCAGCCCATTGGAGAACCGATGCGGTGGACAGTGGCTCAAGTGGGTGAAGCGCTGGGTGTCCCAGTTCCCGCCGGGCTCGACCCCATGGCCGGGCTGGCCGGCGTGTCGATTGACTCTCGTACTATTCAGCCCGGAGAACTGTTCATCGCCATACGCGGACCGCGTCATGACGGACACACTTTTGTCGGTGAGGTACTGGCGCGGGGCATCCCGGCCGGGGTGGTGGCGCACGAACGACTCGCGGGGTACCCCACCGAAGTACAGAGAAGACTCTTCGCTGTGGACGACACGCTCGCCGCGCTCCAGCGCCTGGCCTCGCGCGCTTGCGAGATCTGGCGGAAAGCGCGGCCAGGGCGGCTTATTGGCGGGGTGGCCGGGTCCATCGGCAAGACCACAACGAAAGAGATTCTGGCGGCGCTCGTGGGCGCGCGGTTCCGCGTGCTGAAGACGCAAGGGAACCTGAACAACGAATACGGCCTGCCGCTTACGCTGCTGAAGCTGGACGACGAGCACGGCGCGGCGGTGATCGAGCTGGGGATGTCGCACCGGGGGGAACTCGCGCGGCTGGCGCAGATCGCGTCGCCGGATGTGGGAGTTGTCACGCGCGTGGCGGTCGAGCATCTGGAGTTTTTCTCGTCGATCGAGGAGATTGCGCTCGCCGAGCGCGAGCTGATCGAGAACCTGGCGTGGCCGAATGCGATCGCCGTGTTGAACGCGGACGATGACCACGTCGCGGCGTTTGCGGATGCCGCGCGCGGGCGCGTTATTCTTTTCGGCACGCATCCGCGCGCCGACTTTCGAGCGGAGAGAATCGAAGAGCGCGGCCTGGACGGCTCGGCATTTGATTTCATTTGGCCGGCGGGGCGCGCGCGGCTCGAATTGCCGCTGATCGGGCGGCACAACGTGATGAACGCGCTCGCGGCGCTGGCGGCGGCGAGCGTCTGGGGCGTCGGCGCGGAGGAGGCGAAGCGCGTGTTTCCGGCGCTTACTCCGGCGGACAAGCGTGGAGAAGTCGTCCGTTTCGAAGAAGGTTTTTCGGTGATCAACGACACCTACAACTCGAGTCCCACGGCTCTGGTCACGCTGGCGGAATTGCTCGCGGCCACGCTGGGGTATCAGCGGCGCATCATCGCAGCGGGCGAGATGCTCGAGCTCGGGAGCGCTTCACCGGAATTGCACCGCGAGTGCGGCCGCCTGGCAGCCGGGTCGGGGAAGATCGACTGGATTTTCGGCGTGCAAGGGCAGGCGGAGGAGTTCGTGCGGGCGGCGATCGAGGTGGGCCATCCGGCGGACCGCACGCAGTTTTTCCCGAATTCACAGGAGGCGGCGAAATTCCTGGAAAAGTTTGTGGCGCCGGGCGACCTGTTGCTTTTGAAGGGCTCGCGCGGCGTGAAGATGGAAAGAATCCTCGAAGCCCTTGACGCACGACATCGCCGCGTCGCCCCGAAAAGCGCGCCCGAAGCTCTCGAAGCGGGCCCGAAGGGACGCCGCTGAAATGCTCTATTACCTCTTTTTCTTCGTGCTTCACCGGCATTTCAGCGCTCTGAACGTATTTCGTTACATTACGGTCCGCACGGCCGTCGCGAGCCTCACCGCGCTCCTGCTTTCGCTCCTGCTCGGCCCGTGGATGATCGAGCGTCTGCGCGAACTGCAAGTGAAGCAGTACATCCGCCAGGAAGGGCCGCAGGCGCACCAGAAAAAGGCCGGAACGCCCACGATGGGCGGCGTGCTGATCGTCGCCGCGATTGTGATTCCCACGCTGCTATGGGCCGACCTGCGGAATCCCTACGTGCTCCTGGCCCTCACCGCGACGCTGGCCTTCGGCGCCATCGGTTTTGCGGACGATTACAACAAGGTCGTGCGGCGGCGGAACCTCGGCCTGACGGCGCGCTGGAAGTTTCTGCTTCAGGTGCTGACGTGCGTTTTTGTCGGAGCGGTGCTGCTGGGGTTGCAGGTGAAAGGCGACTACTCGACTCAGTTGAGCGTGCCGTTCCTAAAGAAGCTGCATCCAGATCTCGTCATCGATGCGCTGCTGGGCCATCGGTTCATTTGGCCGCTGGCCTACGTACCTTTCATCATCTTTCTCGTCCTCGTGATCGCGGGCTTTTCGAACGGAGTGAACCTCACTGACGGCCTCGACGGGCTGGCGATCGGCTGCGTGCTGGTTTCCTCGGTCGCGCTGACGGTGCTGACCTATCTTTCGAGCAACGCGCGCTTCGCCGAGTATCTCGAGATTCAGAAAATTCCCGACGCCGCCGAGCTCACGATCTTCTGCGGCTCGCTGGCGGGAGCCTCTCTGGGGTTCCTCTGGTACAACGCGCATCCCGCCGAAATGTTCATGGGCGACGTCGGCTCGCTTGCGCTCGGAGGCGCGATCGGAACGGTGGCCGTCATCCTCAAGCAGGAAATCCTGCTGGTGTCGATCGGCGGCATCTTTCTGCTCGAATTGCTGTCTGTGATTCTCCAGGTCGGTTCGTTCAAGCTGACGGGCAAGCGTATCTTCCGCATGGCGCCGCTGCACCATCATTTCGAGCTGCTCGGATGGAGCGAGTCGAAGATTATCGTGCGATTTTGGATTCTGGCGCTGGTGTTTGCGCTGTTTTCGTTGACGACTTTGAAATTGAGGTGAGGCCAGGTGAGACCCGGGTTCGATCTTGCAGGAAAGCGCGTGCTGGTGGTGGGGCTCGCGCGCACAGGAGTGGTGACATCGCTTTTCGCAGCTGGCTACGGGGCGATCGTGACAGCCACCGATGAAAAAACTGAAAGTGAACTGGCCGAAACGGCGGCGAAGCTTCGGGCGGCCGGAGTGAAGCTCGATCTGGGCGGCCACTCCGCGGCCTCGTTTCTGGAGCAGGATTTGATCGTCATAAGTCCGGGCGTGCCGGTGACACTCGCTCCGCTCGAGCTCGCGCGAACGCGCGGAATTCCCGTGTGGAGCGAGATCGAACTCGCGTGGCGCTTCCTCCGAGGGAAGCTCGTAGCGATCACCGGCTCGAACGGCAAGACGACCACGACTTCGCTGGTCGCGCACATCCTAAAGACCGCCGGAATTCCGACGCTCGTCGGCGGCAACATCGGAGTGCCGCTGCTGTCGCTGGTCGAGTCTTCGACCGATTCGAGCGTGACCGTGGCCGAGATCAGCAGCTTCCAGCTCGAAGCGATCGAGGCGTTTCGCCCCGAAATCGGCGTCCTGCTGAATCTCACGCCGGATCACCTCGACCGCCACGCGTCGTTCGAGGAATACGCTGCCACGAAGATGCGCATGTTCGAAAACCAGCTCGAGCGCGACGCCGCCGTGCTGAATGCCGACGATCCCGAGGTGACGCGGCGGATGCCTTCGCGGCCGCACGTCTTCTGGTTCAGCCGGCAGAAGCGCGTGGCCGCGGGCGCGTTCCTGCGCGACGACCAGATCATTTTTCGCCACGACGGCTCCCAAGTCCCGGTGGCGCGGCGCGACGAAATCCCCTTGCGCGGCGAGCACAACGTGGAAAACGTGCTGGCCGCCTGCGCCGCGGCCTATCTTGCCGGCGCTACTCCCACGGCGATCGCGAGCGGCGTGAAGACATTTCAGGGAGTGGAGCACCGCCTGGAATTTGTCGCCGAGACGGGTGGCGTCAAGTTCTACAACGATTCGAAAGCCACGAATGTCGACGCGGCCCTGAAGGCCGTCGAAGCGTTTCCGGGACCGCTCGTCGTCATTCTCGGCGGCAAGGACAAGGGCAGCCCGTACACGCCGCTCCGCGAGCCGCTTCGCGAACGCGCGCGACTGGCTATCCTGATCGGCGGCGCCGCGGACAGAATCGCGGCGGACCTGAGAGATGCTGTCCCAGCCATGAATGCTGGCACGCTCGACCGCGCGGTGCAGCTTGCCGTCGAACAGGCGCGGCCCGGCGACACCGTTCTGCTCGCACCGGCGTGCTCGAGCTTCGATCAGTTCGAGAACTACGAGCACCGGGGCCGCACGTTCAAAGAACTCGTCGCGAAGCTCGAGAATCACCCCGCCGCGGAAGCTCACGCGCGGAAGGGACGATGAATGCCCCGCAGCTTGCAACCTGACCGCCAACTCTTCGGCGCGACGCTCACGCTTTGCCTGATCGGCGCAGTGATGGTTTTCAGCGCCTCGGCCATGACCGCGCGCGACGAGTACGGCAACGGCTACTATTTTCTGCTTCGGCAACTGCTCTGGCTCGCGCTCGGAATCGCGGGGATGTTCTGGCTGATGAACACGGACTACCGCAAGCTGCGCCAGCCGCGCGTGATCTTCACGGCGCTTTCGGCGACGTTTCTGCTACTGATCGCGGTCTTCTTCCTCGACCGCTCGCACGCGACGCACCGCTGGATTCGCTTCGGGCCGCTCGGCTTGCAGCCATCGGAGTTCGCAAAGCTTGTCGTGATTTTCTATCTTGCGTGGTTCCTCGAAATCCGGCGCAGGCCGCGCGGCGCCGGAGTCAACAATCTGACTCAAACGCTCTTGCCGGCGCTCGGAACCGTCCTGCTGATCGTCGCTTTGGTTTATAAGGAGCCCGACCTCGGCACGGCCTGCATGATCTTCTTTTCCGCCGCAGTGATGCTGTTCGTTGCGGGCCTTTCGATGCGCTACATCGCCGCGGCCGCCGCCGTGGGTGTGCCCGTCATAGCCATCGCGATTCTGAGCACGCCCTATCGCCTCGAACGCGTAAAGGCGTTCTTTTCGCCCGAGGCTGATCCTCAGGGCCATGGCTTCCAGTTGTTGCAGTCGCTGATTGCGGTCGGCTCGGGCGGATTTACCGGCGTCGGCCTGATGGAGAGTCACCAAAAGCTCTTCTTCCTTCCCGAGGCGCACACGGACTTCATTTTCTCCGTGGTATGCGAGGAGTTCGGCTTTATCGGGGCGGTCATCGTGCTCGCGCTGTTTGCCTTCTACGGCTGGCGAGGCTTCGTCGCCGCGATGAAGGCGCCGGACGAATTCGGCCGCCTGCTGGGAATCGGCATTACGGCGATGGTAGTGGGCCAGGCGCTGATCAATCTGAGCGTCGTGGTGGGCCTGATGCCGACCAAGGGAATTCCGCTGCCGTTCGTGAGCTACGGCGGATCGAGTTTGATGGGCATGCTTCTGGCCACGGGCGTGCTCCTGAATATCAGCCAGCACGCGGATGAGACGTGAGCCCCAATGCGAAGCCGGACGCAAAGACTCTGCTGATTGCTGGCGGCGGTACCGGTGGGCACGTGTTCCCGGCGCTGGCCGTGGCGCGGGAATGGCTCCGCCGCGGGAGTGAAGGAGAGCGACAGGTCGTGTTTGTCGGAACCGAACGCGGAATCGAAGCGCGGCTCGTGCCGCAGGCAGGGCTGCCGCTCGAACTGATTCGCGTGGCCGGCCTGAAAGGGATCGGCGGCGCGAGATTCCTGCGCAACGCCGCGATGCTTCCCGCCGGCCTGTGGGACTCCGAAAGGATTCTGCATCGCCATCGATTTTGTGCGGCGCTTGGCGTCGGCGGCTATGCCTCGGGCCCGATGATGCTCCTTGCGGCGCTGCATCGGATTCCGAACGTCGTGTTCGAGCCCAACGTCGAGCCGGGGTTCACGAACCGCATTCTGGCGCGGCTCGCGACGCGCGTGGCCGTCGCCCACCAGCCGACCGCCGCCCGATTCGGCCGCAAAGCCGTCGTCACCGGCTGCCCAGTGCGCAAGGAATTCTTCGCCATTCCCCGCAAAGATCATCGCGCGCCGTTTACGCTGCTGATTACCGGCGGCAGCCGCGGGGCTTTGCCGATCAATCGCGCCGTAGTCGATTCGCTCGATCGTCTCGCCGCAAGAAAAAGTCAGCTTTTCATCGTGCATCAGACCGGCGAACGCGACTATAATGCGGTTCGCGTGGCATATGCGCGCCGCGAATTCAAAGCGGAGGTTCTGCCCTTCATCGAGAACATGGCGGAGAGGTTTGCCCAGGCCGACCTGATCGTCTGCCGCTCGGGCGCTATCACTGTCGCGGAGGTATCGGCCTCCGGACGCGCCGCCATCTTCATCCCTTTCGGGGCTTCCACCGACGCGCACCAGACGCGCAATGCCGCCGCCATGCAGGACGCAGGCGCGGCCCGGCTCTTGCCGCAGGACGACCTGACACCCGAGCGCCTGACAAACGAGATTTTCTCCCTCCTGGACCAGCCCCGGAGAATTGAAGAGATGGAAGACCGCGCCCGCTCGCTCGCGCGCCCGCGAGCGGTGGAGGACATTGTCGATCTTCTCGAGGGGATAGCCCAGGCATGAACCTCACATTTCGCAATTTCCAGCGCATCCACCTGGTCGGGATCGGCGGCAGCGGTATGAACGGCATCGCCGAAGTCTTGCTCTCATCCGGCTACGCCGTTTCGGGCTCCGATCTGAAGCCCTCGGCGGTCACCGAGCGTCTGTACAAGCTCGGCGCGACGATCTACGAAGGCCACAACGCCGAAAATGTCCATGGCGCGCATGTGGTGGTCGTCTCGGCGGCTGTGCCGCAGGACAATGCCGAGATCGTCGAGGCGCATCGCCTCAAGATTCCCGTGATCCCGCGCGCCGAAATGCTCGCCGAGCTGATGCGGCTGAAATACGGCATCGCGGTTGCCGGCGCGCACGGAAAGACGACCACCACTTCGATGGTCGCCGCAGTGCTGGCGGCAGCGGACCTCGACCCCACGTTCGTCGTAGGCGGCCGCGTGAATCATGCGGGCGCGAACGCGCAGGTGGGCCGCGGAGAATACATGGTGGTCGAGGCGGATGAAAGCGACCGGTCGTTCCTGATGCTCGCGCCCGTGATTGCCGTCGTCACGACCATTGACCGCGAACATCTCGATCATTACCGCTCGCTCGAAGAGATCCAGGAAACGTTTCTCCAGTTCGTGAACCGCGTGCCGTTCTACGGCTCGGTCGTGTTGTGCCTGGACGAACCGAACGTCCAAGCCATCGTTCCGCGCGTGAAGCGGCCGCTGATTACGTATGGCACGTCGAGCCAGGCCGATCTGGTCATCAGCGACGTGAAGCTCCACGGCCTCGCGAGCGAGTTTCGCCTGAAATACCATGGCGAAGACCTTGGGATTTTCCGGCTGCCTTTGCCGCCGGGAATTCATAACGTGCGCAATGCGGCCGCCGCCGCGGCGGTGGGACTCGCGCTCAACGTCCCGGCCGATTTGATCCGGGCCGGGCTTGCGAAATTTTCCGGCGTCGGCAGGCGCTTCGAGATCAAGGGAAAATTCTCCGGGGTCACGCTCATTGACGACTACGGCCACCATCCCGCGGAAATCCGCGCGACTCTGGAAGCGGCGCGCGGCTGCGGCTACAAGCGCCTGCTCGTGCTTTTCCAGCCGCATCGCTACACGCGCACGCTGCACCTCTGGGAGGACTTCGGGCGCTCGTTCAACCAGGCGGACGTCCTCGTGATCACGGATATCTACGCCGCGGGCGAGACGCCGATCGAAGGCATCACGGGCGAGCGCCTCGCGGAGGCCGTCAGCTCGGCGGGCCTCAAGAACGTCGTCTATTCGAGCACCCTGCAAGGCGGCATCGAGTACATGCTGCGCGAAGCGCTTCCCGGCGACGCGGTTCTGACAATCGGCGCGGGCAGCGTCGGGCGCGTGATCGACGAGCTCGCGCTGCTTCTCGGATCGAGGGTTTCGACTTCGCATGCGGATTAAGGACACAGCGGCGGCGCGTTTGACAGAGCTCGGCGTCGAGGTGCGCCGCGGCGTGTCGCTCGCGGACGAAACTTCGCTGGGAATCGGCGGCACGACGGATGAGTTGCTGCTGCGCCAGTACGAGACGATTCCGGACGTGATACGCCTGCTCGCAGACGAACACATCCCGCACCGGTTTCTCGGCGGCGGCACCAACGTGCTGATCGCCGATGGCGAGCTACCGTGGGTGATCCTGCATCTTCCCGTCGCGCATCCCGGCATGCGCGTGGAGGGCAACGCGGCCTACGTCGATGCGTCGGCGGACCTCGGCGGCATGGTGACGTTCTGCGCGAAACGCGATCTCGGTGGCATGGAAGGACTCATCGGCGTCCCCGGAAGCGTCGGCGGCGCCTTGCGGATGAATGCGGGCGCCTATGGCACGCAGATCGGTCCGCACGTCCGCGAGGTCGAGCTGTATCGCGCGGCCACCGGGAAGATCGAAACGTTGCGCGGCGGCGACATCCGCTTCGACTATCGCCACACGTCCTTCGCGCCGGACGACGTGATGCTGCGCGTGAAACTCGAACTGCCGTCGAAGCCTTACAAGGAAGTTCTCGCGGGCATTAAGGTGTGCAACGAAAAGCGCCGGTTGAGCCAGCCGCTCAACCAGAAAAGCGCCGGCTGTATCTTCAAGAATCCCCAGGGCGGCTCGGCGGGGAAAATGATCGATGAACTCGGCCTCAAGGGCCACCGCGTGGGCGACGCCATGGTGAGCGACCGTCACGCGAATTTTTTCGTCAACGCGGGGCGCGCCACCTGCTCGGACATGCTGAAGCTGATTGAGGAAGTGCGCGACCGCGTGCGCGATGCATACGGGATGGAACTCGAGAACGAGGTGATCGTCTGGCGAAACTAAGAGCCATGGACGCGAACGCCTATCCCCAGGAGGTCCTGGCGGACGAAGAGCCGAAGTATCTCCGGCAGCAGAAGCCGCTCGAGATCAAGCGGCGGAAGTTCGGCCGGAAAGCCTGGAAGGCGTATCTGCGCGTGACAATGTGGGCCGCCGTCGGCCTCGCCGGCGCGTGGGTGGCCTACGATCTCGGTCACTTCCTGCTGGCCTCGCCGGAAATGGCGCTCGTTCATCCCGACCAGGTCAGCCTCTCCGGAAACCACTACGTCACGCGTGCCAGCGTGCTCGAAATTTTTGCCACGGATCGCTCCCGGAGCATCCTGCGCATTCCGATCGAAAAGCGGCGGCGCGAGCTCGAGGCGATTCCCTGGGTCGAGCAGGCCACGGTGCGCCGCGCCCTGCCGAACAGGATCGAAGTCGAAATCACCGAGCGTACGCCGATCGCATTCCTGCGCGACGGCAGCGACATGGCCCTCGTGGACGTCCACGGCGTGATCCTCGAGCGACCGCTGACCGCGAGTTTCCATTTTCCGGTCGTCACCGGAATCGGCGCGGACATGCCTCAGGAAGATCGCGAGCAGCGCATGCAGCTTTTCGCGGGCTTCATGCAGCAGATCGAGTCCGCTCGCGCCGGCGCAACCGAACAGGTCAGTGAAGTTGACCTCTCGGACGGGCACGACGTTCGCACCACGCTCAGCGGATTGCAGCAGAACGGAGCCTCGGCCAGTGAATCTTCGGACGCGGCCTCGTCCGGAGAATGGGGCCAGGCCGATGCGCCCATCGTCGTGCACTTCGGCGACGGCGATTTTGCGGCCAAGTATCAGACGCTCGTCGAGAATATCGGGCAGTGGCGCGCGACGGCGGGCCGCGTCGAGTCGGTGGACTTGAGATTCAGCCGCGAGGCTGTCGTCAACCCGGACACCGCGGCGGTTTCGCAAAAAGTGGCTCAGCAGCGGTCGCCGAAGCCCGGCGCAACGGGCGCGGCCAAGCAATTGAGGTAAGGAGCGGCGGATTTGACCAGGAAAGAACGGCACATCGTGGCACTCGATATCGGCAGCACGAAGACCTGCGCGCTCGTCGCCGAACAGGACGACGACGGCGGCGTGAAATTCGCGGCGCTCGGCGCGGCAGAATCGAAGGGCTGGCGCAAGGGTCAAATCGTGAATCTCGATCTCGCGGTCAGTTCCATTCGCCGCGCGGTTGAGGAAGCGGAGACGATTGTGGGCGTGCCCGTTGAATCGGCAATCATCGGTGTGGCCGGCGGACACGTGCGCGGCGTGAACAGCCGCGGCGGGATCACGGTGGGTGCGAAGCCGCGCGACATTCAGCGCGACGACGTGCGCCGCGCCGTCGAGGCCGCGCGCGGCGTGACTTTGCCGGAGGATCGCGAAGTGCTGCACGTTCTGCCGCAGGAATTTTTTCTCGACGGGCACGACAACATCCGCGACGCGATCGGCATGGTCGGGCAGCGCCTCGAGGCCAACGTGCACATCGTGACCGCCTCCGGCAGCGCGACCCAGAACATCGTCACCGCCGTGAACCGCGCGGGCGTGCGCGTGGACGACACGGTCCTCGAGCCATTGGCCTCGGCGGAAGCTTGCCTCACGCAGGACGAGCGCGAACTGGGCGTTTGCCTGCTCGACGTCGGCGGCGGCACCACCGAATTGATCGGCTACGCGGGCGGCGTGGTGCGGCACACGGCGGCGATTCCCGTCGGCGGTGACCATTTCACCAACGATCTCGCCGTGGGCCTGCGCACCCCGATTCCGGGAGCCGAAAAGATCAAGCGCGAGCACGCCTGCGCGTTCCGCGAACAGGTCACGGGCGATTTGGCCATCGAAATCGCGAGCGTGGGCGACCGGCCGCCGCGCACAGTGTTCGCCCGCATGCTCTCCGACATCGTCGAGCCGCGCGCGCAGGAGCTGCTGATGCTCATCCGCGACGAAGTGCGCCGCGGGGGTCTCGAATCGCAAATCCCCGCCGGGATTGTGCTGACGGGCGGCGGATCGCATCTCCGCGGATTACCCGAGCTGGCCGAGCGCGTCTTCAATCTGCCCGTTCGCGTGGCCGCGCCGCGAGGCCTGGCGGAGATGAGCGAGGAGGTTTCCCGGCCCGAGTACGCCACGGCCGTGGGACTGGCTCTCTACGGGGCGCGCACGCGGCGCCTCGCCGGAGCGCGTCCTGCGGGGTTCATGGGCAAGTTGAAAAGCATGTTTGCAGGGGCATAAGAGGGGATTCGAAGTCGCAGGTGGTGAAAAAGTTCGGAACTGAGGGAGGGCGCATGTCGCCGAAGGAATCGAGCATTCGAGTATCGTTTAGCGAAGAGCCGCAGGACGGCGCCAGGATCAAAGTAATCGGCGTCGGCGGCGGCGGATCGAACGCGGTGAACCGCATGATTCGCGCCAAGGTCGAGGGCGTCGAATTCATTGCGGCCAACACCGACTTGCAGGCGCTCAAACTTTCGCAGGCGCCGGTGAAATTGCAGCTCGGCGCGAAGCTGACGAAGGGGCTGGGCGCGGGCGCCAACCCTGAGGTCGGGCGCAAGGCAGCGCTCGAAGACACGGAGAAAATCCTCGAAGCGCTCGACGGCGCGGACATGGTGTTCGTCACGTCCGGCCTCGGCGGCGGCACAGGCAGCGGCGCTGCGCCCGTCGTCGCGAATCTGGCGAGCGAACTGGGTGCGCTCACCGTCGCCGTGGTGACGAAGCCCTTCGCCTTCGAAGGCAAGCGGCGCATGCAGCAGGCCGAGCAGGCGCTCGCCGAGCTCGTCGGCTGCGTCGATACCGTGATCGTGATTCCGAACGAACGCCTGATGGAGTGCGTCGAGCAGGGAACCAGCTTCTTTGAGGCGTTCCGCATCGCCGACGATATCCTGCGCCAGGCCGTGCAGGGCATCTCCGACATCATCACGATCCCAGGCATCATCAACCGCGACTTCGCCGACGTGAGAACGATCATGTCCGGCCAGGGCTACGCCGTCATGGGCACGGCCGTCGCTACCGGCTCGAACCGAGCGATCGACGCCGCCAACCGCGCCATCAATAGCCCGCTGCTCGAAGACAACAACATCAACGGCGCGCAGGGCATCCTGATCAACGTCACCGGCTCGTCCAGCCTCTCGCTCCACGAGATCCACGAAGCCTCGTCCATCATCCAGAAAGCGGCGCACGAGAATGCGAACATCATTTTCGGCGCGGTTCAGGACGATGCAATGAAGGAGTCGGTGAAGATCACCGTGATCGCGGCCGGCTTCCGCGAGGTTGCGGGCAAGAAAACGCACGCGCGGCCGTCGTATCTGCCGAAGACGTGGAAGGCGGGACGCGAACAAACAAACGTTCCGGTGGCGCCCGAGCAGACGAACGTGGTCCAGCAGGTTTCGAGAAACGTCAGCGAGGTGATCCACGACGTGCCCGCCGACGACCTCGACGTGCCTACGTTCCTTCGCCGCCAAGCCCAAAAGGCGTAACGCATATTGCGTTGGCGAAGAGCAGGGGCGCAGCAACCAGCGCCCCTGCTCATTCTCGGTTTATCTCTGCGGTTCGCATCGATGGCTGCGATTCAAATTACGAGGGACATTCTCACCCGATTAACGACTGATGCGCGGCGGGACTCGACACATGAGCGCTGCGGGCTGCTCGCCGGACGCGACGGAATCATCGCACAGGCTTTTGCAGCGCGGAATGTTGCGAGCGATCCCGCGAGGGGATATGAAATCGCTCCGGAAGATTTGTTCAAGCTGATGCGCGAGATTCGTGGAGCAGGACTTGACCTACTGGGGATCTACCACTCACATCCGAACGGCGAGAACAAGCCCTCGCCGCGCGATATCGAACGCGCCTACTACCCCGACGCAGCTTACTTCATCATTTCGCCGCAACCGGATGCCGCGAAGCCCGTGCGCGCGTTTTCGATTCGCGACGGCCGCGCAACCGAACTCACGATTCAAGTTATCTAGTACCGTTCCAACTTTTTGAGCAAAGTGAATCGGAGGCTCGGTAGACTGCCGTCTCGCTGCTTGTCTCTTCGAAAGTCCGAGCAATTAGTTGGAACGGCACTAGCCGGGTACCTTCAGGATTACCGCGGTGATATCGTCTAGCTGCTCGCTGCCGCCCAGGCAAAAGGACCGCGCCTCTTCGAACAGAGCGCCGAGCAATTCGTCCGCGGATTTGCGACGGCACAGCTGCCAGATTTCCAGAAGCCGCTCGCGGCCGAAGTCCCGGTTGTAGCGGTCCCGAAGTTCGTGGAGGCCGTCCGTGGCAAACAGCACGGCGGCGCCCGGCGAAAGCTCGACGGAGTAGTTCTCGTATGTCGCGTGGGGAAACATACCGGAAGGCAGCCCCCCTTCGCCCAGTGTGGTGCAACCGGATTCCGAAATCAGCAGGGGCAAAGGCAGCCCGGCGTTTGAAAACACCAATTTGCGCGTGTCCGGATTGAAAACGGAATAGAGCGTCGCGGCGAAGCGGCTCCTCACGGGGCGGACGAGCATGCGTTCGTTCAGGAGCGCGAGCGCAGCGGCAGGCTCCATTCCCGCCTTGTGGATGCCGCGCAGCAGGCCCATCACCAGCGCCGCGTACAGCGCGGCAGTCAACCCTTTGCCGACCACGTCTCCCATGTACAGGCCGAGCTGCCCGTCCGGCAGCGCGAAGAAGTCGGCAAAATCCCCGCCGACTTCCGCAAAAGGGGAGAACCGGTAGGCAATCTCATACGACGGCCCCGAAAGGGGACCCGCCGGCAACAACGAGAGTTGGATCTGCCGGGCTTCCTCTCTCTCGTATTCCGTGATCGGGCCGCCCACATACGTTTTCGTCAGCATCGCAACCTCATCTCAAAAGCGAACGCTCATTCGGGGAGAGTCTCCCCAAAGAGCAGCTGCCGGTCGGTGCGCTCAACGGGCGGAGCGGGAACCGGCGAGAGCGGCCTCGGCGGCTTCGAGGCGGCGGGCATAAAGAGGGAACTGAGCGGCGAACGCGGCCACTTCCTTGCGGACGCGCTGCTCGGTTGCTGCATCGCCGAGATGGTCGAGCACCTCGGCGATCCAGCCGGCGATTTTTTCCATTTCAGGCTCGCGCATTCCGCGGGTCGTCACAGCGGGAGTCCCCATGCGGATGCCGCTCGCTTTCATCGGGGGGAGCGGGTCGAAGGGAATCGCGTTCTTGTTGATCGTAATTCCAGCGCGATCGAACGCGGGCTGCGCGTCGGCGCCGGTCAGCCCGCGTGAGTAAATGTCTACAAGGAACAGATGGTTGTCCGTTCCGCCGCTGACGATGCGGTAGCCGCGCTTCGCCACGCCCGCCGCGAGCGCCTTCGCGTTGGCGACAACCTGCTTCTGGTATTCGCGGAATCCCGGCTCCATCGCTTCCTTCAGGCAGACGGCCTTCGCCGCGATGACGTGCATCAGCGGGCCGCCCTGGATGCCGGGGAAGGTCGAGCGGTCGAGGTCTTTCGCGTATTTTTCGCGGCAGAGAATCAGCCCGCCCCGCGGGCCGCGAAGCGTCTTATGCGTGGTCGTCGAGACGAAGTCGGCGTGCGGCACGGGGCTCGGGTGGACGCCCGTGGCGACGAGTCCGGCGATGTGCGCCATATCGACGAAGAGCAGCGCTCCCACGGACTGTGCGATCTTCGCCATGCGCGGGAAGTCGAAGGTCCGCGAATAGGCGCTCGCGCCCACAACGATCATTTTCGGTTTGTGCTCCTGTGCGAGACGGTCCAGTTCGTCGTAGTCGATCGTCTCGGTTTCCTTCGAGACGCCGTAAGGGACGAACTTGTACGTCTTGCCCGAAAAATTCAGCGGATGGCCGTGCGTCAAGTGGCCGCCGTGCGCGAGGTTCATCCCGAGGACTGTGTCGCCGGGCTGGAGCGCCGTCATATAGACGGCGATGTTCGCCTGCGTGCCGGAGTGCGGCTGAACGTTCGCATGCTCGGCGCCAAAAAGCTCCTTGGCGCGGTCGATCGCAAGCTGCTCGGCGCGATCCGCAAATTCGCATCCGCCGTAATAACGCTTGCCCGGATAGCCCTCGGCGTACTTGTTTGTGAGGACCGAGCCCATCGCTTCGAGCACCGCTTCGGACACGAAGTTCTCCGAAGGAATCAGCTCGAGGCCTGTGGCCTGGCGGCGCACTTCCTCGCGCAGCACATCGGCGATCTCCGGATCGGTTTCCGCGAGCGAGCGGCTCATCCTTTGAAGTTCGGGACTTTCTTTCGGCATGGGAGCGATCATTTTAGCAAATCCGATTGGTGCAAAGAAGGCCCGGTTATGTAGCGATTAACGGGAGTGTACCTACGCACCGTTCTGGGAGACGAACGGTGCGGCACCCCGGGCGTGCTCGCTCACGATCAGGGAGTCGGGCCCGAATCGCCCACTTTGCCTTTGCCCGAAAGCCCGGGAATGTGCATGGAGCCGAGAAGAGTGTGGGGGCCACCGTACACGAATTCGAGCGCTGCGTTTTGTGCGGCCTGGCTGAGAAGATTGTAGTTACCCATCCGAAAGCCGTCTTTGGGGCCGTAGCGACTGGGATACCACCCGAGTGCAGCCGCCATGGTGCCAGCGTACGGGGCGGCTAGGGCCGCGAACGAAAAGTCGCGGTGGCCGTCGTCGCCGCGACGCGCTGTGATCGTTGAGATCAGCGCATGGCCCAAACGCGGGAGCACACCCTTGCAAGTACAGCGGTAGTAGAGCGTGTCCTCGCGAAACGCCTCTGCCAGCGCATAGCGAGTGGTGGTGGTGGTGAGGGCGATTCCGAAGTTGCTGGCCACGCGCACGCCGAACGCATCCGAGCCCTGTCCCCACTCCCGCGGCGTGCCGTAAGCCTGCTGGATTCCCGCCGCGCCAAGGGCGCCCACGAACGGGTAGGGTCCCATCGCATCGAAAACGAAATTACGAAGCTTTTGGTGTTCGGTCGGGCGGACGTAGAACACGCCGGGCTGCGGTTGGAGTCTTGTGCTGTACTCATCAGGCGCCTGCGTAGTTGTACTCGTCGCCGGTGCTGTGGAGGCGGGCGGCGAGGACTGGGCTTGGGCGTGAGTGGTGTTGGCCACCGCCAGCGAGCCAGCGCAAATCGCTAAACAGCCAATCATACGGCCCAAATTACTGTGCATATACGAACTCCTTTCGACGGAATATGCGCCCGCAGGGCTTACCAGGGTGGATAGACTACACGCATTTAAGGCTCAGTACACCAAGAAAGCGGAACGGGCGCTGATTGACTTAGGGCAGGGAGTCTCCTGACCTAACGCGTTCATGGTGAGGCTGCGCGAAGGTCACAAGGCGCAGAGAACTTTCGCACGAAGCCATCATTCGGGACAAGGGAGGCAGCACGGAGGTATGTGCACGAAGGGTGCGGCACCCCGGCCGCAGTAGGCCCTCACGCCGCTGGCTGTTGCGATTGCGTAGGTGCCCCTTCGAGCTGCTGAATCGTCCTGCGAAGCCAATCGAGCACAGCTTCCTGCACGTCCGGTGCGTCGCCCAGTTCCCCGAGGGTCGCCACCGTATCTCCGCGTTCGTTCAGCGGAATATGGTGGCACGGGACCGCTTCGCCTCGCTTCTCAGCCGGAACGAAATCGATGAGCCAGCACTCCGAACACGGGTGCTCTCTCACTGGCAAGCCATAGTTCAGGCACGAAGGAGAATCCCGGAAGACGGAAAGCTCTTTGCGCGACTCCGGTGTGCTTTCGTGGAAAGGGCATATTGAAAGGGGATCATTCTCGCTCGCGCGCGCCGGAAGCCTCCCCCGAACCGGTTTGTATCCGCCCAGCTCGCAGAACTTCAGCTCCAACTTCAGAGCATTGAGCAGGGCCTGTCGTTGATTCTGTCCCATCGTACACCTCTCGCAGCTCTCGCCTCCTCTCCCCACAGCAACGCATGAACTCGATTCTGTAATATTGCTATGACGGCCGTCGCAGACCACTCCTGTATGTCAGAACCGTTCTTCATGCGTGAACCGCAGGCCCAGCGGTGCCCCGCGCAGAGAAAACGGGGTACTGACGCTAGAAATCTCCGAAGGCGATGAACTCCGGCTCCAGGATTGCCCGAATTACATCTCTCCGAGAAATGATCCCAACGAGTTTGTCCTGATCCGTCACCGGCACCCGGACAATACGGTTTTCCTCCAGGCTCTTCATGACATCCCCGATCGGGGTGTTTAGGTTCACGGTGATCGGCGGGCCAGTCATTACGTCTCCGGCAGTCAAGTTCTCCAGCCGTTTTCCTTCAATCAATGTGCGAACAACGTCCGACTCTGTGACGACTCCTACCACCCTGCCATCGGAGGCAGCAACTGGCATCCCACTGAATTCGTTGGTAACGAGCTGGGTTGCGACGTCTCGCAGGGAAGCAAGTGGAGTCGCTGCGACTACTGGGCTTTGCATGATGTCCTTGGCCGTCACCGACGTGGGCGCCATCGAACGCTTTACAGCCGCTGCTGATTTCTGTGGCATTGTCGTGATTCTCCTTTTGTTGCGGTACTTGGCCCGGACGGTCACGGTTAACATACTGCCGGCTTGCGATTGATTGCAGTGATCGGGATCACAATCGTGTCTGATTCCGATTTCCACAGATCTTCTCGTTTGTCTCCGCAACACGCTCGTACACTATGATCCGCGATTCAGAGCAACCACGGAGTTTCCTTCGGCCAAGATTGAAGCCCTAGAGCAAAAGTTCCCGTTTACACACAAGGACAAAGCTGCTTGGACCGCTCACAAGTGCTCAATCTGCATTGCGCTAGGTGGGCTTGCAAGACCACTAAGGCGATGGTGAAGAGGTTTCATGAACTGGCTGGCGGTAACGAAGTCCAGCTTCCCGTATCCATGACCTGATCCAGCCTGAATTGTTCGTGAGATTCCCCCTGCGATTGACTTGGGAGCGTGAGTCTCCTAACCTAACGCGTTCATAGTGGGCGCTGCGCGAAGGGCATAAGGCGCAGAGAACTTTCCTACGAAGCCATTATTGGGGATAAGGGGAGAATGTCCGATCTGAAACTGACGACGCGGGCGGAGGACTTTTCGGAGTGGTACAACCAGCTCGTTTTGCGAGCGGAGCTCGCGGATTACGCGCCGGTGCGCGGCTGCATGATCGTGCGGCCGTACGGCTGGGCGCTGTGGGAAAACATTACGGCGGCGCTCGACAGCCGGTTCAAGGCGACCGGACACGTCAACGCGGCGTTTCCGCTGCTGATCCCGCGCAGCTTCATCGAGAAAGAGAAGTCGCATGTGGCGGGATTTTCGCCCGAGCTCGCCGTTGTCACGTACGGCGGCGGCGAGAAGCTGGAAGAGCCACTCGTGATCCGGCCGACTTCCGAAACGATCATCGGCCACGCCTACGCGAAATGGATTCAGTCCTACCGCGATTTGCCGCTTCTGATCAACCAGTGGAACAGCGTGGTGCGCTGGGAACTGCGCACACGCCTGTTCCTGCGCACGCTCGAATTCTTCTGGCAGGAGGGCCACACCGCGCACGCGACCGCCGAAGAGGCGGAAGCCGAAACGCGCCAGATGGTGGATGTGTACACGGATTTTGCCGTGAACGAAGCGGCTGTCCCCGTGATTCCCGGCCGAAAATCGGAGGCGGAGAAGTTTGCCGGGGCCGAGATCACGTATTCGCTCGAAGCGATGATGGGCGACGGCAAGGCGCTGCAATTCTGCACTTCGCACAATTTGGGACAGAACTTTGCGAAGGCATTCGAGATCCGCTATTTGGACAAGACCGGCGTCTTGCAGCACTGCTGGACGACTTCGTGGGGGCTTTCGACGCGCGTCGTCGGCGCGATCATCATGGTGCACGGCGACGATCAGGGCTTGATTCTGCCGCCGCGGCTCGCGCCGTTCCAGTTGGTCATCGTGCCGATCTTCAAGACGGACGAGGAAAAAGCAAGCGTCCTCGAGAATGCGCAGAGGCTGCGCAAGGAACTCGTCGCCGCGGGCATCCGCGTGAAGATGGACGAGCGCGAAGGAATGAGCCCCGGCTTCAAGTTCAACGACTGGGAGATGCGCGGAGTCCCGTTGCGGCTCGAGCTTGGGCCCAAGGACGTGGCGAAGGGCTCCGTCGTCCTCGCGCGGCGCGACCGCCCCGGAAAGGAGGGCAAGTCCTTCGTTCCGCAGCAGGGAATTGCTCCGGCCGTGGCGGCGATGCTCGAAGAGATTCAGCAGGCACTCTACGATCGCGCGCTGGCGTTTCGCAAGGCGAACACGGTGGATGCCAGCAACTACGAAGAGTTCAAGAAGGCGGTCGAAAGGGGCTTTGCGTTTTCCTGGTGGTGCGGCGGCGCCGCGTGCGAAGAGAAGATCAAGGAAGAGACCAAGGCCACGATGCGGTGTATTCCTCTCGAACAGCCCGGCGGCGAAGGACAGTGCATCTATTGCGCCGCTGCGGCTAAGGCGAAAGCGATCTTCGCGCGGGCGTACTAGCGCCCCGTCGCAACGTGCTGCATCCCTCGCCGCGTTTACTGATCGCGAACACCAGTCGCCGCCTTCCTACCCTTACGTCTGGCGTCGTGCTAGCTTGAAAGACAATCGGTGCAACCACTTGGGAGGTTGCGGCAATTTCATGAGTGAGTCCATGAATACGTCGGGGAGTCTTTCAACGCGGAGCAGGGAGCGCGGCGGTTCCAAACTGAACCTCGTCTTTACGCTGCTTATCCTGGGAGCGATGGCCTTTGCGGGTATAAAGATCGTACCGATCTATCTCGCCAACTATCAGTTGCAGGACTCGGTCGAGAGCGAGTCTCGTTTTGCGCTGACAGGCTATCCGAAGAAGAGTGTTGAAGACATCAAGGACGACGTTTTCAAGAAAGCCCAGGATCTCGGCATTCCGGCGAAGCGGGAAGACATTCGCGTGGAAGTCTCCAACGGAGCCGTCGACATCGGGCTCGACTACAGCGTTCTCATCGACCTCGCAGTCTACCAGTGGGACAAGGAATTTCATGTCCACGCGGACAACCATTCCATCTAGAATAGTGATGTAGTCAGGCGACACGGCTAGACCGGGACCTGGGCAGGCGGCCCAGCCCTGGCGCCGCCGCGCACCCCCAGCCGCGGCTTCCGGCGCGTCAAGACTGTGATCAGGATGTAGCGGAGAACCGATTGCGGATTCGACTCGCCCGCAGTTTTTGGACGTCACGTTCCGGCCTCGCGGTGCTGGGCGCGATGCTGTTGATGTTGCTTGCCGCTGCGTCTGTCGCGGTGTATTACTACGTTCAGTTCGGCCACTTCATCGACGAGCGCCTCACCGGACAGATTTTCCAGAACACTTCGCGCGTCTATTCCGCTCCCGGGCACATCTTCACGGGAGAAACGCTGCGCTCGAACGACCTTGCGACGTACTTGCTGCGGGCGGGGTACCAGGAAGGCGCGGTCGTCGGCGCGCCCGGGGAATTCCATGTAACCGGTTCGACGGTCCAGATTCTCCCCTCCGCGGATTCCTACTTTCGTGGCGGCAACGGCCTTCGCGTCGATTTTGATGGGACCGAAATTTCGCACATCGCGCAGCTCTCCGACGGCTCGGCGCGCGACTCGGCAGAAATCGAGCCGCAGCTGATCACCAACCTCTTCGACAGCTCGCGCGAAAAGCGGCGCGTGGTGCGCTACGACGACCTGCCGCCCGTGCTCGTTCATGCGGTGCTTGCGGCGGAGGACAAGCGCTTCTTCGAGCACGGCGCGCTGGACTTGGTGCGCGTCTTCGGTGCGGCTTTCTACGACGTGACGCGCGGCCAGAAGGCCCAGGGCGCAAGCACGATCGATATGCAGGTGGCGCGGACGTTCTTCTTTTCGACGAAGCGCGAGTGGCGGCGGAAGCTCAAGGAAATCCTGATGGCCGCCGAGCTCGACGAGCGCTTCTCCAAGCAGCAAATCCTCGAGCTGTACGCCAACGACATCTATCTCGGCAACCGCGGCAGCTTTTCGATTCGTGGATTCGGCGAAGCCGCCCAGGCCTACTTCGGCAAGGACATCCGGGAGCTGACCACCGGCGAAGCCGCGTTTCTCGCCGGGATCATCCGCGCGCCGAACCGCTACTCCGCCGCCGAGCGCCACCTCGACCGGGCGGACGAAGCGCGCGACCGCGTCCTCGCGCAGATGGTGGACGACGGCTATATCACTGCCGAGCAGGAAGCCATCGCAAAGAAATCGAAGCTGAAGTTCGTCAACGGCGGCGTCGAAAGCAACTCCGCTCCCTATTTTGTGGACATGGTGAAGGACCACCTGCTCGAAAGGTTCTCGGAGAGCGATCTTGAGACGCAGAGCTACCGGATTTACACAACGCTCGACCCGGACCTCGAGCGCGCGGCAACCGACGCCATCCAGATCGGCTTGCAGCAGGTGGACAAGCTTCTCGCCCGGCGCTACGCGATCTGGAGGAAAAAGGGCGAGCCCGTGCCGCAGGCGCAGGTGGCGGTTGTCGTGCTCGATCCCCACACCGGCGAGATTCGCGCTCTCGTGGGCGGCCGGGACTACGGCGAAAGCCAGCTCAATCGAGCGCTCGCGCGCCGCCAGCCGGGATCGGTCTTCAAGCCGTTCGTCTATGCGGCGGCGTTCGACAACGCCGTCGAGGGTTTTCAGCCGGTCGTGACGCCGGTGACGACGGTGGACGATTCTCCCACTACCTTTGAATTCGACGGCAAGGAATACACGCCGAACAACTACGGCGAGGAATTCTTCGGCACAGTCACTGTCCGCGACGCGCTGATGCATTCGCTCAACGTCGCCACCGTCAAGGTCGCTGAGATGATCGGCTACCAGCGCGTGGTCGACCTCGCGCGCCAGATGGGCCTCGGCACGAACATCCAGGCCACGCCCGCCGTGGCGCTCGGCGCCTATGAGATGACGCCGATCGACGTCGCGGCCGGATACACGGCGTTCGCGGCAAACGGCGTCCGCGCCGAGCCGCTCTTCATCCGCAGCGTTGTTGCTGCCGACGGCACCGTCGAGGAATCCCAGACGCCCACCACGCGGGCGGTGCTCGATCCGCGCGTCGCGTTTCTCACGACCAGCCTTATGGAGGACGTCATCAATCACGGCACGGGCTATCCGGTGCGCGCGATGGGATTCACCGATCCTGCCGCGGGCAAGACCGGTACTTCGCGCGACGGCTGGTTCGCCGGGTACACTTCGAACTTGCTGTGCGTCGTTTGGGTCGGCTTCGACGACAACCGTGACCTCGGACTCGCCGGCGGTCAGGCTGCTGCGCCGATCTGGGGCGAGTTCATGAAGCGAGCCGTGGCGCTGCCGATGTACCGCCGCACGGAACCATTCGAGCCGCCGCCGGGCATTGTCGCCGAGATGATCGATCCGCAAACCGGGGAGCTTGCCACGCCTTCTTGCCCGCAAACCGCGAATGAGTACTTCATCGCCGGGAGCGAGCCGTCGCAATACTGCCAGCTCCACGGCGGGCAGCTCGCGCAATCGGCGCCCGGCTCGTGGCTGGCTCACCTGTTTGGGGGAGAAAACTCCGCGCCACCGCCACCGCCCGGGGCGAAGCCGGGGCAAAATCCCACAGCGCAGCCGAGCCAGGAGCCAGAGAAGAAAAAGGGTTTGCTCGACCGGATATTTGGTATCTTTGGGGGAAGCAAGCAGCCTGCAAACGACTCGAAACGCCAATAGTAGCCGCACGCTCTCGCGCTTGCGCACAAGGAACAGGGGCAATGAAACGTCTGGCCCTCTTCGCGATCCTGCTGGCCTTTGTGGCCGGACCAAGCGGCGCGCAGCAAGCCCCCAGCCCACAGGCTGAAACGCCGGCCGCCACTTCAGCGCCCGAAGCCACAACTCCGTCGTTGACCCCCCGCCAGAAGGCGGAGCTCCGCGCGGAGATTTTGATGGCGCGGAAAGACTATGCCGAGGCCGCTAAGGCCTACGAGGACCTCCTTCAGGACGACCCGAAGAACTTCACCATGTTCAACAAAGTCGGCATCGCCTACCAGCAACTTGGCGATGTTCATCGCGCCGAGCGTTCCTACAAGAAGGCGTTGCACGCGAACGGCAATTTTGTGAGCGCGATCAATAATCTCGGCGCCCTTGAGTATTCGGAGAAGCATTACGGGAAAGCCATCAAGTATTACAAAAGGGCCCTCGCCGCGCGGAGCGGCGACCAGGCTGTGATTTACAGCAATCTCGGTTTCGCATATTACGCCAACGAGCAGTATCCCGCGGCTTTGGACGCGTTCGGCAAGGCCCTCGCGATCGACCCGGATATCTTCGCCCGCAAAGGCGGCGCCGGGGCGACCATCCAGCAGAGGACGGCACCCGATCCCGGCACGCTCTTCTATCTGGTCGCAAAATCCTACGCGAAGGCGGGAGACGCCGAACACGCGGCGCACTATCTGAAGATGGCTCGCGACGACGGATACAAGGATTTCCTCGCCGCGAAGAAGGATCCCGACTTTTCGAAAGTGATCAAGGACCCGCGCGTTCAGGAAGTTTTCCAGATCCAGCCGGCGTACGCGGGCGACGAAAAGAAGTCGAATCCGAACTGAGCTGAAGCTCGCCGCGCCGGATCCGGAGGGCGCCCACAAAGGTGTCGCGGTTTACCTCGATTCTCTTGCTATAATCTCCTCTCGGAATGGCTTCTTCGTTGTTCTGCCGCTGGTTGCCGCGCGTGCTGATGTGCGCGTTTGTCGTCGGCGGGGCGACGCTGATCGTAGCCGCGCGCGCGGCCGCGCCTGCGGCTTCTCCCGTTGAAACGCATCCTCCTGCTACCGTCGTCGAGCTGCACATTGACGGCGAAATCGAGCCGGTCCTCGCGGAATATCTCGTCAACGGAATCGAACAGGCCAATCGCGATCATGCGAGCCTGATACTCATCACCATCAATACGCCCGGCGGCTTGGACACTTCGATGCGCTCGATCATTCAGGCGATCTTGCTCTCGCATGTGCCGGTCGTGAATTACGTGTATCCCACGGGTTCGCGCGCGGCTTCTGCCGGATTCTTCGTCCTGCTCTCCGCCGACGTCGCGGCCATGTCTCCCGGCACGGACACCGGCGCGGCTTCTCCGATCATGGAGGTTGGCGGTCAGGTCGTGCAGATCGACGAAACGCTGCACAAAAAAATCCTCAACGAGGCGACTGCGTATTTGCGCAGCTACGTCAGCAAGCGGGGGCGAAACGTGGATCTCGCGGCGACGGCCGTTACGGACGCGAAAGCCTTCAGCGAAAAAGAGGCATTGGACGGCAAGCTGATCGATCTCGTCGCCTCGTCGCCCGAGGACCTGCTCTCGAAGCTCAACGGCCGAACGGTTACGCGCCTGGACGGATCGACGACGCAACTGGCGCTGTCGAACCCGGTCGTCGTGGCGCGCGATATGACGGCGCGCGAAAAGTTTCTTTCGCGGATCGTCCAGCCGGATGTATTTTTCATCCTGCTGATCGTGGGCGTGCTCGGGCTGTACACCGAATTCACGCATCCCGGGATGTTTGCGCCGGGCGTGATCGGGGGGATCGCGATCGTGCTCGCGCTCTTCGCCATGCACATGCTGCCCGTGAGCTTGACCGGTCTGCTCCTCATTGTGCTTTCACTGATCCTGTTCGTGCTGGAGGCGAAATACCCGACGCATGGCGTGCTCGGCGTGGGCGGGGTGATCTCCATGGTGCTCGGCGCGTTGATGCTGGTGAAAAGCCCCTGGACCGGCATGGGTGTGAGCCTGAGTGCGGCGCTCGGTGTGGCGATTCCGTTTGCGGTGATCGTTGTGATCCTGATGCGGGCCGTGCTGCGGTCGCGCTCATGGAGGCAAGGGGCAGGCAAGGAAGAACTACTTGAGGAAGAGGGCGAGGTGATCGAGCCTATCGGAGCGGCCCCTGCTACGGGACTGGTGCGGGTCCACGGCGAACTGTGGAGGGCCGCGTCGCAGTCCGGCGAGAGCATTCCGAAGGGTGCGCGTGCTCGCGTGAAAAGGGTTGACGGACTTACCGTTCAAGTGGAACCTGTGGCGCCGTCGCGGTCGGCGGCTTCGTAGGCATCGATTGGGAGGAAACAGCGATGGATTTCAATTTCATGACGATTTTGGGTTTTGCGGCGGTCATCATCTTTCTATTTTGGCTGTTCAACTCGATCTACGTGATCAAGGAATGGGAGCGCGGAGTGGTGTTGCGCCTCGGACGGATGCAGCCCGAGGCCAAGGGGGCGGGATTGCAGCTCGTCCTGTACCCCATCGACAAGCTGACGCGCATGTCGCTGCGAATCGAGACGCTCGATGTGCCGCCGCAGGACGTGATCACCCGCGACAACGTCTCGGTGAAGGTCAACGCGGTCTGCTATTTCCGCGTCGTGGACGCGAACCGCGCGCTTTCGCAGGTGCAAAACTACCTATATGCGTAAACTCCAAGCTGCAAACAATCCTTGACCAGGATACCGAGCCTTGGGGTATCAAGGTAACGAAGGTTGAGGTCAAGCAGGTCGATATCCCGGAGAATATGCAGCGCGCCATCGCCAAACAGGCGGAGGCCGAGCGCGAACGCCGGGCCAAGGTCATTCACGCCGAGGGCGAATTCGAGGCGTCGACGAAACTGGCGGATGCGGCAGAGGTCCTGGAGAAGCAGCCGGCTGCGATCCAGCTCCGCTATTTGCAGACGTTGACCGAAATCGGTGTTGAGAAGAATACGACGGTCGTATTTCCAGTGCCGATCGACCTTATCTCGCAGTGGATAAAGCCGAACGGGGGGAATAAGTAGGAACTCATGGCTGGGGGCGGAAGACGCGGGGGCGGAGACCGGGTACTTGAGAGCCGGCATCTGGTCGGGCTGTTTCTGGGCGTTGTGCTTCTTTGCGGCGTGTTTTTTACGCTGGGATACGTGATGGGGAAGACGCAATACGGCGGATTGGTCCACGCCGCCGAAGCCCTCGAACGAGGCGCATCTCCCGCTCGCGCTCCCGAAAAACCCAACTCGGCGCAGCCTTCCGGAACGCCCGCTCCCTCGAACGGCGAATGGGATTTCTACACCAAGAATGGCAACAAAGATGGCTTGCAGCCCGAGGTGAACCCTTCCCCTGCGCCGTCGGCCCCGCCGCATGGCGTCGCCGCCTCGAAGAGCGTGACGAATGCTCCTTCTGCCGTTGCTCCTTCCACAACGGTTGCGAAGACGGTCCCGGCTTCGGCGCGGTTCGAACCGCCGAAGATGCTCAAGGGCGCGATCGTGCTCCAGATCGCGGCGCTCACCCACGAAGGCGATGCGCTGGCCATGGCCGACGCTTTGCAACAGAAAAGATTCCCGGCCTTTGTCGTGACGCCCACTTCGGATAATTTCTACCGCGTGCAGGTGGGTCCGTACTCGGACGCGAAAGCCGCCGAATCCGCCAAGAGCGCGCTTGACCATGCCGGCTTCAAGGCTATCATCAAGCGCTGAATGACTTTTTCCTGGCATACGCGGGTGCTGCTCGCCCTGGCGAGCGGCGTGACCCTCGCTCTTTCGTTCCCCAACTACAATCTCTGGCTCCTTGGGTGGATTTCGATCGGTCTGCTTACGCTCGCGTCTTTCCGGGCGCGGCCGGCCGTCGCACCGCTCTACGGCTTTCTTCATGGTCTGGTGTTCTACCCCATCTGCCTGCCGTGGATGGATGTCGTCATGCGGCAGTACGGCAACGTGGACCCGTGGACCTCGGCGGGCATTCTCGGGCTGGTCGGCATCGCGGGTGGCATCATCTGCGCGCTCTTTTCGTGGAGCGTGGCGCTGGCTTCACGAAAAGGCCCCGCGTTCGCCTGCGCGCTCGCGCCTTTCCTTTGGGTGACCCTCGAATTCGTGCGCGGGAATCTGCCGATCTTCGCGTTCCCGTGGAATCTCATTGGATATTCGGCGAGCGGTAATCTCGCGCTCGTACAACTCACGGCGATCACGGGAATCTATGGCCTCAGCTTTGTGGTGGCCGGCTACGGAGCGCTCGTCGCGTATGCCATCCTCGTCGGCACGCAGCGCGCGTGGAAAGCGGTCATCTTCGTTGCCGGCGTGCTAGTTCTGATCGCCGGGGGCGGCCGGTATTTCGTGCCGCGGGTGCCCGCGCACTATGTCGCGCATCTCGTCCAGACGAACTTCGCTCAATCGTACGAATATCCGCCCGATTGGATGCAATTGCATGCGGGCGATCTCGACCAGCTCGAACATATCAGCGTGGACGCCGCCGCGAGGATGCCGGGACTCGTCGTGTGGCCCGAAGTTCCCGCCCCCTTCAGCCTGCAAGACGCGGAATTCGCCGCGCGTGCCCAGCGAATTGCCCGTGGCTCGGGCCAGGACTTTCTCGTCGGCGTCGAGGACTGGAAGCGCAATGCAGCCGGGAAATGGATCGCGACCAATAGCGCCGTGCTTCTCGACCCGTCCGGCCGGCGAGTATTCACGTATGATAAGATTCATTTAGTGCCGTTCGGAGAGTATGTTCCGCTCCGCCGGTGGCTCACCTTCGCCGGGAAGCTGACAGCCGATATCGGAGATTTCACGCCGGGTACGGCGTACCGAGTAGGCCAATTGCAGGACGGAACCTTCGGCTCGTTCATCTGTTTCGAAGGCGTTCTCCCCGGCGCGGTGCGGCGATTCACTGCGGGTGGCGCCGAGCTTCTGATCAACATTTCGAACGACGGATGGTTCGGGCGTTCGGCCGCTCCGGCGCAGCATTTGATGATGGCGCGCGTGCGGGCGGTGGAAAACCGGCGCTGGCTGCTTCGCGATACGAACAACGGCTTCACGGTTGTCGTCGACCCGTACGGCCGAATCGTCGCGCAGCTCCCGACCGATATTCGCGGCGAGCTCGACGCGCCCTATGATTTTCGCAGCGGCTTGACGCTCTACGCCCGCTTCGGCGATTGGCTGGCGTGGCTCTGCGTGCTTGCATCTTTGGGCTTGCTTGTAGCATCTGTTAGAACTAAGGGTTCATTCCCACCGCAAGACGTGCAAAATTCAAAGGGGTTCTAGCCCCGAAGTCTGGATGGCAGAATAAGACATGGCCGAACACATCGAAGACCTGCAACAACGCTACGCCGAGCTTGCCAAGCGCATGGAGCTCGTGCGGAGCTATCTTTGACGCTCCGACCGCCCAGAAACAGCTCGCCGCACTCGAAGAAAAGATCAGCGCTCCCGACTTCTGGCAGGACCAGGAGAAGGCGCAGGCGCTCTTGCAGGAACGCAAGCAGTTCGAAGACCGCGTGAACGCTGAAAAGGCGCTCGCTGGCAAGGCGAGCGATCTCGACACCTACTTCCATCTCGCGCAGGAAGAAACCAACAGCGCGCAGCATGATTCGCTCATGGAAGACATCTCCAAGGAGCTCGCGGCGGCCGACGCGCTCGTCTCGGGTCTTGAGACCAAAACCCTCCTTGGCCGCGAGAACGACCGCCTCAACGCCATTCTCACGATCAAGCCCGGCGCGGGCGGGACGGAATCCCAGGACTGGGCCGAAATGCTTCTGCGGATGTATCTCCGCTGGGCGGAGAACAAAGGCTTTCGCGCCACGGTCCTCGATTCGTCCCCCGGCGAAGAGGCGGGCATCAAGTCCGCTACGGTGCAGATTGAGGGCGAGAACGCCTACGGCATGCTCGGGGGCGAAAGCGGCGTCCATCGCCTCGTCCGCATTTCGCCGTTCGACCAGCAGGCCCGGCGGCACACTTCGTTTGCCTCGGTCTTCGTGATTCCTGAAATCGACGACAAGATCGAAATCGTCGTCAACCCCGACGACCTGCGGATCGACACCTACCGCTCCGGCGGAAAGGGCGGGCAGAACGTCAACAAGGTCGAGACGGCCATCCGGATTACGCACATTCCAACCGGCGTCGTCGTCCAGTGCCAGAGCGAGCGCAGCCAGCACAAGAACCGCGAAACGGCCATGAAGCTCCTTCGCTCGCACCTCTACGAGTTGGAGATCGAAAAGCGGCGCGAGGAAATGCGCAAGCTCGACGCCTCCAAGCCCGAGATCAGCTTCGGCAGCCAGATCCGGTCTTACGTCATGCAGCCCTATCAGATGATCAAGGACCACCGGACGAAGGTCGAACGGAGCGACGTCCAGAAGGTGCTCGACGGCGACCTGGACCCGTTCATTCGCTCCTATTTGCTCTTCCGCCGCCATGCCGCCTAACGGTTTTTCGGCGCTTCTCGGCCCCGCTATTGCACCATTTGGCATCGATTTAAGGCCTTTCAATTCACAAGATTGACAACGCTTGTACCGCATGCTAGCGTTTTGAATTCGGGTTAACCACGAAAGAGCAATAAAACTCGCTGATTGCCCTTCATTCCGCCGGAGGACACTGTTTTGGCACACGCACATGAGAAGTTCCTGTTTACCTCGGAGTCGGTCACCGAGGGCCATCCCGACAAGATGGCCGACCAGATTTCCGACGCCGTGCTGGATACGGTACTTGAGCACGATCCGTTCGGCCGCGTAGGCTGCGAGACGCTCGTCACGACCGGCCTCGTCGTCATCGCCGGTGAAATCACGATCAAGAAGGAAGCTCGCGGCGTCCTCGAATACGAGCGCATCGCCCGCAATGTCATCAACGATATTGGCTACAATCGCGCCAAGTACGGCTTCGACGCCGAGACGTGCGGCATCCTCTCCGCCGTCAAGCCGCAGTCCCCGGATATCGCCATGGGCGTGGACACCGGGGGCGCCGGCGATCAGGGCATGATGTTCGGCTACGCCTGCGATGAGACTCCCGAACTGATGCCCATGCCCATCCAGCTGGCCCACCAGCTCACTTACAAGATCGCCCAAGTTCGCAAGGCCAAAGAAGTCGACTTCTTCCGCCCCGACGCCAAGTCTCAGGTCACCATCGAATACATCAATGGCCGCCCGGCTCGCGTTGACACGGTCGTCATCTCCACGCAGCATAGCGAGAGCGTTTCCCAGAGCGACCTCCGCGAAGCGGTCATCGAAAAAGTCATCAAGCCCGTCATCCCGGCCAACATGTTCGACAAGGCCACCAAGATTCACGTCAATCCGACCGGCCGCTTCGTCACCGGCGGTCCGATGGGCGACGCGGGTTTGACCGGCCGCAAGATTATTGTGGACACCTACGGCGGCTACGGCCGTCACGGCGGCGGCGCGTTTTCCGGAAAGGACCCGTCGAAGGTGGACCGCTCCGCGTGCTACATGGCCCGGTACGTCGCGAAAAACATCGTCGCGGCCGGCCTCGCCCGCAAGGTGGAAGTCCAGTTCGCCTACGCCATCGGTGTGGCCGAGCCGGTTTCCGTCATGGCGGACACGTTCGGCACGGGAACGATTCCGAACGCTCAGATCACCGAGCTCATTCGCGCTCTTTTCAAGCTCACGCCCAAGGGCATCATCGAAACCCTCGATCTCCGCAGGCCGATCTATCGTCCCACGGCGGCCTACGGTCACTTCGGCCGCACCGGCCCCGGTTTCACCTGGGAACGCACGGATAAGGCAGACATCCTCCGCAAGGAAGCGAGCTCGGCGGCGGTGTCTCGTTAGTTTTCGTCTCCAATCAAAAGCGAAAGGGAGTTTATGGCCGAATCAGCAGCCAAAGTGAACGGCGATGTGAAGGACCTTGCCTTAGCGGAACAGGGCAAGCGCAGGATCGAATGGGCCAACCAGCACATGCCCGTGCTTCAGTTGATCCGCAAGCGTTTCATCAAGGAGCAGCCGCTCAAGGGCATCCGCATGTCGGCTTGCTTGCACGTCACCAGCGAGACGGCGAATCTCGCCATCACGTTGCGCGATGGCGGCGCCGACGTCGTTCTCTGCGGATCGAATCCGCTTTCGACGCAGGACGACGTTGCAGCCTCGCTCATCCGGGACTACAGCATCCCGACTTACGCCATCAAGGGTGAGGACAACGCCACCTACTACGCGCACATTGCGGCCGCCATCGACCACAAGCCTCAGATCACGATGGACGACGGTGCCGACCTTGTGACCCAGCTCCTCACCAAGCATCCCGATCTCGTCAAAGGCGTCATCGGCGGCACCGAAGAGACCACCACCGGCGTCATCCGCCTCCGCGCCATGGCCAAGGACGGCACCCTGAAGTATCCCGTGATCGCCGTCAACGACGCGCTCACCAAGCACTTCTTCGACAATCGCTACGGCACGGGCCAGTCGACTCTCGACGGCATCATCCGCGCCACGAACCTCCTGCTTGCCGGCCTCAAGGTCGTCGTCGCCGGCTACGGCTGGTGCGGCCGCGGCATTTCGATGCGCGCCAAGGGTCTCGGCGCGGACGTCATCGTCACAGAGATCAACCCGACGAAGGCCATCGAAGCCGTCATGGACGGCTTCCGCGTGATGCCGATGAACGAAGCCGCCAAGATCGGCGACGTCTTCGTCACCGTCACCGGAAACAAGTCCGTCCTCAGCCACGAGCACTTTGAGAAGATGAAGGACGGGGCCGTCATCAGCAACTCCGGCCACTTCAACGTCGAAATCGACATCCCGGCGCTCGAAAAGCTGTCGGGCAGCAGGAAGATCGCTCGCCCGTTCGTCGAGGAATTCTCGATGAAGGACGGCCGCAAGCTCTACCTCCTCGGCGAAGGCCGCTTGATCAACCTCGCCGCCGCCGAAGGTCATCCGGCCTCCGTCATGGACATGAGCTTCGCCAACCAGGCTCTTTCCTCCGAATACATGGTCAAGCACTCGAAGGAGCTTAAGAACCAGGTCTACTCCGTGCCCGAGCATCTCGATCAGCAGATCGCGAAGCTCAAGCTCGAGTCGATGGGCGTCCTGATCGACAAGCTCACCCCGGAGCAGGAGCACTACCTCGCTTCGTGGAACGAAGGCACGTAAACTCCGAAACGCGAAAACCGAAACTCGAAACTCAAAAGGCCTGCGCCATCCAGTGCGGGGCTTTTCTTTTTCTTGCGCGCTATGCAGTTGACTTTGTAGCGGCCGCCTTTAGGCGGGCGTCTTTCCTTCCGCATTGCTCGCCTCTGCACTAAAGACAATCCCGGTGATCGCGATGTAAAATCCGGCGTCCATGTGCTTGGGCCGCATCGCCTCCGCCTGCTCGCTCGTTTTGGCAGCGGCCCTCGGCTGCGCGGTTTGCGTTTCGTCCCCGGCCCGGGCTCAATCGCCTGCGTCCGCCTCATCCCCTGCCGAAACGTCCCAGGTCCGGTTCACGGGCGAGGTTTACGACGGGACAGTTTTTGACCGCGAGGTTGGGCACGATCTGGTGTTTCGCTTGACCCCGCTCACGGGCGATGCGGCAGGCGGGTGGGTGATCGAAATCGTGCCAAAGATGCAGCCGGGGGACGAGCCCGCGGAGTTCTCGGCGATCGCCACGCCGCCGTATCACTTCTACAACGAGCGATACCTCGCCGGGGCCTACGGCTATTCGACGAAGGAGGCCGTCGCCATCAATCTGCGGCGGTTCAACTTCGTCCTCACGGTTGCGGACGACCACATTGCGGAAAGCGTCGTGAACTCGGTGCTCTACCCGAGCGCCGCTTCCGATCTGGAAAAGCAGCGGATTGCCGCCGAGGCGGCAGGCGTCACCCTGGGCCACGGCGAGCTGCGCATCCTCAAGTCGCGCGTCCGGTTCGGCAAGGGCGGCAGCTCGGACGCCATCGCGTACCTGAAGTTCGAAGTCGCCCTCAACTTTTCTCCGGGCCTCACTTTGGCGCAGGTCCTCGCCCCTAAACCGCCTTCAGGTCACTAACCGGACCGTTGCCTTGATATTCTCGCCGCAGTCGCTGTGCTATAAAGGTTGCCTTATCGGGGAATGCTGTGTGGCCGGAAAGCGGTGATAATTTGAGCTCCTTCCATCGAGCCTCGCGAGTCGCACGTCTCGGCAGGAAATTCATTTGGCTCTTGTGTGCTGCGGCCGTTTTGCTACCTGCAGCATTCCTGGCGGTCGCGCAGCAGGTGGAACAGCCACAACCGCCGATGATCGGCCCGCCGGCCCGCATGGCGGCTCAGGCGCTGTTCAATAGCCACTGTGCGAGCTGCCATCAGAACGTGAAGGCCAGCGCCGACGAAAATGCCGCGCGAGCCAACAGCGCTCCCAGCACCGAAACCCTCGGGCAGATGACGCCCGAAGCGATCTACGCGGCGCTCACCACGGGCGTGATGGTCGGGCAGGCGCAGGGACTGAGCGACGACCAAAAACGGATCATCGCCGAGTTCTTTGGCGGGCGTCCGCTGGGGAATGTGGACGCGGGCGACGCAAAGAACATGACCGGCCATTGCGCCTCCGATCCGCCGCTCGGCAATCCGTCGGCCCAGCCTGGGTGGAATGGCTGGGGCAACGGCCTCGCGAATACTCGCTTTCAGCCGGCAAAGGACGCGGGGTTGCCCGCCGATCGCGTGCCTCTTTTGAAGCTGAAATGGGCCTTCGGGCTTCCCGGCGGAGCGGAAACATACGGCCAGCCCGCCGTCGTTGCCGGGCGGGTCTTCCTCGGCGATTACAACGGTTTCGTCTATTCGCTCGATGCGTCGACCGGATGCGTCTATTGGTCGTTTCATGCGGACGCGCAGGTGCGGACTGCAATCGTCGTCGGCCGCGTCACCGGCAAAAGCCCCGCGAAGTACGCCGCTTACTTTGGCGACAAGAAGGCCAACATCTACGCCGTCGATGCGCAGACCGGCAACCTTTTGTGGAAAGTGAATGTGGAGCCACGGCTGCTCGCGCACATCACGGGCGGAACGGCGCTCTACGGCGGGCGCCTGTTCGTGGGAGTCGCCGGTTCGGAGGAAATCGTATCCGCCGATCCGCACTACCCATGCTGCACGTACCGCGGAAGTCTTTCGGCGCTCGATGCGAACACTGGAAAGACGATCTGGAAGACGTACACGATCGCCGAGGAGCCCAAGCCGACGAAGAAGAACTCCCTCGGCACGCAGCTCTGGGGTCCGGCCGGCGCTTCCATTTGGACCACGCCGACCATCGACCCGAAGCGCCGCGCCGTTTACGTGGCAACGGGAAACGCCTTTGCGGAGCCCGCCGCCAAGACCTCCGACGCGATCGTCGCTTTCGACCTGAAGACCGGGAAGATATTGTGGTCCTATCAGGCCCTCGCGAACGACGTTTCTCCCGCCGGCTGCAACGGCCCCGGCCCCAAAGGCGAACAATGTCCGGAAAATCCCGGACCGGATTGGGATTTCGGCAACTCCCCGATCCTGCAGACGCTGCCCGGCGGCCGGCGCGTTCTGGTTGCTGCGCACAAAGGCGGCCTCGTCGTCGCGGTCGATCCTGACCGCAACGGCGCGCTGCTCTGGAAGACCGATCTCGCCGAGCCAAACGCGGGCGCGGCGATTCAGATCATATGGGGCGGCGCAGCGGACGCGCAAAACGTCTACTACCCGCTCAGGTCCGGCGGCGTCGCGGCGTTGCGCTTGACGGATGGAAAGCGCGTTTGGCTCGCGCGGATCGAGCCGTCCGTCATCCCTTCGGAAGCAGGGCGCCGTCCGCGCCGCGGCCTCGACGCAGCCGCTACCTTGCTGCCCGGCGTCCTCTTTGCGGGCGGCTGGGACGGAGTGCTTCACGCGCTCTCGACCGAAGACGGCCACTCGCTCTGGGAATACCAAACCGCTCGCGAGTACACGGCGGTCAATGGCGTTCCCGCAAAGGGCGGTTCGTTGGGCGCGCCGGGACCCGTCGTTGCCGGCGGCATGTTGTATGTAGGTTCGGGCTACGTCGGCACGGGCAACGGCATGCCCGGCAATGTGCTGCTTGCTTTCTCCGCAGAATAGATTTCCAAATTGTCGGTCCGTCTGGAAGCTAGCCGAGCGCTTTCTCAGGGACCACGCTTCGCCGACGCCTGTGCGCCGTCATTCTGAGTGAAGTGGCCGAACACGTTCTGTTTTCGTCCCGCAAAAGCGGGACGTTCGGCCACGCAGCGAAGAATCTCTCTTGGTCTCTTCCGGGTTTTTGTGGAATGCTAACTCCGCATCGAGCCCAAAGAGAGATTCTTCGGCCCGATGACCCCGGGCCTCAGAATGACGCTGCTGTGGGGTTTGCGGTGAAAAAATGAAGGGCGGCTTCGTTTACATCCTCGCCAGCAAGTCTGGAGTACTTTATACGGGCGTGACGAACCGGCTGGATCGCCGAGTGGTTCAGCATCGGCTGAAAATGGTCGTGGGATTCTCGGCGAAATACAACGTCACGCGGCTCGTCCACTACGAGAGGTTTGGCGACATTCGGATTGCCATCGTGCGAGAAAAAGAGATCAAGGGTTGGTTGCGCGCACGGAAGATCGCCTTGATCGAGTCCGCTAACCCTGCCTGGCGTGACTTGGCTGAGGACTTCTTTCCGGGTGAGCAAGCCTGATCTTCCGGTGCGGCTCCCACTGGGCGCCAGACCCCGTGTCGTCATTCTGAGCGAAGTGGCCGGATGTTTTTCCGTCCCACTCTTGTGGGAACGTCCGGCCACGCAGCGAAGAATCTCTCTTCGGTTCAACGCCCTCGATGACCGTCTATCGCACCGGTATCAGACCTTCGGGACTCTCGGCCCCGAATTCTTTACACGAACGACCGCTTGACATGCGCATCCCCATCTCTAAGATGGTTGCGTGAAGAATTGTGCAAAATTTGTGGCAAGGCTCGACGGAGGCGGAAACTCCGGCGCGCGAATGATCGCGCGCACCTCTAATCGAGAAATATTATTATTAGAATCCCGCCTAACTCATTGCAAACAAAGGACAGCGACCATTTCTAATCGAGAATTTTTGCGCAGGTTCGGTACAGAGTCATGATGCAAGAATGGGCCAACTCGGCGATTGAAACGGCAAAGCGCCGCGGCGCTAGCTACGCCGACGTGCGCGTGATGGACATTCGCCATCGCGACATCTCGACCAAGAACGGCGAAGTAGGCACGCTCGCCGAATCGGAATCGCTCGGCATCGGCATCCGCGTGATCGCGAGCGGCGCGTGGGGATTCGCGGCCACCGACCGGCTCACGCGCGAAGGTGTGCAGGCGTGCGCCGCCGAGGCCGTGGCCATCGCCAAGGCTTCGGCGCTCGCCAAGCGCGAAAATGTCGCGCTCGTTCCGGAAAAGAGCTACGTCGACACCTGGCAGAATCCGTTTTTGAAGGATCCCTTCCGCATTCCAGTCGAGCGGCAGATCGATCTCCTGCTTACGGCGGACAAAGAGATGCGGTGCGTGAAGGGCGTCACGGTCGCGGAAGGCTCGATGTCATTTCGCAGGATCGAGCAGCTTTTCGTTTCGAGCGCCGGCTCGTCGATCCATCAGATCAAGATGCAGTCCGGCGCGGGCATCGTCGCGACGAGCTTCGCCGGCACCGAGATTCAGAAGCGGTCGTATCCGAATAGCTTCGGCGGCCAGCACATGCTGCAAGGCTACGAACTCGTCGAATCGCTCGATCTCGTCGGCAACGCGCCGCGCATCGCGGAAGAATGCGTCGCGCTGCACTCCGCCGCGCAGTGTCCCGAAGGGCAGGGAACCATCATTCTCGGCAGCTCGCAGCTCGGCTTGCAGATTCACGAGTCGATCGGCCATCCGATCGAACTCGACCGCGTCCTCGGCATGGAAGCGAACTTCGCGGGCATGAGTTTTCTCACCACGGACAAGCTGCGTCATCTGAAATACGGTTCGGACATCGTGAACGTCGTCGCCGACGCGCGCCTGGAGCATGGTCCCGGCCTTGGCACATTCGCGTACGACGACGAGGGAGTCGCGGCGCAATGCACGCCGATCATCACGGACGGCCTCTTTACCGGCTATTTGAGCAGTCGCGAGACCGCGGCGTCGATCGGCGAGAAACGCTCGGGCGGCACGGTGCGCTGCGAAAGCTGGAATCGCCTGCCGATGATTCGCATGACGAACATCAGCATTAATCCCGGCACGTGGGAGTACGACGACCTCATTGCCGACACCGACGACGCGATCCTGATGGAGACGAACCGCTCCTGGTCCATCGACGACAAGCGCTACCACTTCCAGTTTTCGACGGAAATCGGCTGGGAGATCAAAGGCGGCAAGAAAGGCCGCATGATCAAGAATCCAAGCTACAGCGGCATCACCACCGAATTCTGGAACAGTTGCGATGCAATCTGCTCGCGCGACTACTGGACGCTCTGGGGCACGCCCAATTGCGGAAAGGGCCAGCCTCAGCAGGTGATGGGCACGGGCCACGGGGCTTCTCCTGCGCGCTTCCGCAACATCAAAATCGGCGTCGCCTTTGCAAAGTAATGACTACTAAATCGCAATCCTCCATCGCCGATCTCGAGCGAATCGCCGAGCGAGTGCTCAAGCTCGCCAAGTCATCTGGCGCGAGTGAGACCGAAGTCGATATCGGTGCCACCACGGACGCGCTCACGCGCTTCGCCAACAACACCATCCATCAGAACGTCGCCGAGCACACGCTCGGCATTTCCGTCCGCGCCGTCGTCGATGGACGCACCGCCCGCGCCACCACAAACAAGACAGACGACGAATCGCTGCGCCGCGCGGTCGAAGCCGCCGTCAGCCTGGCGCGCAACGAGCCGGAGAATCCCGACCTTTTGCCGATGCTCCGCGCGCAGAAATATCAGAAGGTTGCGCGCTTCTTCCCGGCAACTGCCGCGACCACGCCGCAGGACCGCGCCCGCGCCGTCACGCGCGTCTGTAAGATGGCGGACAAGAGCAAGCAGACCGCTGCCGGGATTTTCGCGAGCGGCTCGTCGCACACGGTAATGGCGAATTCGAAGGGGCTGTTCGCACGCTACGAGCAGACCCGCTCGGAATTCTCGGTCACGATTCTCGAATCGCACTCGTCGGGCTGGGCGAAGTCGAATTCGCCCGATATCCGCACGCTCGATCCAGAGGCGCTGGCCGAAAGCGCGAGCCGCAAGGCCGCCGAATCCCGCGAGCCGCGCGAAGTAGCGCCCGGCCGCTATACAGCGATCCTGCCTCCGTCGGCGGTGCTCGATCTGGTCGGATTTCTCTTTTACGATTTTGCGGGCACGGCAGTGCGCGACAAGCGGTCGTGTTTCACGGGCCGGATGGGAAAGAAACTCCTCGGCGACAACATCACGCTTTGGGACGACGTGTATCATCCGCTGCAAACCGGTCCACCGTACGACGGTGAAGGCCTGCCGCGGCAGAGAGTCTTGCTGGTCGATAAGGGCGTGCCGAAGAATCTCGTTTATTCGCGCGCGACCGCGAAGAAGATGAAAGCGAAGCCCACCGGTCACGGCTTTTCGCTGCCGAACGAATACGGCGAGGCGCCGATGAATCTGGTTTTCGCGGGCGGCGACAAATCGCTCGACGAGATGGTCCGCACGACCGAGCGCGGCATCCTGGTCACCCGCCTGTGGTACATCCGCGAAGTCGATCCCTACGAAAAAATCCTCACCGGAATGACGCGCGACGGCACGTTCCTCATCGAAAACGGCCGCGTCGCGGGCGGCATCCGGAACTTCCGCTTCAATCAAAGCATCATCGAGATGCTGTCCAACGTCGACATGCTCGGGCCCGCCGTCCGCGCCGCCGGAGAGGAGTCTTTCGAGATGGTCGTCCCGGCGATGAAGGTCCGCGACTTTCACTTCAGCGAAGTCACGAAGTTCTAGCGTTTAGTGCATCCCGTCGTGACGGATGAAAAACTGCGGCTTGTCGGTGTCCGGGGGCACGGCCACATCGAAAAATCCAACCATCATTTCGTCGTAGGTTTGATCGCCCCAATAAACGGCCGAGCTCGGATCGGGATTGTGAGGATTGTTCTTCGAGTTGTCGTACCACGCGACGGCTTGCAGCACCGTCCCGGCCTTGAGCGGGAGCGGCTGCGCGAGCCGGTAACTCAACTGCCAGTAGAAATCATAATTGACGCGCAGCAACGGCTCGGTCGTGCCATCGGGTCGAAGGATGTTGTACTCGAAACGCTTTCCGCGAAGATGCATGTGCGGGAAGAAACTGAGCAGCAGCGCGTCGTTGGGCAGAGAACCGTGCACTTCGACGCGATAGTCATCCACGCCCGGCGGGATGACGAAGCTGCTGTTGGTCAATTGCAGGGTCAGCACGCGTTTTGCGGGCGGCTGCTTCGCGAAGACGATGCCGACGCTGGTCCGATCGGTGGTTGCGCGGCCATGAGTCGTGTAATGCATTTGGAAGATCAGGTCCGAGCCCGCCGGGATGTACTTCGCCATTCCGTCGGGCCAATTGTCCGGCGAACTTCCCGGCGCGTAAACGAGGAGGATGTCTGCCTTCGTGGTGTGCGTGTCGTGGCGATCTTCCTCGCTCGTCATGTCCGATGCAGTGAACGGCACGCCGGCGGGCGCGCGCCGCAGCCACGGCGAGTCCGGCGGGCGGATGTAGACAACCGCGTGGTGAACGTTCTCGCGGCTCGACGGCCGGATCTCGGACATCTGCACCCACTTGCCTTCCGTGAAACCCGTGGGAACGATCTCGTAGGTGTATTCCACGTCGCCTTGTGCGGGGATTGCGACGGGCTTGGGCATGCGGACCACAAGATCGGGCTGAGGGATGTTCCAGCCCTCGGCCCAATGCCGCGGAGGCGGGGCATCCGCCGGACTTCCCGCCGGCGCATTCGCCTCCGCCCAGGCCCCGAGCGTATCGATTTCTTCCGCCGAGAGCGAAGGGTCGTTGGAGAAGCGTCCGACCCGCGGATCGGCGAACCACGGGGGCATCTTGCGATTGCGCGCGTCGTCCGCAATGGCGCGGGCGAATGGGCGCGTCTGGTCGTAGGTGACGAACGGCATCGGGGCGATTTCGCCGGGCCGGTGGCAAGCCTGGCAGTGTTGTTGCAGGATCGGCAGCACGTCGCGGTAGAACGCGGGAGTGCCGGCCGCGCGCGGCGCCTCCCCTTGGGCGAGCAGGGTCGCCGCAGCGAAGAGCACGATTGCAACTGACGACAGGAACGCTCTCATAGAACTCTCGCTGGCACAGTTGATTTCGTTGCAGATTATCGCACGAGGGTTGCTATCGGCGGGTTCTGTGACTACTGCTCGGTGAACTGAAGGCTCGAAATCGCGCGCGCGATCACGTTTTCCTGAATCTGTACGAGGTCGTTGTCAGCGCGGGTCATGCCGAAGATTGTGTATAGGCGCGAGCCGCGCGGAACGACGACGACTACGCCGGACCAGTCGTGCTGATCCACGCTGCCGCGGAAGCGGTGCTCGACAGCCGGGGCACCCGAAACCGTGATGTGCTGCTCGTCAAGCGGGCGGAAGTTGTCCATCACATCGCGCAGGCGCTGCTCGGTCGCATTCATGTCCGTCGCGAGCGACTTCCCGGCGGGCTGCTGCCCGATCAGCAGGTAGGTAGTTTCGTCATACGTGCCCATTGCGGTGACGGCGCCGGGCAATACTTTCCTCGCGCCCGCGATCAGCTCCCAGGCGGGCGGCTTGTACATTTGGAAGCGATACGTTTCGTTGGTGTAGAGGTTGCCGACAACTGCCTCGCGGATCGGCTCGGGCGCGGGAGGTTTCGGCAGCGCGGTGTCCGCAACCGGCGCGGGGATGGCGGGCGCCGGTGCCGTGGCAACGACCGTGGGCGCAGGCGGAGGAGTAGCCGCTGGTTTCACGACAAGCACGACAGGCTTGCTCGGAATTGGAACGGGCGGTGCGGGCACGGCCGCGGAAGTGTTTGCGGCTTCCGGCTTTGGTTTTTCAGCCGGAGGAGCTTTTTCGACTGCGGGCTCAGGTTTTTTGTCCGGCGCTGTGGCTTTGGCCGCATCGGCCATGCTGATCGAGACGACCTGATCCTTCTGTACGACCGCGTAGCCGTAAGTCGTCTTGACCTTGAACGAGTTCTCCTCAAAGCCGACGATCGTGCCGGAGATTTTCGTCCCGTCCTTGAGCTTCAGCTCGTCGGCCCGCACCGCGCCCGACAAAGCGAGCGCAAGCAGCGCAGCGGTCCCCACAAATCGAAAGGGCGGTTTCACGCATTGAGTATCGCGCCGGAGCGCCTGAGCGGCAAGTTTGCGTGCGAAATGGTGCTGGTTTAGTCAGCAGCCGCCGGTAGAGAAAGATCAGCGATCGAGGAACGCGCGCAACCGAGCGTAGCCGGCGCGGCTCACCGGGAGCTGCGCCCCCGTGGCCAGCACGGCCACGTGGCTGTCCTTGCCGTACGGCTCAACTTTCACCACGCGCTCGAGATTCACGATATAGGAGCGATGGACACGGAGAAATCGCGACGGATCGAGCGCCGTTTCGAGACTCGCGATGGTCTGCTGCTTCAGGTGCTTCTTGCCTTCGGATGCGAGCGCGACGTAATCGTCTTGCGCCTCGGCGTAATCGAGCTTCGTCACCGGAATGATGAAGACTCGCGTGCCGTCGCGCACGGGAACCCGCTCGAGGTACTGCGCGGGTGGCCGGGCCGCGGCTGCAAGTTCGGCTGGAGGGACGGCGTCCGGGCGCACTTTGCCTTCGAGCCGCTCCCGGGCGCGTTTGAGCGCGGCTTCGAAGCGTTCGGCGCCAACCGGCTTCAAGAGATAATCGACCGCATGGACTTCGAACGCGCGAATCGCAAAGTGGTCGTGCGCCGTGACAAAAATAACCGCGCATTCGTTGCCGATCAATTCAAGGACTTCAAAGCCGTCGAGCTTCGGCATCTGGATGTCGAGAAACACGAGATTGGGTTTTTGCTCCGTGACGACCTTGACTGCTTCGAAGCCGTTCGCGCACTCGGCGATGATTTCGACGTCCGGGTGTGACGAGAGATACTCGCGGAGAACCTGGCGTGCGAGCTCCTCATCGTCCACGATCGCGACGCGGATCTTATTCTTCGGTTCGGGGGTCACTGGGTTGCAACCTCTTTCTCGGCGGGCAGAGTGATGGCCACGCGGAAACGATCCCCCTCACCTTTTGCGGCGAAGCTCGCGCGATTTCCGTAGCGGGCTTGGAGACGCTGACGAACGTTGGCGAGTCCCACGCCGCTGCTTCGGCGGGCGGGCGCCTCCGGATCGAAAAGATTTTCAACCACGATTGAGACCGAGCCGTTTTCGCAGACCACGTCCAGCCGAATCCATCCGCCCTCGACGAGATTTGCGATTCCGTGGGCGATCGCGTTTTCGACCAGCGGCTGAAGCAAGAGCGGTGGCACGTCCACAGCGAGGGCTTCGCGGGCGACGTTTTCCTCCATGTGAAGGCGCGCGCCGTAGCGGGTCTTCTCGACGGCGAGAAAGGCGTGGATCAGGGACATTTCCTCTTCGAGAGGAATCGCGGACTTTTCGCCGAGCCCGAGAGTTCGCCGCAGGAAGTCGCCCAGTAGAATGCACATTTCGCGGGCTTTCGCCGGATCGGAACTCGTCAGCGCGCTGATCGAATTCAGGCTGTTGAAAAGGAAGTGCGGATTCACCTGCGCCTTCAGAGCTTTCAGCTCGGCTTCGCGGGCAAGGATGCTCATCTGCATCATCCGCGCCTCGGCCGCACGCGACGCTTCCAGAGCGATCTGTGCGTAGTAGCCCAGGGTCGAAAGTAGATACACCAGGAAGCCCGTGACGAAGATGATAGGCAACTCCGGGCCGGCATGAAGGCGGTCGCTCAGTCCGCGCAGCGCGTTAACGCTCGAAGAGAGAATCCAGGCGAGCACCATGGCAGCAAAAACCCAGAGGCTGGCGGCCATGGCCGCTGCGCCCGCATGCATCAAACCGAGCTTGTCGAATCCAACTCGCTCGGGCGGCAGGGCGCGACATGAGTATTGGGCGGACTGGCAGACGAAGGAGTAGAAAATGCAGAGCGGTATCGCCAGAATCAGCGCCTCTTCCGCCGTCATTTGGTGCGTGAACGACAGCAGATAGGTCAGGAGGACGGTCATGGGTATCCACCTGACGAGGTAGAGCAAGGGCCTTCGAAGTTGGGCGGAGGTCGAGTGCATGGAATCAGTTCTTGATGGTGACTCCTCCGAAGATGGCGGCGCCGCGGACGATCAACACTTTGCCCGGCAGGGGCGCGTCGGGCCGCGGGTATGTCTCGTCTACGAAGGCGCCGGCGACGGCCGTGCCTTCAATTTTGATTCTCCATGTGTCGGGGACGCGGATCTCGCCTCCGCCGAAGACGGTACCGATTTCAATCACAGCTTGATTGCCATCGATGTCCGCCCGGCTGAAATCGATGTGGAAGCCGCCGAGAATCGCGGTTGCTTTCCCGAACCGGAAGTGCTGCGAGGTGACCCGCCGCTTGAAACCGCTGAGAATGACCGATTGATCGAAGGTCGAATCGTCGCTTTCCGTGCCCCCGGCCTGAACGCCAGGGGGGGGGACGCCGGCCTGGAAACCGCGCGCGGCACCTGACACGGAGTCCGCAGCCGCATGCACTGAATCGCGAACGTGCTCGCCCCAATCGTGCCATTGCTGCCTCCCGGGACCGGGGTCGAACCTTCCAGAAGAATGGAACAGCATCCACAATCCGCCGGCGATCAAGAGAATCGGCCACAAACTTCCGATGCGGACGTGGAGGAAGCCCAACTCGTTCGAGATCGATACGGCTCCCCAGGCGAGAAAAATGACGCCCCAGAAGCGGCCGAAGGAATGGGCGGAGAAAACGATAGCCAGCCCGGCGACAATCAGAATTGCGGGCCAAACGAACTGGAAAGAGACATGTGCGGGGACAATTCCCAGTTGATCCAGAAGGAAGATGACTCCGAGCGTGGTAATCCACAAGCCTACAAGAAGGCCCGGGCCCACCACGCGTCTACCGCCGTTCGTCACGCTTTGCCTCCTATCGTTTTCCATTCCGCAGCATCCGCTATTCAAACCGCCGACCGCAGGTTAAGCCGTCCGGCGAGACACCAAAATCGCGCATCCAGCCAGCACGAGCAGGAGCGGCCAGAATCGGAAAGCACCGTCGGGCGCCTGCGCCTTCAGGCAAGCGTCCACCACGTTCCAGATGTTCTCTCCGATCACAGAAATGAACCAGAGACTGCCGGCGCTGAAGCGGCCATAGGTTAGTTCGCACAATTGAAACACAATTCCCAGGAAAACCAGAAGCGCGGCCGCGACCATCGTTCCTGAGGTGCGTGGGAAGGTGTCCGCGCTAAGCCGGCGATCCGCGTTTGCCATTGTCTCGCCTCCCGTCTGGATTTGGTGCCGTTGCATGGCGGGAGAATAGAGGTGGCGGTGCAGACTGTCGCACCCTTTTCGGCGAATGGCGGCTGGTTACCGGCGAATGGCGGTTGGATGCGGTTGGCTACGAGAAGAGAAATGCGCCGAGCCAAAAGGCCCCCGCGAGGGCAATGCCCGTAACGACAAGCATGAGGCGGAGCCGTTTCTTCCGCGCGGCGAAGACGATGATTCCCAGGACGGAGAGCAGGAAGACAAGTTCGAGCCAGAAAGATCGAGAACCGATTCCGCCGGTCCACTGACCGGCGTCGTCCTGAAGCCAGACGGAAGCAAACGAAGTGGCGGCCGTGAGGGAAACGGCGACGACGCCCGCGAGTGCCATCCCCTTTGCCCATTCGGGCATGATCCAGTCTTTCCGCGTATCGCGCCAGTCGGCCCACGTCAGCGCGACGACCAGGCCCACCAAGATCAACACGAAAAGCGCCACGTATCCTCCGCAGGACGCCGCAAATCAAGACCGGCAATCCCCCTACCAAAGCCCCCGATATTGGCGCGCGGCGCGGCATATGCTATGTGCAATGGCTACAGGGGGATGCCGCCGTCCCGGATTGCGGAAGAAGACGGCTTCGCGCGGCGTAGGCGCCACAGCGGGCAGTCAGCTTGCCGATCGGGAAAACATTTTGCACGTTCACGAGCTGGTCCTAGCGAATTGGTCCTAGTACGAGGCTGCGGGTTGTGATTTTCACAACGCGACAACTTCTGCTCAAAACAGGCGCCAGGAGAACCTGCTACGATAGGCGGACTCATGCGAATCCCGTGGATCATCGCTCATCGAGGCGCTTCCGGCCACGCGCCTGAAAACACTATCGCGGCCTTCCAGCGGGCTGTCGAGCTGGGCGCGCGCTTCATTGAGACCGACCTGCACCTGACGCGGGACGCGCGGTTCGTCGCCATCCATGACCAGACGCTCGACCGCACGACGAACGGCCACGGCGCCGTGCGCGATTGCACGCTCGCCGAACTGAAACAGCTCGATGCCGGCATGTGGTTCGACCGGCAGTTCATGGGCGAGCGCATTCCGACGCTCGAGGAGGTGCTCGCGTTCGCGCGCGAACACGATGTGGTCTTCTATCTCGAGCTCAAATACGAGGCAGCCTGGGGCATGCACCACGCGCTCGCGGCGGCGATCCAGAACTCCGGGAATGCGGCGCGGACGATCGTGATCTCATTCGATCCCGGAACGCTCAAGGCGCTGCGGCAACTCGATGCCTCGGCCATGATGGGGCTGCTCGTGGAAGGGGCGAGACCCGACTTGGTGAAGGCGGTGGTGGGCGTGGGCGCGCGGCAGCTCTGCCCTCGATGGGATCTAGTGACGCGCGAGTTGGTCGAGGAAGCGCACCGAGCGGACCTGCAAGTCGTGACGTGGACCGTGGACGAGGCGGGGCAGATGCGCGCGGCGATTGATGCGGGTGTGGACGGCATCATGACCGATTTTCCCGATCGGCTGCGCGCCGTCGTCGAGGACATGTCGTCGAGGTTGCCTACTGCGTGACCTGAGACTATTCCCCTGACAACCGCGTCACATTAGCTTCGCAGACAGGGCGGCGAACTGCGCGAGGGAGAGCTGTTCGGCGCGGGCGTCCGCGCGGAGAGCGCAGGCGGCGAGAGCCTCGCGGATACGTTCGTCCGGCGCGACGGCGAGAAGATTGTTGCGCAGAGTCTTGCGCTTGTGCCCGAAGCAGGTCTGCACGAATTCGAGAAAGCGCCGCTCATCATGAATATCTAAGGAAGGCCGCTCGCCGGGCAACGTCATGCGCACGAGTGCGGACGTGACCCGCGGAGGAGGGCGAAACGCGCCGGGCGGAATCCGTAGCACAATTTCAGGCTGCGTGTAGAACTGGCAGGCGGCCGAAAGATAGCCGTAGGCGCGGCGCCCGGGGCGCGCGACGATGCGCGCGGCGACTTCGAATTGCATCACGACGTGAATCGAGGCGATTCGATCGGCAAACTTGAAGAGATGGTGGAGGATCGGCGACGTGATGTAGTAGGGAAGGTTGCCGTAGACGCGGAATTGTTCGCCCGCCAGTTTTGCGAGGTCGAGCTGCAAGACGTCGCCCGCGACGACCTCGACGCCGGGCCATTCGCCGGGATGCGAAACGATGGCCTGCCGCAGATTCCCGGCGAGCCGCGCGTCGGTTTCGATGGCGACGACGCGGCGCCCTTCACCGGCCAGCAGGCGCGTCATTTCGCCGTGACCCGCGCCGATTTCGAGCCAGACGTCGTCGGGGCCACGCGGCAGCGTTTCGAGAATTCGTTTCTGGCAGCTCGGATCACCGAGGAAGTGCTGCCCCAATCGCTGTCGCGCCATGGCGAACGAGTGTAACAACGCGGGCCGGCCGTAACAAATATGGGTGACAAGTGCTCCGCGACACCGGGAGATTGGCTTGACGAACGCGGGGGGCTTCGTTACCGTTTTTATTTGCGGTTGAGGGCCCGATGAAAATCCTGTTCGTGTCACCCGAAGGACTCCCTTACTCGAAAACCGGCGGCCTGGCGGATGTGGTCGAAGCGCTGCCGAAGGCGCTGCGAGCGATGGGCCACGAAGTGGCCGTCCTGCTGCCGCGCCACCGCGGCAACAAGGTCGCGTCCGTGCTGATTTCGAGCGTGACGGTGGCGCTTGGCGACGGTCTGCGATTTCCATCGATTGTCGAAGGGCGGCCGGTCGAGGGCGTCCGCTATTTTTTTGTGGACGATCCCGCGTTTTTTGACCGGGCCGAACTCTACGGCGACAAGAACGGCGATTATCCCGACAACCCGGAGCGCTTTGCGGAATTCTCGCGCGTCGCGATAGAATTCATGAAGCGCCTGTGGCTGCCGGACGTGGTCCATTGCCACGACTGGCAGTCGGCGCTCGTGCCGGTTCTGCTGCGGACGCAGCACGCGGAGGACCGCACGGTGCGATCGCTGCCGGTGGTCCTGACGGTTCACAACCTCGGCTACCAGGGCGTATTCCCGCGATCGGCGCTGCAAAGGATCGGCTTGCCCGACACGCTCTTCACCGTGGATGCGCTGGAATTCTACGGCAAGGTGAACTTCCTCAAGGGCGGGCTGATGTTCGCGGATTACCTGACGACTGTCAGCCGCCGCTACGCCAAGGAGATTCAGACGCCGGAGTACGGCTCGGGACTCGAGGGCGTAATCCACAAACGTGCGGACCGGCTCGTCGGCATCCTGAACGGCGTGGACTACGCGATCTGGAGCCCCGAGGCGGACACGCTCATCGCGCAGAACTATTCCGTGCACAATCTCGACGGGAAGAAGGCCTGCAAAAAAGATCTGCTCGCCTGCTTCCACCTGCCGGAGGAACACCTCGACCGGCCGGTCATCGGAATCGTCTCGCGATTTGTGGATCAGAAAGGGTTCGACCTGATCGCGCAAATTTCGGGCGAACTGATGAAGGAGAATCTGGCGCTGGTTGCTCTGGGGACGGGCCAGCCGGAGTATGAAAAGCTCTTCAAGCAACTCGCGGAGAAATATCCGGCGCGCGTGGGCGTGAAAATCGGGTACGATAACACGCTTGCACACAAGATCGAGGCCGGGTCGGACATGTTCCTGATGCCTTCCCGGTACGAGCCGTGCGGGCTGAACCAGATGTACAGCCTCCGCTACGGCGCGGTGCCAATTGTGCGCGCGACGGGCGGCCTCGATGATACGATACAGAACTTCGTGCCCAAGACGCAGCAGGGTACGGGGTTCAAATTCGAGGAGTACGACGCCGGGGTGTTGCTCGCGTGCATCCGCGAGGCGCTGAAGACTTACCGCGACGCGAAGGCTTGGCACGCGGTGCAGGCGAACGGCATGGCCAAGGATTTTTCGTGGAAGACTTCGGCCGCGGGGTATGTCACGCTGTATGAGGCGGCTAAGAGGTCCCGAGTCCCACGGGTCGTTGGATCATCTAAATAAAGGGCAAAGACCGGCTCCGGCCGGATCGGCGCCCCAAGGGGAAACATATGGCAGACAATATTCCGTCGGTCACGGATGCAAGCTTTCAGGCGGACGTCATCGAAGCGAGCAATACGCAGCCCGTAATGGTTGATTTCTGGGCAGACTGGTGCCGGCCCTGCAAGATGCTGTCGCCCACGGTCGACGAAATCGCGCGCGAAAATGCGGGCAAGCTCAAGGTCGTCAAACTTAACGTCGACGACAACATGAACGTGCCGGGCAAGTTCAACATCCGCGGAATTCCCACGCTCCTGGTCTTCAAGGGCGGGCAGGTGGCCGAGCAGATCGTCGGCGCCGTGTCCAAAGAGCAGATCGTGAAAGCCCTCGAACGCCACCTTTCGTAGGCACGATTCCACCTCCAACCAGGAGTTTTTTCCGGGGGCGGTCGCACGCCGCCCCTGCCGGGATCGGCGGGACAGCATATTCCGGTCCGTTCCGGAGCGACTTCACGCGCGCAAACATGGGCGTTCCCTCTTGACAAGCGAAGAGCGAGCAGCCATCTTAGTTGACTTTACCTTGCGGGGTATGGCATCCCGCATGGGACTCAAGACGGGAGAGGGACTTGAGAGTCCGCGTCTGTTTTCACGACAAATGTTTCGACGGGGCCGCCTCCGCCGCGATTTTTTCGCGGTTCTACCGCGAGCGCATCAACCCGAACGCCGAATTTCTGTACACCGGGATGACCCATAAGGCTTCGCAGCCGTTCGAGGACGGTGTGTTCGACGGCGACGAAAATGCCATCGTCGATTTCAAATATTCGAGCTCGCCGCAACTCACGTGGTGGTTCGATCATCACCAGAGCGCGTTCCTGAAGCCGGAGGATGCCGAGCACTTCCGGCAGGATCATTCGGGCAAGAAGTTCTACGATCCTTCCTACAAGTCCTGTACGAAATTCCTGGCCACGATCGCCTCCGAGAAATTCGGATTCGACGCGAAGCCGCTTGCGGAGCTGATCGAGTGGGGCGACATCATCGACGGCGCGCAGTTCAAATCGCCCGAGGCCGCCGTGGGGCTTGCCGAGCCGGCCACGAAGCTGGCGCTCGTGATCGAAGCGGCGCCCGAGCCGAATCTGGTCCCGCGGCTCATTCCTGAACTCGCGGTGCGGCCGCTCGGTGAAATCATCGAGCTGCCGGTGGTGAAGAAGCACCTCGGGCCTTTGCTCGAGCGCCATCGCCGGTCGATCGACATCCTGCGCGAGCGCGCGGACGCGCGGGGCGGCGTCGTCTATTTCGACGTGAGCGATCTCGATCTCGAAGGGTACAACAAGTTCATCCCGTACTATCTCTATCCGGACGCGCTCTATTCGGTGGGCGTCAGCGCTTCGCCCGTTCGTGCGAAGGTTTCGGTGGGCACGAATCCCTGGAAGGAAGCGTCCGCGGAGGTCAATCTCGCGTCCCTCTGCGAAAAATATGGCGGCGGCGGACACGCGCGCGTGGCCGCTATCTCATTCGGGCCGGGCGACCTCGTGAAGGCTCGGCAAGTGGCGAAGGAAATCGCCGCCACGTTGCGCGCTTGATCGCCGCCGGCTTCGTTTTGTGCTGCGTTGGTCGCGCTAATCTCTCGTGTTAAAATCAAGGTTTGCTGGGCCGCTAGCTCAATGGTAGAGCAGCTGACTCTTAATCAGCGGGTTGCAGGTTCGAGTCCTGCGCGGCTCACCACTCTTTTCTAAGGCTTTAGCTCGTGCTGCAGTTTTCTCCCGTTCTGTCCATTGTGGGGACTTTTGTGTGGACTCCTCCGCATTTTCACCGAAAAACTTCACGTCAGGAAGCTCTCGGGCGAACGTAATCGCTCATCCTCGACCCGAGACACCAGCTCGATTTGAGGGGCGAAAGTCGGCGGGTAACGCGGAGTCTCTGAAATGAACGTCGTCACCCTAACCGGGATACTTGCCGGCGACAGCGAGCTGCGGCGGATCGAATCGGGCCGCGACCTGCTCAACTTCGACGTTTATGTCGAGGGCCGCAAGGGTGAAGACCCATGCGTCCACATCGCATTCTTTCCGCGAACCGACAACGACCCGCGCGAAATCAAAGCCGGGTGCCGCATCATGGTCGTCGGCGCGATCCGCCATCGCCGCGATACCGGCTTGTTCGTCGCGGCCAGCGAACTCTTGATTTTCGCCTGAGTGGAACCAGCGCGGCGTGGAACGTTGCAGCACTTGCGATTCTATCGAAAAGGCTTGAACTAGAAATAGCACCTAAAATCTAACGACGGAGGAAAGATCAAATGGCGACAGCGGCAATGCCTGCGATTGAGGAACTGCAACAGGAATCGACTGCGCTCGAGAACGAACTCTCTTCACTCAAGGCCAAACTCGGGGCGGAGCAGCGCACGCTTGAGGGGCTCACGGGCGAACGCGCGGCACTCTCGGAGGCAATCGCGCTCGGGCGGGAGAAAGCGGGGAAGGTGACCGAACTCGCCGGGAAAATGGAGCAGAGCCAAGCGGCGGTCACGGGCTTCGAGACGCTCATCGGGCGCAAGCAAAAGCGATACGACGAAGTAGTCACCGAGTGGCGCCGGTTGCGAGCGGAAGCTCTCCGCGCGTCCGAAATGGCCGAAGTCGAATCGCTCAAGGCGGAAGGGACGGCGGTTGTCGCGCGGATGGCCGAAGTGTTGACTTCGACGGCGAGCGGTGATCTCGCGCGATACCAGGAGGTACGGAAGCGCCTCGGCCAGTTGATGGACCGGGCGGCCTTCGGAGTGTTCCCCACTCCGCCGATCGCGCTTGCGGCCCGCGACGCTCAATGGGCGCTGGACAAGACGACCGCGGAGAAGCTCGCGCCGATCCTGAAACTCTGGCGGTAGTCCTGGGTGCTCCTATGAGTAGGCTAAATGCTGCAAACAGGACGGTAACAGGACGCTGGAAGCCAGGTGTGAGCGCCAATCCCCGGACCCGATTCCGTCCTGGCAAGAGTGGAAACCCCCGCGGCAGACCGCGAACGAAGTTAATCCGCGAGTACGCCCGGCGCATCATTGAGGAAAAAGCGCCGGGGAAGCAACACACCATCGCGGAAGAATTGGTGCGCGTCCTGGTCAAACACGCCCTGCGCGGCTCTCTCGGGCATTTTCAGCAACTCTTGCAACTGGTCGAAAGCGATACGCCGGGGGCGGGATGGCCGGGCGCAAACCAGCTCGACCAGGACGCCACGGCGAAACTGATTGCCAAGCTTTGCCGGTAGCCGAATCGTTACCGGAAACGAATCGAGGAAACGAGACGAACGATGCGACGCGGCCAAAACCCGAAAAGCCTGGCGAACCTGAAACCGCCGATCAAACCCGGCGAAGTCCGCAACCCGGAGGGAATCAACCGGCGCCGGCCGATCACGGACGAATACTGGCAAGTGTCGCCGGAACCGATGCCGCTCGCGCTCATTCGGAAATTCAACAAGCGATGCGGAGCGAAACTTCTGGTCGAGGGCGACAGTTGGGCTCGCGGCGTCGCCGTCCGGTTGCAGTACGAGGCGTCCATGCGCGGAGAAGTCCGGGCCGCGAAAGAAATGCGCGAGGCGATGGAAGGCAAAGCGCCGCAACGTCCTGAAATCACGGCGCCTGTGAGAACCGAAGTCGTGTTGGTCGTGCGCTACTACAACCGGAAAGACGGCCGGTACACTGAGACAAGGCAGGACGGAAGCCACATTCCCGCGGAACTCTTGCAATGAACAGGACGGTCACGATCACGGTCGATGAAGATGGCAGCCTTGTGAGCGCGTCCGTCGCCGAGTTGCCTCTCGAAGCGGCAACGATGGTCATCAAGCGCGCGAACGCGGAAGCACTCAAGCTGCTCGAACTCCGCGCACGGCGGCGACACTTCCGGCGTCCCGTGACCTATCGCTCTTTCAACGATAAAGGCGACCTGATTCTAAAGCACGACGCGACCGGCTGGACCTGGGGCGTGGACAATCCCGAACGCGGGGAGCCCGGCACGCTCACGTTCGAGGATTCCAGAGGGCGGAAGGCATCGGTACGGGTCGATATTGTCTTTCAATCGGCCGGAACGCGGCGCGGCTCCAATCGCCGATAGCGGCGAGCGGAAAGTCTGCGGGAGATGAACCGGCGGCGCGTGGGGCGTTTTGGATCCCCGGCGCGCGGCGCGAAGTCTTCGACCACAGTGGGGATGATTCGGTACTTGCAGAGAGAACAGGCATCAGCGGGACGCCCTGGGCCGTCGAGAGATTGAACACGCCATGCGGACAGCGGGGAATGCCGTCCAAGTCTCTGGCTCGAATCGGCAGCGTGACCGGGGGTAAGACTTTCGGCACGGGCGCATGATGCCACAAACCTACGCCGCATGGACAAAAACCCTCATTCGGCCAAACCCGCAAAGCGTTGAAAGGTCAGACCCGGATTGAGTTTTTTCGAGCGTGGCAAAGACACATGTTTTTGACCTGGGGGAATGAATGCTCGGGGGAAAAGCGAAGTCCGGAACGACGCCGACCGCTTTGGGAGCCATGCTCTCCGCGTCGGTCTACGGTTCAACCGTCCCGCTGATTATCGGCACGACGCGCACGCCCTTGCTGATGACGTGGCTTCAGAATCTCCGCTCGGATTTTCGACTTTTCCGGCTCCGCGTCCATGATCCGCCGTACCCGCTCCCGGACGTGGCGTATTGCTACTACCCGCGCTAGGAGATCGGTCCTAGAGTCTCGATTTGACGGGTGGGTTTGCGAATGGAGTTACATACCAAGCTCGTCGTTCAGCTCGCGGTGCCACGTCGCTTGCCGCACCCCAGAGTCGTATTCATACCGTGCCCACTCTCGGATACGCCGTAGCCGGTGATTGAAGAACGGGCGCACGGATGCGGCTTCAGCCTCCTTCTGGGCTGCGACATCACCCATATAGATTTGAAACGAATGGGTTCCGGCGCAGAACTCGCGAAACGTAACGTCATCGTCTTCGAACCGCGACAGGACAAATTCGGTTACTTTGGGAATCACTTCAGCACCCGAGGCATCGACATGCGGGGCGGGCAGGTGTCTAGCGATCTTGCGAGCACCTGGCACCCCGGCGGATTCCAGCCAATGGATTACCACTTCGGGAGGTATAGCGTCGAAGACCCGAAATTTCGAGGCGAAGAACTGCCATCCGTCTTTCTCATCTAGCATCAGCGCACCGATCTCGTCCATGACTTCCCTCGGGTAGCTCGATGCCCAATTTGACAGGAGATTCTCCGCTTCGATCTTGAAGTCATACTTACTGTCCACAAGAGCCCGACAGGCAAGGCGGATTGCAAGAGGCTGGTTGGTAGGAGCAGCGGCACCCAAAATTCGCGCTAACCACCATGTCTCTCGACCGGGATTTTGCGTCGCTATTGCGATTCCTTCCCAGACTAGCTCCCTGTGTGATTCGATTAACTTGTCTAGTTGCCCCGAGTGCAGCCGTGCGCCGAGAAAGTCCACTATTACGTCGCAGATCAATGTGTCATCGGAAGCAACCGGAATGAGGATTCGAAGTGCCTCCACCACCTGCTCGTTCGTTGTGTGAACCTCCCCAGCCCAGAACGTGAAATTGCGGAGGTTATAAGGGGGTATCTGGCCTTCCTTGATCAACCGAACAGCTCGGTCGAAGACTCCGACCCGGCTACCGCCAGCCAGCGCAATCTGAAACGAGAGAAGAGGGGTTTCTTTTTCCAATTCGTCGAGACGACTGTTCACAACATCGGGGTTCGAGCCGGGTCTGTGCAAAAATCCGGCAACATAACCCCGAACGAATGCGATCTTACGTTTGAGCGACTTCTGAATGATGCCGTCGAGTAGTGTTGCAGACGTGTCGAGCGTTCCCAACCGACTCCCGAGTTCAAACGCGCCGTTCGCTTCACTTGAAGTGAGCCATTCTATCTCCGCCTGGAATGCCTTCTCGTCTAATAGCAGTTCGGCTGCAAGTTGATCGAGATCCTGCTGCCACTCTTTCTCGCGACCGTAGTGGTTAAACGCGTCACTGCCAACGACACCCACGAGCCTAGCGTGGAGCGACTTCGGTTCCAGTTCGGTGATCCAGCCTCGCAACTTGGTCTCATATTCCGGCGTTATTCCAGCTCCGTTCGGATGCTTACCCCATGCGAGGATGTTCTTCAGTTGGGTAGCGAGTGTCGCCTTGTTTGATTCCGACAGGCGTGATTCCGAAGCGAACGGTTGAAGCTCATCGATCCAGCCATGTCTCGCTAGGCTGACGAGATCGCCGACCAGGGCCTTTCCCGCGCCTTCAGCGATCCCAGCGAGGTGGTGCTGGGTGGAGTCGTCCAGCAGTTTCAGACCAGCCTTGACCGAGGCTCTCATTTCCTCCAAGTTAGCCGGGTGCCAGTCCGCGGGAGGAACTCTGCCGCCAACGACAGGCGGACCGAGCATCCTAACGCCCATGAAGTCGAGGATCTCACCTAACGCGCCGGAGAGAAGTTCCGCATCTGCTTCCGTGGCATCTGCAAGCCGATCTCGCAGCACGGCCAGTCGCTCGATAAAGGGAAGAGCCGTTCCTGAAAGTTGTAGGCGGAAAAGCTGCTGCCAAATTTTCGTGGCATTGTTGCCAATAGTAGGCTCGCATTCGTGCTTTGCAAGCGCAAAAAGTATGGCTTCACAGTCCGAGAAATGCTCAGTGAACAAGGCGAATCTTTCTGCGGTCCATACGAGCTGCCGTCGAGGGCCCCACGAGTGGCCGACCCAATTGGGCCCAGCTGTTAATTCGTCATGGGTAGCAGCCTCAACGACACGCCGCAACGTTGGCAGAAAGAGCGCGGCATCGGTTTCGATGAGACTTACGAACCGATTGACCAGCTCGACTTCAGCCAAATGTCTGGGCGTGAAATCATCGGCGAACTTGCGAAAAAACCGTTGTACAGTTTCCCGCACCTCCGCGCTTCCGTTTTCGGACACACGTTGCAGAAACGAGCCTTGGATCGCGGGAGGAATTTTGTTCATAAAGGCCTCTTCGTCACCCTTGGCCCACCGAGACCAAGCGCAATCGAGAGCCGTCCACGCTATCAAGTCGGGAGTGACGCGATAATACAGTGCTCCCTTTTCGACCCATCCCGGACCCTCCTTGATTTGGAAAAGTGCGCGCTCGATATTTTGGGGGGCGGTTCCGGTCAGCTCGCAAACGAGTTCCAATTCTGTCGGGACCTCCCCCTTGTGTCGAACTCGTTTGAGCAGCGCGATCGCCTCGATGGCTTCTCTGTGGACGTCATCTTTCAGCCGCCGAAGATAGTATTCGTGGATGACGCCTCGGACCGGGAGGAAATTGCGCGCCTGTGCAATCTCAGCATCGAAGTGGGCGCACATGTCGGCCGCGAGCCGGACAGAACCGTCGCAGTACTGTGCGTATGCGCGTAGCCGATCGTGAGGGATTTCTTTGAAGTTCGCCGCGAGTACCTTCTCAAGTTCAGTAGGGTTTAGCTTGCGAACCGTGAGTTCTGGGGCTGCTGTCGCGACCCGTTGATCGCTGTTGTCAATACACAGACACCGAATCCTTTGCCGAAAGTTCATCAACGTCCGAGAAAGCCGCTCCCGAGTTTCGATTGAGCACTCGTCGGCGACGAGAATCGCATATGCAGTTTGATCGTTTACCAGTACGTTCGCGAGATCAAGCGCATCGTCCTCGCTCGTTGTGTACATAACGAGACTGCTCGCGGCAGGAATGTCTTTTAAACACTCGAAGGCAAGCCGCGTCTTTCCCGCGCCCGGCGCTCCGTACAGCGTGATGGCAGACGAACGGACTTCGTTCCCGAGGTCCATATTCGCAAGAATGGCGGCCCGCGTCGCTTCGAACCCTTCCGACGGCACAAACACCGGCGTGATGCCGGTTTCCTGCTCCTTCCACCGGTCAAACAAGACAAACATACCTTCAACGCCTGGACGATATTCAAGAACGAGTGCGGGGAAGGCGTTTGCGGTGCCCACGATGTCATCTATCGAGAGAATCTTGGGTGGCGGTGCCTTCGGGTTGATCTCCACAACAGCCTGCTCAAGCGCTTCCATCAGCGTCTGTTTCTTGTCTGGCGTGACGTGATCGCAAAGGCAAATTCTGTAAGCACTACCTTCGGAAATCCACAGCTTGGACCGCTCCTTATTGACCTCTTTCCTGATGTCAGCTGGACCGACGTTGCTTTCATCCGCCGCCTTGAACTGCCAGATCGTAGGAGCTTCGAAGTACCCTGATTTGTTGTTGGGGAGGGCGACGCCAATACGAGTATCGACGCCCTTGTCCTTCGCGTCGGTCCTGGATGTCGTCCACACCTCGGACTGTGGAACCCCCGAAGCCCAGCACGACGCGCCGATAATCTTGTTGCAAAACAGAGCAAAGTCAGCCCCGCCTGGTTTGCGGAAGCGTTGAATGACTTCGAGTGCCTCAAGACGGAGCATTTTTGTTAACCCTCATTTATTCTTGACGGCCCGGACGCCAGATCTGCCCTGTCTGGCAAGCGTTCACACATCGCGGAAGTATGTGCTCCCTACCGCTCAATTGTAAAGTCTACAGTCGTCCAGGAAGTATCTGCGATGGGCACGTGGCTGATCGTGTAATCAAATCCTGTCCAAATCTGGGGCCGCTGAGCGATAAGAGCCTGCCCGATGTCGAACAGCTGGGCTTGCGCAACCTCTTCGCGGGTGCGATCGGCTATTACAAGAATCCAGGCAGTCATCGGCATTTCCCCACTGATGCCCTTGAGGTGGCTGAGACGCTATTCTTCGCCAGCTTGCTTCTGCGAATTGTCGGGCGAACGACTGTGCCTCATCCTGGCGTTAGCCCATGAACACGCTAACCGCAAGCTATACGGCTTGGCAAAATCCCTTTTCTGCCTTTTGCCCCGCCCTCCGCGCTGTTCTGGCACTGCACTCCATCTGACGCGCGATTTTGCGCCAGGGAACGCCCTGTGCGCGCAGCCGGCCGATCCTTTTGGCATCCACGATCTTTCGCGGCCGTCCCAGGCGCTTTCCGTTTGCTCGGGCGTTCCGCAGGCCGGCCCGGACGCGCTCAGCAATAAGGGAACGCTCTAATTCGGCCACGGCCCCGAGCACCGTAAAAACCATGCGACCGGCCGGCGTCGATGTATCCAGCGATTCACTCAGAGAGACGAACGCCACGCCAAGCGCGTTGAAGGTTTCGAGCGCGCGGAGAAGATGGGACACACTCCTGGCGAAGCGATCGAATTTCCAGACGATTAGGGCATCGAACCGGCGACGGTGCGCGTCGGCCATCAGGCGGTCCAACTCCGGCCGCTTCTCTTTTGACCCGGAGATCCCTATGTCCACGTACTCGGACGCCACAGTCCAGCCGCGACGTTGGCAATACTCGCGCAACTCGCGGAGTTGCATCTCGGGTGACTGTCCGTTGCCTATCGTTGAAACCCGCGCGTAGACCGCCACGCGGAGCGGTGTAGAATTTGCGTCAGCCACGTTGCACCTCCAATGTGCAATTGGGTTAGGGGCGTGTCGGTGTTACAAGCACCGGCGCGTCCCGCTTACTGTTTCGTTCGCTTTTCCTGGTAGATCTCTTTCTTCGTCGTTCTGAGTCGAGCGACATCCGAGGCGCTCCAGAGCCGAACTTTGCCATTTCCAATCCTCGTTAGCTTCGGCGCCGCGAACTTCTTCTTTTTGATCCAATCCTGAAGAGTCGCCCGCGTTATGCCAACCTTGCTAGCGGCTTCGGCTGTCGTGCACATCCCTGGTGCCATCACTCGACATGTATCACTACCTTGACACCCTTGTCAAGACTTTGTTAGGATATGCGAATCATGGATCCGGCGCTGTCAAAATTCATCAATCTCGCGAACGATATTGCAGAGTCCAGACGGTGGGCGACGGTCAACGAAAATCTGGCGCGCCTGGCAAAGAGCGGAGCCGGCGAGGCATGGTGGACACGGGTTTTCAGTGCCTTGGCGGCTCAACTGTTTTCGGAATATTTGTCCCTGAAAGAGGCGCATGGCAATGCCCGCGCCGAACCTGCACTTATGGCGTGGCGTGCGAGGAATCTTCTGGAGATAACAGTCTGGTGCATCTACTGCTCGAAGAGCCGCGAGAATGCTCGGCGCCTATTCGAGGACGCAGGCCGCGATGTGCGCGAAATGATAGACGGCTTCAAGAAATGGGGCATCGCGGCAAATATGCAGGGCGATTGGATGGAGTACTTCAAAGCCGCAGAGCAGGATCTATCGCGGCGGGCCGCCTCGGCTGGCGTCGGCTCTCTAGATGGATCGTATAAGCGAGTTAGCGCCGCGGCGAACAATTGCGGTTTGGGAGATCACTTTCGTCTCACCCACGGGTTTCTGTCCAAATTCGTGCATCCAACGGCGATGCAAATTGTCAGTGAGAAGGACGAAGCGAGGGCCGCCTTCCAGAAAGACCTTTTCTTTAGCCATGGCTGCCTCTATTTCACCGGCGGATTTACTGCGCTCGAGGACCGAATCGTGAGAGGTTCGGAAAACGTCGCTAACGTCGCAAGCATCACCGGGTCCAGCAGCGATAGTTGAGTACTGCGGCGCAAACGGCAGGTTTTGACAGGGCATAAGCGCCGTAACGGATTCAGCGGCTTGCAAAGGGCGAAACTCCAGCATGCTTTTTGCCCCGGCAAGAACGAAGCCGCGGAGCGACCCGGCCGGGGCGAGAGTAAAAAACATCGTGAGCAAGCGTCCCGGACGTACACCCGCCGCCCCGAAACCGTCAACTCACGGTCCATCCGAACCTGCCTGGGATTGGCGGAAAGACGGCTTGCTCTTCCACAAGGACATAGAAGATGCGCTCCGCATGAAGGCGGAGAAGCCCGTTGCTTTCAAGTCATCGGCGAGAGCACAAAAGCTCGCAGCCTACTCCGACGAACACGTGCGGTGGATGATTGCTCTCACAAAGGAATCTATAAGAGCATTTGAGACGAGGCCGCCAGCGCTCCAGGATCTTTCGATTGCAGCCGATCGGAAGCGCAAGCCCAAAGAGCGCCTTGCTGCGATTGACCGCTTTGCGCGTTCGTTTGGTGAAATCCCCAACAACGTGGCCCTGACACTGTTCCGCTGGCTCGACGCCGAGAAGCGCATCCGGGAGGTTCGCTCCCGAGCGAAGGACAAAGAGACGCTTGAACAAGTGACGCTCGAAGCCCAGGGCCGGAAAGACAAACTGACTGAAGCACTGGGCGCTGTGACCCTAACGCTTAAGATGAATCAGAGAACCGGAGAACTCGACGAGATTGAAAAGAGAGGGGCAAAGCAAACTGACGAAATGCGACACAGGCTCAATCTTCTAGCTCGGCGTTTGAATGAGGGTGTGTCAGAGGGTGAAATGGCTATAGAACTTTTCCCCGGCCTGCCACAGAAAGAAGCCTACGCAAGAACCCGCGATCTGCGTTCCAAACATCGGTATCTAATCGAACTCCTAAGGCATGGCCTCCAAGTCCAGTCTCGATCCCCCCAGAAGCCCTGTCGCTAAAGCGTCACGTCGCGGATTTATTTTTCTTTTCAACGACGTCTATCGTACCCGTTCGACTTGTTGCAGCATGAAGATGGAGGAGCTGATGAAATTCGCAAATCTCGTATGGGCCATGAGGGAAAAGGGGTTGCCAAATTACCGGGTCGCGCAAGGCGTCGGGATGACCGAAACAGCCTTTAGCAAGGCATTAACTGGCCGAAGTGCCTTCTCGCCGGACCAACGCTACGCAATCGCTCGATTGCTGGGTTTCAGCGCGGTCTGGCTTTTTGCAGAGGTTGTGCCGCCAAGACGGCGGCGAACGTCAGCCAACTGCGAGCCACTCACAAAGGCCGCATGGCAAGAAAGGTAACGAGCTTGGATACACCTCTCCCGCGTTGACGAGACGCGAAGAGAGATGCTTGTGAGATTCAGGTGATCTGCCCGTCGGCAACGGGCGAAGGGACGATCAACATGAGGAACGTACCACCACCGCACCACCGAGCGCAAGCACGTCCATCACCCCGCCGAGCACGTCGTTTCCCGTCGGCCCGAGAGTGTCGCGCGGCGGAGATTGGCGCCGATGAATTGCACGCGCGCCTGGAGTGGGAACTGCAGTCCCGTCCGCGCTCGCTTCGCTTCGCGCGACGGCGTTACGAGATTTTTTGTGTTGCGCTGCTTGCGCGACTCGAAAGAAGCCGCCGGGGGCTGAGAGGGCCGCGAATATGCCGGGCCGCGTAGCCGAATTTCGCCAGCCGATGCCGCTGCTAGAAGCCGCTGCGGGCTACGCACTGCGAGGGCTTTCGGTTTTTCCTTGCGAGAAGAAAATACCACTCACGGGTACGGGCGGATTCAAAAACGCCACACTCGACGCGGCGAAGATCATCGAATGGTGGACCGCCAATCCCACCGCGCAGATCGCGCTTCCTACCGGCGAGGTGAATCACTTGTTCGTTGTGGACGTTGACGGGCCTGACGGCGAGCGCACCGCCGAAAAATTGCACCTGCCAGAAACTTTCACAGTCGCCACGCGGCCAGGGCGATACCAGCTTTGGTTCAAACAGCCGGGCGGAGTGAAAAGCAAATGCACGGCGGGCGTGCTCGGGCCACAACTAGACACGCGCGGCGACGGCGGCTACATTATCGTTCCGCCATCAATCCACCACGCGACCGGCGAGCCGTATCGCGTCGTCAAAGATGTTCCGTGGGCGCCCGCCCCGCTCGAATTGCTTGAATCATATGCTGTCCCCGTCCCTCAATTGCGAAACGCGGACACGATCCCGCAAGGGCGGCGTCACAGAACCATGCTCGGGATCGCGGGTGCTCTGCGTGCGCGCGGCCTCTCGCGCGAAGTGGTACTCGCCGAATTGGAGAGCGCGAACGCGCGCCTGTGCATTCCACCGCTCGAATCCGACGAGATCCAAAAATTGGCTGACTATGTAGGCAGCAAGCCTGCCGGTTTTCCCGGTCATCGGCCGATGGAAACGTGCGCGGAAGTAGAAATGGAATCCTTCCGCGACATTCGAGCGGAGTCAGTTCGATGGTTGTGGTACCAACGTATCCCGCTCGGCAAGTTGACCATTTTTGCGGGTGATCCCGGAAAGGGGAAATCGCTCGTCACCGTAGATGTCGCGGCGCGTCTTTCTCACGGCGAGACTTTTCCGGACGCCGCCCGATGCGGCGCGGGCGACACGATTTTTTTGTCTGCCGAGGATGACGCGGCCGACACGATCCGCCCCAGACTCGATGCAGCCGGGGCCGATGTTTCGCGCGTCCATCGTGTGAAGGCTGTCAAGGTGACGCTGGGCGACGGCGGTACGGGTGAGTCCGTTTTCAGTTTGGAGCGCGACATAGAGAAACTCGATGCCGCAATCGGGGAAATCCCTTCCACCCAACTTCTCGTGATCGACCCTGTAAGTGCCTACATGGGGAAAATCGACACGCACCGGGACGCGGAGATCCGCCGCGTGCTCGCTCCTCTGGCCGAACTCGCTTCACGTCGCCGGGTTGGAGTAATCGGTGTAATGCACCTCAAGAAAGGCGACACGAGCGCATTGCTTCGCGTGAGCGGCAGCATTGGTTTCGTTGCGGCTGCGCGCGTCGTTTGGGGCTTCGGAGAAGACCCGGACGCGCCGGAGACCCGCATCATGGTTGCGGTGAAGAACAATCTTGCGCCGCTCGGCAACGGTCTGGCTTATCGAATCGAGGCGACCGGAGACACTCCGCGCATCGTGTGGCAGCAAGGCGCTGTCACTCTCGATGCGAATGCAGTTTTGTCCGTCGAGCGCGGCGAACGGAACGGACGCGGCGCGCGCAGAGCGGACGCGGAAAAATGGTTGCTCGCCTTGCTCGCACCCGGAGAAGAAATGCCGGTCTCGGACATTATGGCGGCGGCGCGCAACGTGCAATTCTCGTGGCGCACCATCGAACAAGCAAAAAAGGAATGCGGGGTGCGGGCCGTAAAACGTGGGCGCGCCTGGGCGTGGGTGCTGGCATGAACGCCGCAAAACACTCCAAAGCGTACGGGCCGTGCGGTCTTGCGGTCTTTACGGGCTTTGCGGGCTTTGGAAAAGAGGGAGGGACTTCTTTTTCTTATACTTACGCTATCCGCCAAGGAAGACCGCAACGAATTTGCTTCGGAAGGTTTTCGCTCTTTGAATCGACAAGGCCGCAAAGCTTCTGGCGCGGAGACTGGCGGGATGATGAAAACAGCGGGGCAAAAACTCGGCTTGAAAACGGCCGCCGGCTCTCGGGCCTTTTTCGACGATTAAGCGCGGGTGTTGTGCCAGGACAAAAAGAAGTGATTTATCAGCGGTTGCGATAAATGGCGACTTCGGCAAGAATCGCGAAGCTAGAGAGCCGAGCCGGAACAATCACTTCGGCCCGGTTGCTCACGCCGGCACAAGCGGCGGAAGTGCTCGGCATTCCCGAGGGAACTTTGGCACAGTGGCGTAGTCAGCGGCGCGGCCCGACCTTTATCAAATTGGAGGGCCGTCTCGTTCGCTATCGCGTTCGCGATCTGGACAGCTACATCAGTGGGTGTGTTGTGGAGCCGGTTCTGAATGGAAAGGCGGCAAGCGATGAGCGTTTTTAGGCGAGTAGGATCGCCTTACTATGTGTACGACTTCGTTTTCAAAGGTCGTCGCTGTCGAGGCTCTACGAAGTTGACAAACAAGATCGCTGCCGGTCGTTACGAAAACAATTTGCGTGAGAAACTTGCGAAAACGCGAGCCGGAATCCTCGACCCCGAACCGCCTCCACTCTTCAAGACGTTCGCTGACCAATTCATCGAGCGCACGAAACACGAGATGCGCCCCAACACGTCCCGCTGCTATGGCGTCTCGCTCAAAAGCCTGAAGCCGCGCTTCGGCTCAATGCGCCTAGATGAAATCAATGCCGATGGGATCGAGCGATTCAAACAAGCGCGATTGGAGCAGGGGCTCTCACCGTCAACTGTGAATCGCGATCTCGCCTGCCTTCGCAGGGTTCTTCTGTTTGCCGTCAAGAAAGACGTGATTGCAACGACCCCATTTGTCGCGCACAAAGTGAAATTTCTCGAGGAGCATCGCCGAGAGCGAGTCCTTAGTTTCGAGGAGGAGAGGAAATACTTGGCCGCTGCGAGTCAGCCCTTGCGCGACGTTGCGACGATCATGCTCGAAATAGCCCTCCGTCCTGGCGAAGTGTTCGCCATTCGCCGCGAGGACGTTCATCTGGGTGCCATTCCCGCTTTCCTTCACGTCCTTGCCGGAAAAACTGCAAATGCCGTGCGCGATGTTCCGATCACAAAACGTGCCGGTGAGGTCTTGAAGCGGCGGCTCAGCGCCGCAAAGGGAAACTATCTTTTCCCTCGCCGGGTGGGAAGCGGCCATGATTGGTCACAGCCGATGACCGAACTTGAACCAGCGCACCGGAAGGCGTTGCGGGAAAGCAAGGTCAGTCGATTCAGGATCTATGATCTGCGTCACACTGCCGCGACTCGTGCGGCTGAGGCCGGCGCGGATGTGCTCTCGTTGGCGAAACTCCTTGGCCATTCGGACTTGAAGACGACGGAGCGTTACGTGCATTTGAGCAAGAGGCACCTGGGCGAGGTTCAGACTCGCATCGAGCAACATCGGGCTGCGCGAGAGATCGCGGAGGCGGAGGTACAGTCTAGGTTAGACTCCGAAGCCCAGGTGGTTCAGTAGGAGCGAAAACGGTAAGGACTGGAAGAGATGGGTTTCATCCGATACTGGTGGTTAATTTTGCGGCATCTTCCTGTGCTTTTCTGGAGGTCTGCCAACCGAGTCCGGACGATAGCCGCCGTTGTGATCCTGCTCGCGTTTGCCACAAATCGAAGCTGGGGAAAACTCATTACTTCGAAATGGGAAGGACTGCCTGGGAGATATGTCTGGGTAGCGATCGGTCTCATTCTCCTGTGGGGAATCATGCAAGTAATCTACGAAGGGCATGAGGATATGGCCTCAAGATTGGCGGCCTTTGAGGCTCCAGATTCAAGTGAAGCGTCAAAGAGATTAAGAGCGGAGAATCAATTGAGACAGCTCGATGAGGTTGAGAAGGCGATTCTGAAGGAACTTCTGGTCGAGGAGGCAATGACCGAGGCGCATGCGCAAGCTTATTTGTTCCAACAGCGGGGGTACAGCGAAGTGAGGCCATTCTTGGCCGAGATAGAGCGCAAGACGAATTTTCTGCGCCGAGATTTTGTTGGACGTTACGAAATCGACCCCGCTTTCAGGGGCATTCTGCGGCAGTTGCTTAACGATTGAGTGTGGGGACTTTTGTGGGGAGTCCATGGACATCTTACGTCAACTCGGTGCAAGTCGAAGCATAGAGCGGCAACAGGCTAAGTTCTGTGAATTGAGGCGCGTTGGGAGCAACTCGTTGAAAACGAGATACGTGTTTGGTGACGCTGGAGAGCCACTCTTAATCAGCGGGTTGGAGGTTCGAGTCCTCCGCGGCTCACCACTTCCTTTCGTCACGTTAGCCCCACAGCATTTCGAAACTGAAGTTCACGCGGCGGCATCGAATCCCGAGGAGAGAAATTATGCATTCAAGGACACTCGGAGCTGTTTTAGCTGCCGGCGTGGTTGTTCTCGCGACCATTTTGTCGTTCACCGGAGCGGCGGCCCAGGGAGGCACGAAACAAATGCCGACGCGCCACATCGATGTGCAGCGAGTCAGCGTGACATCTTCCAAGCCGTTCGATGACGTTGTGGCAGCGCTCGAAGCGAGGATTGGCCATCCCGATATGAGCGTCTTTCGCAAGCAAATCACCGCGGCGCAGAATGAAGCCGAGCTAGAACAGGTCGTTCAGAGCGCAGTCGGACCATCCGGTTTGTTGGAGTTCGCTCGCTATGACCTCGGTGAAGTTCTACGGAAGGAAAGCGGAGGAAAGGACCGACGAGTTCTGCGTCTCGTCGTGGGAAATCCGCTCATCATGAAGCAGATGGTGAAGCCCGTGCCGGATGCCGGTTCGTATGCGCCGGTAACGATCCTCATCGACGAGCGCCCGGACGGAGTGCACCTGTCTTACGACAGGATGGCCAGTTACCTGGCTCCCTACGGGAATCCCGAAGCCTCGAACGTCGCTCGGGACCTGGACTCCAAAATCGAGGCGCTATTGACCGTGGCTGCTAAGTAGCGGGCAGACCACCGCCGCGACGCTGCGCCACTGATCGCCGCCGGCTTGATCGGTCTGCGCTGGGGACCAAGTTCTCTCGTGCTAGAATCAAAGTTTACCGGACGCGACCAAGGGACTGTACATGGCATTTCATTTGACCACGACCTCATTTCGAAGTGGCGGCCCCATTCCGAAAAAATTCACTTGCGACGGAGAAGATGTCTCTCCCGCGCTCTCCTGGCCGGATCCTCCCGCAGAAACGAAAAGTCTGGCCGTGATCGTAGATGATCCCGATGCGCCCGCAGGCACGTGGGTCCACTGGGTGCTCTATGATCTTCCCGCCGAGATGCGTGAGTTGCCCGAAGGGACGCCGAAAGACCGTTCGCTGCCGGGTGGGGCACAGCAGGGGCGCAACGACTTCGGAAAGATCGGCTACAACGGCCCCTGCCCGCCGCGGGGCGCCGTCCACCGCTACTTCTTCAAGCTCTACGCGCTGAAGTCAAAGACAGGTCTAACCCCCGGGGCCACCAAGAGCGAACTCGAGCGCGCCATGAAGGGACACATCTTGGCGCAGGCCGAGCTGATCGGAAAGTTCCAGCACTAGCGCGCTACCCGCGCGCTTGAGCGCTCGCGAGGTAATCGACGCAGCCCTGCAACGTCGCGAGGCGGGGATAGTCGGCCTCGGGAATGTCAATCTTGAGTTCCTTGTGCAGGCCGATCACGAAGTTCAGCAGATCCATCGAATCGATGTCCAACTGATCGCGGATTCTGAGGTTAGGTTTAATCTGCGATAGGTCCGCCTCCGGCGCAACTTGCGCCAGAGCGCGGAGAACGGTTTCTCTGATCTCATCTTTCGTCATAGCTTGTCCGGTTCCTGCAGGATCCGGTCCACGGCAGCCAGAAAGAGCCCTCCACGATGTCCATCGGTGACGCGATGGTCTCCGGAGAGTGTGGCTGTGATCACCGGCCGGGACACGATCTGGCCCTCGGATGACCATGGCCGCTCGACAATTTTGCCGAAGCCCACGAGCGCGACCTGAGGGGGATAGATGATGCCGAAGACGGCTTCTACTCCCTGTTCTCCGAGGCTGGTGACCGTGATCGTCGGGTCAGTCAGTTCCGAACTCCTCAAGGACCCCGAGCGCGCTCGTTGAACGAGATCGCGGAAATTTCTCATTAGTTCGCCCAGGCTTTGGCGGTCAGTATGGTGCAACGCAGGGGCCACCAGCCCGCCGCCTCGTAAGGAAATTGCTACTCCGACATGAACGTCGGGACTCGGCGCTGCTTTTCCACTGACCCACAACGCGTTCAGCTCCGGAACCTGGCGCAAGCCCAAAGCGACCGCTTTGAGCAGAAGCACACCGTATACGAGCCGATCCTCGACGGAGCGTTTGGTGTTTTCCTGCGCGAGCCACGCCATGGCCCGGCTCATGTCGATCGTGGTGCTCAGATAGTAGTGCGGAATTTCCCGCTTGGATCGTGCCATGGCGGCCGCGATTGCTTGCCGCATCCGTGCGGGACGATCCAACTCAACAGCCGGCACCGGCTGTGCTGCCTTGGTTTGTGCGGCCCGCTGGACATCCTCCATCGTGATTCGACCGCCAGGGCCCGTTCCTGAAATGGTGGCCGGGTCGATTCCCAGATCGGCAGCGAGTTTCTTCGCAACGGGAGAAATGTGCAGCCGGGCCGCTCCTGCGGCAACCGCCGACGGAGGCGGCGCCACGGGAATGGCTCGAACAGGAGGCGCGGCTGGCGCCGCAGTCGGCTTGGCGGGCATGGGCTGCGGCACCGCAGGAGCCTCGGCCGCCGCGGGTTTTCCTTCTTCACTGATGATCGCCAGAAGAGTTCCAACTGGGACCTTCTCGCCCGGCTGAACGAGGATCTTTTCAATTTTCCCCGTGGCGAAGACCTCGACTTCTATATCTGCTTTGTCCGTCTCCACGTCGGCAATGATGTCACCGCGTTGAACAGGGTCCCCGACATTCTTACGCCAGCCCAGGAGCTTGCCGGCGCTCATATCCGCTCCGAGCTGCGGCATCACGAACTCAGCCATGGCGAGGAACTATCTCCTGGGCTGCGCTGACGATTTGCTCCACCTGCGGGAGGGTTGCCTCCTCGAGATGCTTGGCGTAAGGCATGGGCGTCTCGGCGCTACAGACGCGCGCCACGGGCGCATCCAGATCATCGAACGCATTCTCCATGATCTGCGCGCTGATTTCGGCTGCGAAGCTTCCGGTGCGCCAAGCCTCATCGATAACCACCGCGCGGTGTGTCTTTGCTACGGAGTTCAGAATCGTTTGCGTGTCGAGCGGACGAAGAGTGCGGAGGTCAATCACTTCCGCCTCTATGCCGTCACCGGCAAGCCGGCCGGCGGCTTGTATCGTCTTGCCAAGCGTCCCTCCGTACGTGATGAGTGTGATGTCCTTGCCGGGTTGCATCACGGCCGCCCGGGAGATATCAAAGGCTTTCACCGTCTCCTCAATTTCTCCTTCCAAGGAATACAGCGTCGCGTGTTCGAAGATGAACACGGGATCGGGCTCGCGAAGGGCCGCCAGCAACATCCCATAGGCATCCACAACGGTAGCCGGCGCCAAGACCTTGATGCCGGGTATGTGGGCAAACCAGCCTTCGAGGCTGTGGGAATGCTGAGCCGCCATTTGGCGACCTCCGCCCGTGGCGACGCGAACCACGAGCGGCACGCTCAATTGTCCTCCTGACATGTGTCGCAGAGTTGCGGCGTTATTGAGAATTTGGTCCATGGCCAACATACTGAAGTTGACGGTCATGATCTCGACGATCGGGCGCATCCCGCCGAGCGCCGCCCCGATTCCCGCTCCCACGAAAGCGGACTCCGAAAGCGGAGCATCACGAATCCGTTCCGGCCCGAACTCTCCAAGAAGGCCGAGGCTCACCGCAAAGGCCCCGCCGTAGCGGCCCACGTCCTCCCCCATCAGGAAAACCCGAGGATCATCGCGGAGGGCTTTCCGCATGGCCGCCCGAACGGCTTCGCGATAGGTCATCTTAGTCATGGCACCGCTTGTCCTTGGACATCCTTCAAAAGGTCCTCGACTGGTTCGCGCGGGCTCGCTTCTGCAAACCGGACAGCTTCGTCAACTTCCGCGCTGATTTCCGACTCGATGCGCGCGATGTCCGAGTCCGTCAGCAACCCGGACTCTCGCAGCTTGGACTCGAAGAGCACGATGGGATCGCGCTTGCGCCATTGCTCGATTTCCTGTTTCGTTCGATACAAGTCGGGATCGGCCATCGAATGAGCGCGGAAGCGGTAGGTTCGGAGTTCCAGAAGGAAAGGGCCATTCCCGCTCCGCACGAAATCGGCGGCCTGCTTCGCGGCCGCTTCGACGGCAAGAACGTCCATCCCATCCACAGCGCTGGAAGAGAGATCGTAGGAATCAGCCTTCCGGCTGATATCGGTCTGTGCCTGATGGCGCTCCAGCGCCGTGCCCATGGCATAGAGATTGTTTTCGCAGAGAAAAACAACGGGAAGTTTCCACAGTGCCGCGAGGTTCAGGGATTCGTGAAATTCGCCCTCGGCAACTGCGCCGTCCCCAAAGTAACACGCCGTGATACTCGGCCGATTTTGGAGCTTGTCGGCGAGAGCCAGACCGACTGCGACGGGCAATCCGCCTCCCACGATGGCGTATCCGCCGTAGAATCGGCGACTCACGTCGAAAAAATGCATCGAGCCGCCGTGACCATGGCTGCATCCCGTGGCTTTGCCGAACATCTCGGCCATCAATACTTTGGCGGGCATGCCCCGCGCCAGCGCGTGGCCATGCTCCCGGTACGTTGCAACAATGGCATCGTCCGGCCCAAAGGCCTGCATTGCCCCGACACCGGTGGCCTCCTCCCCGATGTAGAGATGAAGGAATCCGTGAATTTTCTGAAGGCTGTACATCTCCGCCGCTTTCTCCTCGAACCTGCGGATACGCAGCATTTCGCGAAGAAGGAAGAGCGAATGCTCACGATCGACGAGTGAGCGTCCCGAAATGGCGGGCGTGGTCATTCAATCAATCGCCTTCGAGCGTTGAGATGTCCCCTTCGGGGAGGCTGAGTTCTCGAGCCTTCAGCAACCGGCGCATGATCTTGCCGCTGCGCGTCCTTGGCACGGAAGGCACGAATTCGATTTCTTTTGGAGCGACGACTGCTCCCAATCGCGTGCGCGCAAACGCCATCAATTCACGGCGCAAGTCCTCGCTGGGCTTGTATCCCTCATGGAGCACGACGAAAGCTTTCACAATTTCAAGAGCCATCGGATCGGGTTTGCCGATGACGCCCGATTCAGCGACCGCCT
>JBEKAE010000022.1:0-46915 GCA_050018375.1 Candidatus Acidiferrales bacterium | reverse complement strand
TGGACTTCGCAAGGCAATCCCATCGGCTACAACAATATGTGTGTCGCGGAGAACGAGGAAAGAAGCGCCTGGCAACCCTTTCACGTACAGAAGAAGTTCCGCCCGGAAGAAAGTGTTGTCAGCCTGTTCCGTGGGTGGAGCTTCGTAAACAACGTGGTCGGGTCCTCCCACCGATCAGTGGGCAAGGACATGTTGCTTCAATTGGGGGCACTGCCAGGGCTGTTTTCTGCGGCGACGCTAATACTGGATCCGCTCGTGGCGCGGCACCTCAAGGAAAACGAGGGCTTCCACACCAAGCTGGATTTCTGCCGCTGGCTTTCAGAAAACTTCAAAATGCCCGCCGGGCAATTTTGGGGCACGGATTTGATTCACATGATGATGGCTCCGCTCGCGGATCAGGGAGTTGAACCATACGCCTCCTGGAAGAAGCTGCCTGAGGAAGCGCTCATCGCGCCATACGACAAGCCTGAGAACATCAACATCGTCGTCGTGGGTGGCGAAACAAGCCCCATGTGGAAGGTCGCGGATTTCGCATACGCAGTGAGCGCTTCGGTGGATAAGTGGCGAGCAAGACCTGTTACGGACGGCTGTGCCGATGGAAGCTGCGGACTGCCGGATGAGCCGTGATGTCAGGCAGGCTCCCAAACCGGAGCGATGCGAACCGCTGCGGCTGAAGCCGGCTACGGCCTGATTCAGCAGAGTACAGCGCAGCGAGCGAAGCGGGCAGGAATTGAAAACACAGAAATGAACGCAGTCGGCATTACCAACTTGAGGAGGTAGATGGTCATGGATCGACGAAAAATGTTGGCGTTCCTAGGCGTCAGCCCAGCGCTGGTTGCCGGTGCGCCGTCCTACGCGGGGACGGCTCGAACGGCCGTTCCAGAGGCTGCAGCTTCCATGACGGAAAGGTTGATCACCGCTCTGAATCCTGCCGTCACGCCCAAATTGGCGGAACGAATACCTCTCGCACCTCGCCTTGACAAATTGGACGGCAAAACGATTTACCTGGTGGACACGGATTGGGGAGGAATGGGGCAGAACGATGGCATCCTCGAGGAAATGCAAGCGTGGTTTGCCGAGCACATGCCCGGCGTCAAGACGATAATTAAGGTCAAAAAAGGAAATTTCGTCACCGACGATCCCGCATTGTGGAAGGAGATCGCCGACAACAAGGGAGATGGCGTCGTCCTCGGCGTCGCGGGTTGACACGGCTGTGTCGGGGCCGTGAGCCTCGAAGCCGGAGAGATCGAGCAGAAGTACCGCATCCCAGTGGTCGCTGCCGCCGGTTCGAATGTCGTGTCATTCGGAATTGGCCCAAACGTCACATACAACACCGGCATGCCGATTCGCTACGTTGGCGTCCCCTTCCCTTTTTCCGGCCAGCCACGATCAGTGCTCAAGGGGTATATCGAAGGCAAAGACACGGTGAGCGGCAAGCCGATGATGCAGGCGATCGTCGACGGTCTCACCAAACCTCTCACTGACGAGGAGAAGCTGTCTGGGACGCCGCCGGGTTCCCCGATAGAGCTGCGCTTCCTTCCAGCAGATACCGAAGATAATTTGCAGCGCCTGTTCAAGGACAAAAGCTGGACCGACTACAACCCGGTCATTATTCCGACACCGGAAAGAGTAGCCGCGATGCTGAAAGGCACCAGCCACAAACCGGATGAAATCGTAAAATCCGCTGCCGGAACATTCGGGACGCGTCGCCCGTTCACCGTGGAGAAAGTCGCCATCATCGCTGTCATGGCAGGCGCCAAACCCGAGTATCTACCGGTGATTCTTGCCTTGGCCAGCATGGTGCCCTATCAGGATTCCACAACCTCGATCGCACAGATGGTTGTGGTCAACGGGCCGATACGCAAAGAGATCGAGATGAATTCCGGTCTGGGGGCATTGGGCCCGAACAACGATGCAAACTCCGTCATTGGGCGATCCATGACGCTGATACACAAAATCATCCAGGGTTATGACGAGGGCGTGACCGGTTTCGCTTCCCTCAGCAACCCTTTGCGATACGACAATCTTTGCATCGCCGAGAACGAGGAAGCTCTCCCGCAAGGATGGCTGCCTCTTCACGTCCAAACGGGCCACAAACCCACGGACAGCATCGTGACGATCTTCACCGGCTGGAATTTCATCAACAGTACCGGCTGGGTTGAGCAGCATTACGCTCCTCAAATGTTAATGCGTGACTACATGTCTTCGCTCTCAGGAATGAGCGCCACGCTCATCATGGATCCCTCGGTTGCGGAGCTTCTCTACGACGTGCAGGGCTTCAAGACGAAGGACATGCTCGGAGAGTGGCTCGCGCAGAACGTGGAGAAGACCGCCCAATCGTATTGGGGGAATTCGATCGTATCGAGCATGCTGGGTCCCCTTGCTACGCAGGGACTCGAGCCGTATGCAACTTGGAAAAAAGCCCCGGGCCAAACGCTGATAAAGCCTTTCAGTAACCCCAAAAGCATCCACGCCGTTGTCGTCGGCGGGAAGACGGCGAGCGTTTGGTTTGCGACTGATTTCATGCCAGAGAAAAGCATCTCGATCGATGCCTGGCGGTAGACGTGAGGTCGCCTGACTCGTCCCTTCGGCGCGATCTCTAGTCCGCAGCCGTCACTATGTATGTGAAATCCGTGGTGATCCACTGCGCGCTCCGCCAGTTAGGCAGGGACGGGTCTGCTTCGTCCCTTTCAAGAAACAAGCCGCCAAGGGCGAGCATCTGACAAGGACTGGGCCGGATGCCCCCGCCGACCAGTTCAGCACGACGGCAGGCCTAACGATTCGGTGCAATGTCAATTGGGTTTGTGCTGTGGCGGGGCAGTTTTGCGCTACGGGTTAATGTGCTATCAAAGAAGCTCTAACGGCGACGGGCGGTACGACTCTTCTGTTGGATCGCGAGCTGAAACATTTCTTCCGCTCGCGCAGAAAGCAAATCGAGTACTCGCTCTACGTCGCGACTTCGTTGTCCCTGCAACAACTGACGCTGATACTCCTCCGCGACCGGTGCGATCTCGCGCAAGAGCGCCTCACCCTTCTTGGTCAACGAGAGTAACGAAGCTCGGCTGTCGGATGGATGCGACGTCCTCTTGATCAATTTGCGACGCAGCAAACCTCTTAGCGAGCGACTGATCCACGCCTTGTCAATGTGCGTTCTGCGACTCACTTCATTCACCGAGATCGGCTGATACGCGCCCAGCATCACCAGGATCCGCAAATCCGTGGGCTTCACGCCAAAGCGATCTTTGAACGTGAGCGTGCCGATGCGAAGAATCAGCTCAGAGAGACGGACGATCCGCACGGAAACCAGCCGGACGAGCGTGTCGATATGGGGAGCGTGCTCCTGCCGGTGCCTCGGCTTCACCGGATCAGTTCGCCCGCTTCGGGCAGCTTCAAGGACCTTGGGGTAAGGAACGGTCTGCGGGTCGCCAACGTTCATCGATGTTTCTCTCCCGGAATCCTTCGATGCGAGTATAGAGGAGTCCCTTCGCTGGCCCAAGCGGCGAAGTGAATGAACGACGCCCGCGCGCAGTTCCGTCGTAACCAAACGATTCCGGCCGCCGGGTGGATCACGAATTGCCGCTGAACTGCCTCAAGCGGAATAAGACAGTCCCGCCGGCGCCAAACGCGATTCGCACGGTTGAAGTGCGTGGCGCGCCGTAAGGTGATGTCTTGACAACAATACGGTACGCGAGTATAAAGCAGGTCGGCTCGAGAATGTACGCCCTGCGAAAAGATTTGTCCGAGGAACTGGCCGCGCAATGAATCGGGAGAAAGAAGGAATGATGAATAGACGGAAAATGTTGGCGACGTTGGGCTTAAGCCCGGCGCTTGTTGCTGGCTCTCCATCCTACGCACGAACAGCTTTGAAAGGCGCGCCGGAAGACCCTTCAGTGGGCGACGGGCTGATTACGGTCTTGAACCCCGAGATACCAAACAAGTTGGCCACACGCTACCCTCTGGTGCCACCGCTCGATAACCTCGAGAACAAAACGATCTACATGATCAACCTTTCCTGGGAGGGGCCGGATGCCGGCAACTACTTCTACGGAGCGATGCGGGAGTGGTTTGCCCAGCGCTACCCGGGCATCAAAACGTTCGTGAAAGTGACGGCCGAGGGCATGTTTGGCAGCGATCCCGCGATCTTGAAGGAAATGACTGCCAACAAGGCCGATGCGGCAATCGTCGGTGTCGCGGGTTGAAACGGCTGCTGCGCGGCCGTGAGCCGCTGGGCAAAGCAGATCCAGATGCAGTGCAAGATTCCCGCCATTGGCATCGCCTCTTCGAACATCGTGCATTACGCCACGGGCTACGATTTCAAATACAACAATGGCATGCCGATCCGCTATGTCGCTGTGCCGTTTCCTTTCACGGGGCAGCCGCGCGACGTGGACGTTGGATACGTGACCGGCAAAGACATGCTCAGCGGCCAGCCGCTGATGACCGCCATCATTAACGCGCTGACCAGTCCGCTGACGGCCGAGGAAAAGATATCGGGGGCGCCGCCCGAGGAGGCGGTCGAGCCAAGGCTCCTTCCACCTGACTCCGAGGAGAACCTGCGGCGGCTGTTTGAAGATAGGGGTTGGACCGATTACAACTGGATCAATCTTCCCACCGAAAAGCGCGTGACGGCGATGCTCAAGGGTACCAGCCATAAGCCGGGCGAGGTGATCAAAACCGTCGACATCACCGGCGGTTTGCGGCAACTCACTGTGGAGAAAGTTGCCATTGGCGCCGTAATGGCCGGGGCCTCGCCTGAACACTTTCCGGTAATCCTAGCGCTAGCTACGCAAGCTCCCTTCGGCAACTCCACCAGCTCGATGGCGAATATGATCGTGATCAATGGCCCGATCCGCAAACGACTCAACTTCAATTGCGGGACCAATGCATTGGGGCCCTACAATGGGTCGAATGCCGTCGTCGGCCGCGCCTTCACGCTGATTTCCAAGACGGTGGGCGATCTCCGCAACAACGTCAATGCGTGGGAAAGCTTAGGCAGCAATTTCCAATACAATAATCTCTGCTTTGCCGAGAACGAAGAGGGTCTGCCGGAGGGCTGGGATCCTCTGCACGTTCAAATGGGCTTCAAGCCCACCGACAACGTCGTCACGGTCGGGACAGGCTGGACCGGTATATCAAGCGTCGGGGGCAGCCAGAGTATCTATCCAACCCATTTCCTGATGCGAGACTACATGCGTTCGCTTTCCGCATCGGGCTCCGCCGCTACTGTTTTGATGGATCCCACTGTAGCCGGTTTGCTCAAAGACACTCATGGTTTCACGACCAAAGCCCAATTGAGCCAGTGGTTCTCGCAGAACGTCGAAAAGGAAGCGGGTTCCTTCTGGGGAAACGGCGTTATTCAGAGCACGGCTGTTCCGCTTGCGCTACAAGGTCTCGAGCCCTATGCAGGCTGGAGAAAATTGCCGGATGACACGCTCATCAAGCCGTTCATCAACCCAAATGCGATGCGCGTGGTTGTTACCGGCGGGAAAATCCAGACCACGTGGTTCGTCACCGACTTCCGTTTGGGTCGCGGTCTGAAGGTGGATGACTGGGCATGAAAGAGAGACGCCGCGAGCAACTAGGGACTGCTTAGCGATGCTGTTCGAGTTCCTGATGCAAAAAAACGAAACAGGCATCGTGCTTCAATCGCAGTGAGAAAGTTTGAAATGGAGATTGACGCCATGCAATACCAGTTCAGATATCAAGCTAGAGTACGGCGCGTAGCAGCGCGCATCTTCGTGTCCGTCGTCGTGGCGCTGGTCGTGGCCGCTGGCATTACTCTCGCGGCGCAGGTCGGCAACAACCAGTGGTCCACCGTGGACGGCAATTTAGGGAACACACGTTATTCTTCGCTCGCACAGATCAACTCGCAGAACGTGACGAAGCTGGGAGCGGCGTGGATGTCGGAGAAGGTCGGACCGGCGCCAAGCTCTCGCGCGATGCCGGTGATCGACAACGGCCTGATGTTCTTAACGGCGCCGCCCAACGTTTACGCGGTGAACATCAATACGGGAAAAATCGCATGGCGTTATAGCCCTGAGCCCGGTGGCTCGCCTGATCGAGAAGGAGTAGCAGTGGGCGATGGCCTCGTATTCGTGGGGCTCTCCAATGCGAATCTGATTGCGCTCCGCGAGGACACGGGAGATCTGGTCTGGAAGACGTTCATCGGCGATCCAGTGCACGAACCATCCGCAGGCGCCTCGGGTGCGCCGCTCTTCGCCGATGGATTGGTATCGATCGGCTTGAACGCGGACTACGGATATCGGGGCCAGATTGTCGCCGTCGACGTGAAGACCGGACACGAGGCCTGGCGCTTTTTTGTCGTTCCCGCACCCGGAGAGCCAGGATCCGAGACGTGGCCGAAGAACAATGCCGCGTGGACACACGGCGGCGGCGCCGTCTGGTTGGTTGGAGCGTCCGACCCGGAGCTCGGCTTGGTCTTCTATGCGACCGGAAACGCTGTTCCACAGTACGGCGGCGAAAATCGCCCCGGCGACAACCTGTACACCGACTCGGTGGTTGCTCTCGACAGCAAGACAGGCAAGCTTCGCTGGTATTACCAGATAGTTCGGCACGACATCTGGGAAGCCGACGTCGCTGAGCCGCCCGTGCTGTTTGACGCTCAAGTCAACGGCCAGTCTCGCAAGGCGATTGCTGCCATGCGCACGGACGGGTATCTCTTCATGCTCGATCGCACCACAGGGAAGCCGCTGGGGCGCGTTGAAGACCGGCCCGTGCCGCAGGATGCATTCCAGAAAACTGCGGCCACTCAACCCTATCCGGTGGGCGCCGAGCCCGTCCTCCCGGACTGCGACTACTGGAAGACGCAGCCCCTGCCTCGCGGTTTCGAAGTGGGCTGTTTCTTTACGCCCGCGTCGGTGCAGAAGCCGAATCTCCTGGGGCCGGTTTACGGCATGCGTGCCACACCGATGGCGTTTGATCCGCAGACGCGCTTTTTCTATGTCACCGGCAACGCGGGGCTGCAGTGGTTCCGGCGCGCCGAGGATCCGGATTTCTTCACCCTCAGCCTCAATGCCCGTGTGCCCGGGCTGAGCAAACTGCCGTTCGGCGTTCTGGCCGCGCTGGACAGCCGTACGGACAAGATCGTCTGGAAAAAAGAATTCCATGGGAGTCGGCCGAGCGGGGCGCTTGCCACAGCAGGGGGCCTCGTGTTCCAGATGCCCGGCGACGGCAGCCTGCAGGCGTACGACGCCAGCAACGGATCTCTCCTTTGGCAGTTTCAAACAGGCGAGCTCGGCGGGAGCCCTCCGATCACCTTTGAAAACGCAGGCGAGCAGTACATCGCGACGATTGTTGGCGGCAATGTGTGGGCGTTCAAATTGGGCGGGACGCTTCCGTCGCGCCCGGCGCCGGTCGTTGCGCCTCCGGAAGAGTTTTCCGGAGCGATCACCGATACTGCGACCATCGAGACGACCACGCTTGCGCGAGACATGGGCATCACCGGCTCGCACTACATCATCGACGAATACGAGTTCAATCCATACCGCGCGCGAGTCAAAGCCGGCACGCGAGTTATCTGGAAAAACAACGGCCAGATGGTCCACACCATCGTTGCGGAAGACGGATCATGGACGACCGCCCCCCTGAAGCCTCTCGACGTCGGCACGATCGTCTTCGACAAACCCGGGACATATGTCTACCACTGCAAGGAGCACCCGTGGGTCTACGGCCAAATCATCGTCGAACCCGGTGCCCAGAAAGACGGACAGAGTCAATCATCTAGCCAAAAGGAACCGTAGCCTTTTCCCGAGGTTCCGCGGATTACAGCCGAGGAAGTGCAACAACTGCTGAAATCGCAAACCAACGTGGTCTTGGTGGACACGGATGACAGCATCGCGTCGACGCCGAGCACATCAAAGGCGCTGTCAACATGGCCTACGACCCTACCGTGGACTCCGAGGAACGACAGGCAACGCTTGCCGCCCTCCCTTCGGATCGCTTGATCGTTTTCTATTGCAACTGCCCGCACGAGGAAGACAGCGCGCCGCTCGTGAAAGAGATGTGGCAGTTGGGCTACGACCACGACAAGATCAACGCGACTGTTGCCAGCACTGTTGCCATTTCCCTCAGATAGCTCGGCTGAATTCGCAAAACGCTGAGTATTATCTACTGAGGATGAAGAGATGGCACGCCCAAGGCACGACTTTATCAACGGCTCCGAACCGAAGGATTCCCCTGGGTCGTTGTCGAAATGTCGAAGAACAACAGTCCCAAGCCCGACCCTACCGCATTCCAATTTGGCATCAGACACAGTTTGGGCGGCAAGTGGAAGCTGGGTACTCCAGCTAAGTCGGCTTACCGGACAACTGAAACCAGCCAAACTATCAAGGAAACAATCAAGATTGTCCCAACTAATGCGTATCCAAACATGTTGTTGGCTCCTCTCGAACCTCCTTTAGCCGGAATTTCCGTTTTGGGCTTGCCCTTCGCCCAAAAGCCTAGCCCTCCTGCCCCGTCGTGTCAACAAAGACAAAGGGCGACTTAGCCTGTTCAAAGTTCCAAAGGCGGTAGAGCGTCGAATCGGCAGGCTGCTTTCTGTTGGACTCTGGAAGAAAAAGCAAGGCTTCCCTCAGTTTTGCTGCTTTTGGGAATTTGCTGCTGCTGAATCCCAGTATCCCTACCATGTTGAGATTGAGCCGGCTGCGGGTGCCGGAATCCGAATTCCTCCCAAAAGGCGCGCTGGAAGTTACAGCCTATCGGAAGGGCGGGCTGTGGGGATCGATCGAAAGCTATGGGGCGATTGTGAGCCACGCGTGCTGGATCACGAAAATCGCCGCAAATCCAACGGCGAGGTAGACCGCCAGGCAAGTGATCAAGAAAACGCCGGCGATCAGCGAGTGTTTCTTCGAGGGTCTTGCCGGGGCCAAGTCCCGACGCCGCTGGATTACGCGGCGGGGCTGTGCCGACAAGAACGATTCGAGTGCAGCGGCGGAAAAACTTGATTCAGCGTGTTCGGCCATGCCAGGAGTCTAGCCACGCCTCGGAAAACATGCCAATTCAAATTTCTTTTGGAATGAATCGCCTTTAGCGATGGCAGTTCGGATCCCGGCGCTGCAGTCAGGTGGCGAGAAAGGCGCCTACAACCCCAAGCGGGCGCGAACCAGAGTCAGCCCCATTGTTGAACCTGAACGGCTACAGGCGTGGTCTAATACTTGCGACTCATTTTGGCCTGTGGGGGGAAAATGTCTTCTCCACCAATATCCAGCGCACTCGATGCCCGTACTCAAGCTTTCCCCGTCCTGACCGCAGCTCAAATCAGTCGCGTTCGCCCCTCCAGCAAGCTCCGGCACGTCAGCAAGGGTGAAATCCTGTTTGAGCTCGGTGACACAAATGTCCCGTTCTTCGTCTTGCTTTCCGGGAGCATGGAGATCGTGCAACCCGCTCTTATCGGCGAGAGCCGGATAGCGACACACGGCCCCGGCGCGTTCACCGGGGAGATGACCATGATCTCCGGACGGCGCTGCCTCGTGCGCGGTCGCGTCACGGAGCCCGGTGAATTTCTGGAACTGAGCGGAGATGGTTTGCGATCGCTCGTTGCAAAGGACGCTGAGCTGAGCGAGATTTTCATGAGGGCGTTCATCCTGCGCCGGCTGGAACTCATCAGCCGCGGCCAGGGCGACGTCATTTTAATGGGTTCGCGCCATTCTGCCCACACACTGCGCCTGCGCGAGTTTCTGAGCCGGAACGAACATCCTTACACGTACGTCGATCTCGACACGGATGAGACTTCGCAGGAACTTCTCGACCGCTTTGACGTGAAGCCCGACGAGATTCCCGTGGTCATTTGCAACGCTCGCCTGGTGCTGCGAAATCCCTCGATTCAGGAATTGGCCGACTGCCTCGGGCTGAACAGCCCCGTTGACGAGTCTCAGGTCCGCGACGTGATAATTGTTGGCGCCGGACCCTCCGGCCTGGCAGCGGCTGTTTACGCCGCCTCGGAAGGACTGGATGTGCTCGTAATCGAAACCGGTTCTCCGGGAGGGCAGGCGGGATCAAGCTCCAAAATCGAGAATTATCTGGGCTTTCCCACCGGAATTTCCGGTCAGGAATTGGCGGCGCGCGCGATCGCTCAGGTAGAGAAATTCGGAGCAAAGATGATGGTGGCGCGCAGCGCCGCGCGGCTGGATTGCGAAAAGCGTCCGTACAACGTCGTCCTGGACAATGGCAATAGGCTCGCGGCGCGCGCCGTGGTCATCGCTACCGGGGCACAGTACAAAAAGCCGCGCATCGCCAATCTGGAGAAGTTTGAGGGGCAGGGAATCTACTATGGTGCGACCTACATGGAGTCGCAATTGTGCGAGCAGGAAGATATTGTCGTAGTGGGTGGAGGGAATTCCGCCGGACAAGCAGCGGTTTTCCTTTCGCAGACCGCACGCAAGGTGTACATGATGGTGCGCTCGAGTGGGTTGTCGGACACGATGTCGCGCTACTTGATCCAGAGAATCGAAGAGAACCCGGCAATCGAATTGCACTACAGCACGGAAATCGTCGGTCTCGAGGGCAATACGCATCTGGAACGTGTTATGTCCCAGAACAAGATCAGCGGCGAGACTTCGACGCATGAAATTCGCCATGTGTTCATCATGGCGGGGGCGCACCCGAGAACCGAGTGGCTGCGGGACTGCATGGCCCTTGATGAGAAAGGTTTCATCCTAACCGGGCGCGATCTGGATACCGCAACCGGAACCACGGCGTGGACGCTGACTCGGTCTCCGCAAATGCTGGAAACGAGCCTTCCCGGCGTGTTTGCGGTGGGCGATGTCCGCGCAGGTAATGTGAAGCGCGTGGCCTCGGCTGTGGGCGAAGGAGCAATTGCCATCCACCTTGTCCACCGCGCCTTGGCGGAGCTTTAGGGAAATCAGCACCTAAGCATCGGCGCGCCGAAACCAGCTGAAACGCTGAAATGGCCCAGAGCGCAATTGCGAGCAAACCCAATCTAGTATTAATATTCGTCGTAATTCTAGGCATTGGTGCAGCATTGACATACGCCATGCATAGAGTTTCAGTTGAGTTCGAAGGCTCATGGATTCTGGGCAGCGCCGCTGCCTACGTTTTGTCTTCCGCAATTCAGGTTGCGGATCAATGGAGCACGGCGGTTATCTGGCGGCCAGGTAAGTTCCGCTCTCTTCAGGGATCGGGATTGTTTTTGATTATTCCGCTTATCGACACCCTTCCCTACTGGATCGACATCCGCGTCCTCACGAGCAGAACAATGAGAGGAACTCGGAGCTGAAAAAGGAGACTCCGATTGACCGCTGACATAAACGAGCATTCAGCCATCAGTCCTGACCACCAACTCCCGGCTCATGTTTCGGCACGTCCCCGACATAAGGTTGTGCGGATCGTCGTTTGGAGTTTGTTGGTCCTGGTCTGTGTGCTTGCGTTCGTGCTGGTCTTACGCCACCAGGAGGACGCCAAAAAAGCGGCGGCTTCACTACACGCTGGCGCGACGGGCATCACCATTACGAGCGCGACGGCTCAAAAGGGCGACATCGGCGTCTACCTTGACGCAATTGGTACGGTCACCCCGGTCTATACCGATTCGATTACCAGTCAGGTGAATGGCCTAGTGGTTGCCGTGCATTATAAGGAGGGTCAGCGGGTACGTAAGGCCGATCCGCTGATTGACATTGATTCGCGGCCGTACCTCGCAATGCTTTTGCAAGCGCAAGGCGCGCTGGAGCGAGACGAGAATCTACTCGCCCAAGCACAGATGGATCTTGAACGCTACCGCGCCGCGTGGGCACGCAACGCCATTGCAAAGCAAGTTTTAGATGATCAGGAAAAGCTTGTACTGCAGGACGAGGGCACAGTAAAGAACGACCTAGGAACGGTACAATACGACCAGGTTCAGGTCGATTTCTGCCACATCACCGCTCCGATCGCCGGCTCGGTGGGTTTGCGCCTGGTGGACCCGGGCAACGTGGTGCAGTCTGCCGGAACCGTAACCCTCGCAGTCATTACGCAGCTGGAGCCCATCACCGTAATCTTCACAATACCGGAAGACAGTCTAGGCCAGGTTGAAGCTCGCCTACGCAAGAAGGCTAAGCTCACCGTCGATGCCTTTGATCGCACTGCGCAGACGAAGCTTGCAAGTGGGGAGCTGTTGACGCTCGACAACCAGATCGACACTACGACTGGGACAGTAAAAGGGCGAGCACTCTTCGACAACAAAAATGATGCACTCTTCCCGAACCAGTTTGTAAACACGCGCCTGCTAGTGAATACGCTACAGGGAGTGACGCTGATTCCGGCATCAGCCATTCAACAAAATGGCCAAGCATCGTTCGTGTATGTGATTCAAAACAATATCGCTCATATGCGCAGCATAAAGCCGGGAGTTACGGACGGCGGTGTAACGCAGGTTGAAGGCATCAACCCTGGAGATGTTGTCGCTAACAGCAGCTTCGATAAGTTGCAGGACAACGCCGCGGTCGTCGTTTCGACCAAGCCTGCCCCGGCCGGCACGAGCGGGAGCAGTGCCCCGTGAGTCCTTCTCGTCCGTTTATTTTGCGGCCGGTGGCCACCTCTTTGGTGATGGCTGCAATCCTCTTGGTCGGTCTTGTCGGCTATACACAACTGCCGGTCTCCGCATTGCCGGAAGTCGACTATCCGACCATTCAGGTGTTGACGTTCTATCCAGGAGCAAGCCCGAGTGTGGTGGCGACGACGGTAACGGCGCCGCTGGAGCGCCAATTCGGCGAGCTGCAGGGCTTGAGCCAGATGACCTCCTCAAGCTCTGGCGGCACTTCCGTCATCGTGCTGCAGTTCACGCTCGCTCTAAATATTGACGTGGCCGAGGAAGAGGTGCAGTCGGCGATAAACGCGTCGCAGAGTTTGTTGCCATCCAACCTGCCCTCGCCGCCTATCTATAGTAAGACGAATCCAGCCGATGCCCCCGTGCTCACGCTGGGCATCACCTCAGGCTCCATGCCGCTTCCTCAGGTCGAGGACCTTGTGGACACGCGCCTTGCGCCAAAGATTTCGCAGCTCAGCGGGGTCGGCCTTGTAAGCATCAGCGGCGGGCAAAAACCCGCGGTGCGCATTCAAGCCAACCCAACGGCGCTGTCATCCTATGGCATCAACCTGGAAGACCTGCGCACTTCGCTGACACAGGCCAGTGTGAACGCCGCCAAAGGGAACTTCGATGGGCCGCGCCAGGATTACCAGATCGACGCCAACGATCAACTGGTCACCAGCGACGACTATCGGAACGTTGTAGTTGCATACCGTAACGGTGCGCCGGTGATGCTGACCGACGTCGCACGCATCGTGAATGGCGTAGAGAACAATAATCAGGCCGCGTGGATGAATCAGACCCCTGCCGTGATCCTAAATGTGCAACGCCAGCCCGGGGCCAACACAATCAGCGTGGTCAAGAGCATCAAGGGACTCATGCCGCAGCTGGAGGCCAACCTGCCCACGGGCATTCAGGTGACCACGCTTACCGATCTTACGACCGCCATCGAATCATCGGTTTCCGACGTTGAGTTCGAATTGCTGTTGACGATCGGACTCGTCGTGCTGGTCATCTTCCTCTTCTTGCGGAGTCTCTATGCCACCATCATCCCGAGCGTGGCCGTGCCGCTGTCACTGGTTGGCACCTTCGGGGCGATGTACGTCCTTGGTTACAGCCTGGATAACTTATCGCTGATGGCGCTGACCATCTCCACCGGTTTCGTTGTGGACGATGCCATCGTGATGATCGAGAACATCTCGCGGTACATCGAAGCGGGCGATCCACCCATGGAAGCAGCGCTCAAGGGTGCGGAGCAAATCGGCTTCACCATTCTCTCGCTGACCGTGTCACTCATCGCCGTACTGATTCCGCTGTTATTCATGGGCGACGTGGTTGGGCGCCTGTTCCGCGAGTTTGCCGTGACACTTGCCGTCACGATCATACTTTCGGCAGTGGTCTCTCTTACGCTTACCCCCATGATGAGTGCGCGAATCTTGCGGCACAAGCCAAAAGAGCAGCAGGGGCGCGTCTATAGAGCCTCGGAGCGCGCTTTCGAACGGATGATCGCGTTCTATGGGCGGACGCTGAAATTTGTCCTTCGATACCAGACGATTACGCTGTTGGTCGCGTTGGGCACACTGCTCCTTACGATTTTCCTTTACATCATCATCCCCAAAGGATTTTTCCCGGTGCAGGACACGGGCGTCATCCAGGGCATATCGCAGGCGCCGCCGGCGATTAGCTCGAGCGCCATGGCCGAGAAGCAGCAGGAGCTTGCAAAGGCGGTTCTGGAGGACCCGGCCGTTGACAGCCTTTCGTCGTTCATTGGCGCCGATGGCACGAATACAACGGCCAACAGCGGCCGAATGTCGATCAATCTGAAGCCGCTCGACCAGCGCAAGATCAGCGCGTCAGACGTAATCCGCCGGCTCAAGTCAAAGCTGGACCAGGTCCAGGGGATACAGCTGTTTATGCAACCTGTGCAGAACATTACCGTAGATGACCGCGTGAGCCGCACACAATACCAGTACACGCTCGAAGACCCCGATGCCGGCGAACTGGATGCGTGGACCAACCGCTTCGTCGACCGACTGAAGCAGTTGCCGGAACTGGAAGACATCGCGACCGATCAACAATCGGGAGGGCTGGCCGTATCTCTGGTGATTGACCGGGTCACCGCCTCGCGATTGGGCATCGCGCCGTCGACCATCGATAACACCCTGTATGACGCCTTCGGCCAACGGCAAATCAGCACCATGTATACGCAGGTGAATCAGTACCACGTTGTGCTTGAGAGTGAACCGCAATTTCAGAAGGACCCGAACAAGCTGAACCATCTGTACATCCAATCCAATGCGTCTTCCGGCACAAGCGGTCCCGGAGCTTCTTCCTCTTTCGCGTCCTCCGGATCATCCTCCGCGGGATCAAACGCGCTAACGACTTCGGCGCTGTATACTCCATCGGCAAATACGCTTACTCCTCCCGCGAACGCGCTCTCCGCGAGCACTTCCACTTCGACGTCCAGCAAGGGAGCAGGCTCCGCGGGCAGTCCGAGTTCGGCCGTGAGCAGCGCCGTGCCGCTGGGCGCTTTCTCGCACTTTGAGAGCACGACGGAACCGCTCGTAATTACACACCAAGGTCAATTTCCGGCAATCACCGCGTCGTTCAATCTCGCGTCGAATGCCGCACTTGGCAGCGCCATTACGGCGATCAACAAAGTGCAGGAAGACATGCACATGCCTCCGAGCCTTCAGGCCGGTTTTCAAGGCACCGCGGCATCCTTCACGAATTCGCTGGCCAATGAGCCGTTGCTTATTCTTGCCGCGCTGGTCACGGTGTACATCGTGCTTGGTGTTTTGTACGAGAGCTTTATCCACCCGATTACGATTCTGTCCACGCTACCGTCAGCGGGTGTCGGCGCTTTCCTCGCATTGATCCTCTTTCACCAGGATTTGAGCGTGGTGGCGATCATCGGCATCGTCCTGCTGATCGGAATCGTGAAAAAGAACGGCATTATGATGGTCGACTTCGCGCTAGAAGCGGAGCGGAAGCACGGAAAGAGCGCGAAGGATGCAATTTACGAGGCCTGCCTGCTCCGCTTCCGCCCCATCATGATGACCACTATGGCCGCGCTGCTGGCCGGGCTGCCGCTGGCGCTCGGAACTGGCTTCGGTTCCGAGTTGCGCAGGCCGCTGGGCATCGCCATGGTGGGCGGATTGCTGCTGAGCCAGGCGCTCACGCTGTACACCACGCCCGTCATCTACATCTTTTTTGACAGTCTGGCGCATCGCTTCGCGCGCAAATCGAACAAGCCGGGAGCCGGAAGCGCAGAACTGGCAGGGCCGGCATGAATATCTCCGCACCCTTCATTCGCCGGCGAGTGGCTACGACGCTGCTCACGGTGGCGGTTGCCTTTGCCGGTGCGATTGCGTTTGAGGTGTTGCCGGTATCGCCCCTGCCGGAGGTCGACTTTCCGACCATTTCCGTCAATGCAAGCTTGCCGGGAGCCAGCGCCGACATCATGGCGTCGTCCGTCGCCACTCCCCTGGAGCGGCAGTTCGGTCATATTGCAGGTGTGACGGAGATGACCTCCACAAGCACGCTCGGCAGCACATCAGTCACCATTCAGTTTGATCTCAGCCGCGACATTGATGGCGCGGCGCGCGATGTGGAGGCCGCCATCAATGCGGCGCGAACCTATCTGCCCGCCAACCTGCCGGCCAATCCGACCTATCGCAAGGTCAATCCCGCCGATGCGCCGATCATGATTCTCGGCCTTACATCAGACAAATACGGTCCCGATAAACTGTATGACGAAGCCTCGACGGTCATCGAGCAGAAGTTGTCGCAGATACAGGGCGTAGGGCAGGTCACTGCCGGAGGTGGCGCGTTGCCGGCCGTGCGTGTGGACGCAAATCCCACACAATTGGCCAGCTACGGACTTACCCTTGCGAATTTGCAGTCCGTGCTGAGTCTGCAGAACGCTGACCTGGCCAAAGGCCAAATCTCCGATGGCATTGTGACCGCAGACATCATTGCCAACGACCAGATCTCGCACGCAGACGACTACAAGCCGCTCATCGTCGGTTATAGCAACGGCGCGGCGATCCGCCTGTCCGATGTCGCTCAGGTGACAGACTCCGTGGCGAACGTCCGTGCTGCCGGCTATTTGAACGGCAAGCGCGCGGTCACGGTCATCATCTTTCGCCAGCCCGGCGCCAATATCATTGCCACGGTCGACCGCATACGCGCGCAACTTCCGTTTATCCAGGCGTCCATTCCGCTCGGCATCGATACCACCATCGTTCTCGATCGCACCACAACCATCCGCGCTTCTGTGAGTGACGTCGAGAAAACGCTGCTCATTTCCATCGGCCTCGTGATCGTCGTGGTGTTTGTCTTCCTGCGCAACGGCCGGGCCACGCTCATTCCCGCCGTCGCCGTGCCGGTCTCGCTGATCGGTACGTTCGCAGTGATGTATCTGCTCGGGTATAGCCTCGACAACCTCTCGCTGATGGCTATGACCATTTCAACGGGATTTGTGGTCGATGATGCCATCGTGGTGATGGAAAATATCGCGCGCCATTTGGAAGCCGGCGTGAAGCCCTTTGCCGCGGCGCTGAAGGGCGCCGAAGAAATCGGTTTCACCGTCTTCACCATCAGCATTTCGCTCATTGCCGTCTTTATCCCTCTTCTGTTGATGGGCGGAATCGTTGGCCGTCTTTTCCGCGAATTTGCCGTCACTCTCTCGACGGCGATCCTCGTGTCCATGATCGTCTCACTGACCACCACGCCAATGATGTGCGCCTACCTGTTGAGGAACGAGCGCGCGGAAAAACATGGCCGCATCTACACGGCCAACGAAAAGTTTTTTGACTGGGTGCTGTCGTTGTATCGCCGCAGCCTGCATTGGGTGCTGGACAATCCGACGCTGACCCTCGTGGTGCTCTTCCTCACCATAGCGCTCAATGTGGTGCTGATCGTCAAGATACCCAAGGGCTTTTTCCCGGAGGAGGACACAGGATCGATCACCGGTGCAGTACGAGGGCCGCAGGATTCATCCTTCCCGGCGATGAACACCGCCATTCAGCAGATCGGCGGCGTGATCAAGAACGACCCTGCCGTCGCGAATGTGATTGCGTTTACCGGCGGCAATGGGGCCACAAATGGCGGCTCCCTCTACATTGCCCTCAAGCCCCTGGCGGCGCGCAAGGTGAGTGCGGCTCAGATCATCGACCGGCTGCGCCCCCAATTGAACCGTCTGCCGGGGGCTTCTGCGTTCCTCCAATCCGTGCAAGATCTGCGCATCGGCGGCCGGTCCAGCAACGCGATGTACCAGTACACGATCCAATCCGACAATGTGCAGGATCTTTTCAAGTGGGGACCGATCATACTGGGGCAGATGCAGCGCCTGCCCGGTCTGCAGGACGTGAGCTCGGATCAGCAGAATGGCGGCCTTGATGAGCTGATGAACTACGATCGCGCCACTGCGGCAAGGCTCGGCCTTACCGTACAGTCGCTGGACTCGGCGCTGTACGGCGCCTTCGGCCAATCGGAAGTATCCATCATCTACACGCAATTAAATCAGTATTACGTGGTGCTGGAAGCTGCTCCCCAATATTGGCAAAGCCCGGAAGGATTGAAAGACATCTATCTTCATACGTCCAGCAGCAGCATTCCGCTGCTCGCGCTGGCCAAGGGTCAAGCCAACACAACGCCGCTGGCCATCAATCATACGGGCTTATTCCCATCGGTCACCGTGTCCTTCAACCTCGCGTCGAACGTGTCTTTGAGCGATGCCACATTGAGCATCAACCAGATGCAAAAGCGGCTCGGCACGCCTTCCACGCTGCAAGGCTTTTTTGCCGGCACGCTGCTGGCCTACCAGCAATCTCTCGGCACCGAGCCCGTACTGATTCTGACCGCGCTTCTGGCGGTGTACATCGTTCTGGGTATTTTGTATGAAAGCCTGGTCCATCCGCTGACGATCATCTCCACTCTGCCGTCGGCGAGCGTAGGCGCAATGCTTGCATTGATGCTCTTTAAGGAGGATCTGAACATCATCTCCATCATTGGCATTGTGCTGCTGATCGGAATCGTAAAAAAGAACGCCATCATGATGATCGATTTCGCTCTTCAGGCGCAGCGCCAGGAGGGAAAGAGCACATTCGACGCGATTTTTGAAGCGTGCATGTTGCGCTTCCGTCCGATCCTGATGACCACGATGGCCGCGTTACTGGGCGCTCTGCCTTTGGCGCTGGGGACGGGCACGGGGTATGAGCTCCGCCGGCCTCTTGGCATCACGATCGTGGGAGGACTGATTTTGAGTCAGATGCTCACGCTCTATACAACGCCGGTCGTCTATTTGGCGTTCGACCGGCTCCGGCTACGCATGCAGGGAAAGCAGCACGACATCCTCGATCATCGGGCCGGAACAGCCCCCAGCGCCGCGGATTAATGGGAGCCATCATGGGGTGCACAAGATTATGACTCCTTTCCTTCTAAGAGCCGCAATATGTCTCGCCGTGACACCTTGTCTCCTAGCAGGGTGCATGGTCGGCCCAAAGTACCACACACCGACCGCAGAAACTCCTGCGGCATACAAGGAACTCACTCCTGCCGATTTCGCAAGTACGGACGGTTGGAAAGTGGCGCAGCCCAAAGATGATGTGCTTCGCGGTAAATGGTGGGAGATTTTCAACGATCCTCAGTTGAATGCGCTGGAAGAGAAGGTCAATGTTTCAAACCAAAACATCGCAGCGGCTGCGGCAAGCTTTTTTGCCGCGCGCGCCCTGGTGAAGGAAGCTCGATCGCAGCTTTTCCCTACAGTGACGACCAACCCAGCCATCACCGTGCAACGGCCGTCGGCCACATTATCCAGGGGCGCAGCGGCAGGTTCCTCAAATTCCGGTTCTGGCTCAGGAACAGGTGCCACATCTTCTTCGACGGGTACATTTACGGACTATACGCTCCCGTTTGATGCGACCTGGCAGCCGGACTTGTTCGGCCGTATCCGGAACACTATCAGATCGGCTGCCTACGGGGCGCAGGCCAGCGCGGCCGATCTCGAGAATACCCGCCTCACTGTCCAGGCCGATGTTGCTACGGATTACTTTCAACTTCGCGGACAGGATGCGTTAAAGCAGTTGTTGGATTCTACTGTGGTCGCTTATCAACAGTCTCTCGATCTGACGAGGGCTTTGTACGAGACAGGCATCGACTCGGACGAAGCCGTGGCGCAAGCTGAGACTCAACTCGAAGCCACGCAGGCACAGGATGCCGCTCTTGGCGTCCAACGAGCCCAGTTTGAACATGCGATCGCAATGCTGACCGGCCAACCGGCATCGACGTTTTCAATTCCGGTCGAACCGCTCCAATCAAGTCCTCCGGCGATTCCCTTCGGCGTTCCGTCCCAGCTTCTTGAGCGGCGTCCCGACATCGCCGCAGCAGAGCGCCTGGTGGCTCAGGCCAACGCGCAGATTGGCATTGCGAGAGCAGCATACTTTCCGACGGTTACGTTAAGCGCAACGGCGGGACTCGAAAGCACCTCGATCGCGAATTGGTTCACATGGCCGAGCCGCTTTTTCTCGGTTGGCCCGGCGGCCGCGGAAACCCTTTTTGATGCGGGCTTGCGCCGGGCCACGGTCCAGCAATTCAGAGCCCAGTACGATCAGACAGTAGCCAACTATAGGCAGACGGTGCTAACGGCTTTTCAACAAGTTGAAGACAACCTCGCGTCGCTGCGGATCCTGTCTGTGGAGATTCAATATCAGGACACGGCGGTCAAATCGGCGGAAAGAGACCTCGCGTTGGCGATGGATCGCTACAAATTAGGAATCGATCCTTACCTGAATGTGATTACCGCGCAAACGTCATTGCTATCCAACCAGGAAGCTGCGGTAACTCTTCGAATTCAGCAGATGACGGCCAGCGGAGGGTTGATTGAGGCGCTCGGAGGAGGTTGGGACGCCTCGCAACTCCCATCGCCTGCGCAACTGATCAGCAAAGTACCATAGAACCTAAAACAGCGTGCGCGATGCTGAACATTAAGAAAATTCTTCTTCCGGTTGATTTCCCGAATACCTCGCTGCGTGTGATTCATCAGGCTGCGACATTGGCCCACCATTTTCATTCTGAGATCGCGATGCTGCACGTCGTGACAGAGCAGAGCCACGCCGCCGGCGTGCCGGAGGACGGCCCCGAGCTCGCTGGTTGGGATATGCTCGCTGAGGTCATCAGAGGGGCCGAGAAAAACCTGGACCAGTCTCTCGGGCCGGAGCTTGAGGACCTTACCATTCAGCGCGTGTTGGCCAAAGGCGGCGCGGCCCAGGCAATTGTGCAGACGGCTCAGGAGGAAAAAGCCGACCTGATCATGATGCCGTCCCATGGCCACACGTTCTCCCAGTTTCTTCTGGGCTCTGTGACAGCGAAAGTACTGCACGGGACCGAGTGCCCGGTTTGGACCGACGCCCACGTGGAAAAATCGCCAGTGCAGGAGTTTGCGCTCCGCAACGTCTTGTGCGCGGTCGATTTCAACCCCCATAATCGCAAAGCTGTGTCGTGGGCCGCGCAAATGGCCGCCGAATTTGGCGCCCGCCTCACGCTCGCTCACGTCACTGCCGGGGTGGAGCTTTGGGGGCCGGGTGGCGACTACGTCGATCCGGAGTGGAAAGAGGCGCTTGTCGGCGACGCTTCTCAGCATATCGCAGAGCTCCAGCAAGCCATGGGCATCAAGGCAGACGTATTTATCGGTAGTGGCGACGCGCCCAAGGTGCTGAGCCAAGCTGCGAAGCAGACGAAGGCGGACTTGCTGGTCACCGGGTGCTACCCTTATGGCGGCCGCCTGCGGACCCACGGCTACGCAATCATTTGCGCGGTGCCGATTCCAGTTCTGAGCGTGTGAGGGCAGTCCCTGACTTGTTGCGCGCATACCCTACATACTTACTCGGTTGCGCTCGTTCTTATGATTGTGAGCATGCTCTCTTGGGGTAGTTGGGCGAATACACAGAAGATGCCCAACCAACCACAGACTGCCTCAGTTGTACCGCATGCACCGAATCGAGCGCTTGAAAAGCCGGAAAAACTGTGGCGTACGTGCTTCTGGAATGACCTTCTGCCGTTTGCGCAGAAGGTCAACGCGTCTAAAACAGTGCCAGCGCGAGGCACAACTATTTTAGAATCAGAGCAATGAACGCGCCCGTAGCTCAGTTGGAAAGAGCGTCTGCCTTCTGATAATTAAGTAACATCACTTGAGTGCAGGAACGGCCGCCACTTAGTTCCGAGCAGATCCAAGCGAGGAAGGCGAAGGCCAGGCTGCGCATGCTGCACCAAGCGGCATAGCTGGTGAAGCTGAGGCGGGCTCAGCGGGACAAGTTCGTGCACTCAACTGACCGATACGTAATCGGCTAGGATCATGGTCACGCCTAATGAAACGCGTTCCCTTTCAAGGGCGACTCCGGGGGGCCGGACTGCTTCGAGAAGCATTTGGTAGCGGTTCCTGGTGTGCTGGCCGGAATTGCCCCAAAAGCCCCCTGGAAAAGAGGGGACTGGCAGCGTAAGCTACTGATAACAAGAGAGCGCCCGTAGCTCAGGTGGATAGAGCGTCTGCCTTCTAAGCAGAGGGTCGGGGGTTCGATTCCCTCCGGGCGCGCCACGCCCTCGCGAGCTGAAGAGCGGTGTCGTCTATCGCCACTTGTCTACTGAGGCGCTCGCGGTGTAGCTGAAGTCTCCGCGAACCAATATGTATTGGTTTCTCCACCCAATACGATGGACCGGCATCTGGCTGAACCAGCAGATGTCACTCATACTCCAGCCGGTAAAGATGCTGACCACGCTGTCGTCCGGCTTGAAGCCTTTTGGGCGTGGAGGGGCTTCCAGCCGTCTGGCAGCTTGTCTTCCGCTTCAGCGAAGCCGCCTTCGCCCAGGCCGCGCACCCACGCCATCCGAAGCTGTTTGACGTTTTTCCTGTTGATCTGCTTCAGCGGGCTGTACCGCCACGCGTCGTACGTTCGGCTGTACATCAGCCAGTCATTCGGGCTCGGGTTCAAGAGCATCTGCTGAGTGACCGGCTTGTAGTTCTTCACTTGGGCAACGGCCGGGGTAATCGCAACGAAAACAAGGGACACAACAAAGGCCGAAATCCTGGTCATGCATTCTCCTTATCGCGATCACGGTGAAACGTGCGGAGCGGCGCCTTCGTTTCACTCACGCATCATCCGGCCCCGCCTGATCATCGACGCCAAGTGTGCCCTGAGCGGCGATCCTGCCGGCCTCTGTGGGCTTCCCTATGAGAATCCACTCGAAGGCCACTCCGATCAAAGCGCCCACCGCGGGCCCAAGGATGTAGATCCACGTCGTGTGGAAGTCGCCGCGCACCAGATCCGGCGCAAGCGAACGCGCCGGGTTCATCGAGGCGCCGGTAACCGGCGCCGCCCAAAGTCCCGCCAGAGCAATGTACCCGCCCACGGCGATGGCGCCGTTCGTGCCGATGTTCCGCGCGCCGGACGCCGTGCCCAGGATCGTGTTCACCAGCCCGGCCGTCAGCACCACCTCCATCGCCAGTGCTTTCCCGCTGGTCACACCACTACCCGGCAGCGTCGCGCCAAGCGCGCCAACCGTCCCGAACATGGCTTTAAGGAAAAGGGCCGCGCCGATGCCTCCGATCACCTGTCCCACGATATAGGCCGGGACTCTCTTCCAGGGAAAGTTGCGCCGTACCGCGAACGCCAGCGTGACCGCCGGATTCAAATGCGCTCCACTCACTGCCCCCATAAAGTAGATGATCGCCATCACCATGATTCCCGGTGCCACCACTATCATGCCAAGAGTGGCCCGGCCGCCGCTCATCGCCGCGACAACGCCGCCACCGGCAGCGACCAGCACCAGCAGGAACGTGCCCCAGATCTCCGCGAAGACGCGTCGCCACTCAAGCGAGGGATTCAAGAAGTCGAGTGCCGATTGCCGTTGGACCATACGTTGCTGCTGCGCCGCGTCCGTCCGGCCCGTCCCAGTCGATTCCATGCTCACCTCCCGTTCACTGCTGCGCCCGCGTAGCGCTCCCGAACTACAGCCTCGATCGAAGACGCTCAACCCTTCCCGTGCTGGACAACTTCCACCGGCATGTGGCTCAACTTCGCGTAGATTCGGCCCCTCCGGCGCAACGGCCACCAATCGTAGAGATAGATCTCCATCGGCCGCCACATCGCGACCCATCCCGCGATCGTCAGACTTTCGCGCAGCACGCCGGCCCAGGTGCCTGCCGCACCGTGCAGCAGCGTCTTGATGACGACAAGGCAGGTAGCCAGGAACACCAAACCGATCAACAGGCTGGTCCGGCCCTGTTTCATCAGGCGCCTGAATTCCATATCAGTCAGCTTGGCGCGGTGGGCGAAGTAATTGTGGACAGCTTGCCGGACCAGTTCCTTGGGATCCTCGGCCGGCCACTGCTCCAGGTAGATGCGCAGCCTCACCGGCGCTTCGGACGGAAACTCCTGCGCCCAGCCTACGATGAATTCTTCCGCGTCGTCGTCGAGGTCCTTCTCGATAAAGGGAGAAGGGTCCATCGAGTTGAAGAGCTGGCTCATGTCGTGCAACTTCAGGCTGATGCTGTGCGCATGCCCCGAACCCGCTGCGACACGGTCTGGTGAAGAGGAGGACATCACGATAGCCTGCGCTTGATTTCGCGTTCGAATTGCGGGAAGTAGCGGCCGATCAACGGCAAATCGAATCGGGCGAGAATCGATTCCTTTGGCTCGTTTTCCAGCAGGAATTCGAACGAGCGCCTCACGAGCTCCTTCGGCTCGACTTTTCCGGCCGCGAGCCGGTTGTAATCTTCCGGCTTGAGCGTGACGCGATGCGTTGACTCGCTCGCGCCTTCGATGACGCGCACGCGAAACTCGCCGTCACCAAGCTGTTCTACCTGAATGTCCGCGGGCATCGGCTTCTCCGATGCGCGTAGCCTAACGTTTTTGTCCCGCCAATTCTATAGCGCGGTTGCGGACGGGCATACCTTTTGATATAGATGCGACGCACGTGTCGAGACCCAGGGGGGAACCATGAGAAGAGTCCTTTTCATTGTGGCCGCAGTTGTCGTCTTGATCTTGGGCAAGGCGGCGATTCAGCCCGGCGGGAGGCTGGCCGCGGGAAAGCCGGCCTCGAATAACTGCGATCGCGCCTGCCTCAACGGATTCGTCGATCAATATATGGCCGCCGTCGCCGCGCACGATCCGTCGAAGTTGCCGACCGCGGCGAGCATCCGGTACTCGGAAAACAACGTCGAGATGAAGCTCGGCGAAGGCCTGTGGCAGACCTCCGATGGCTGGGGCTCCTACAAGGTCTTCGTCGACGATCCCGAAACCGGCCAAGTCGGATTTCTCGCCGTCGCCAATGAGGATGGCCATTTGTCCTGCTTTGCCGGGCGCCTAAAAGTCGCTGGCCGCAAGGTCACGGAAATCGAGATCATCGCCGCGCGTCCGGACCGCCCGGGCCCGGCTGGCTCTGGAAATCTGACGGGAGGCCCCGACAACCTTAAGGATAAGCCGCTGTTCTCCGAGGACGAGCCCGCCAGCGAGCGTGTCTCCCGCGACAAGCTGATCGCTCTCGCCGACGGCTATTTCTCGACCATCCAGCTGAACACGGGCAAGATCTATACGACCTTCGATCCCGATTGCCAGCGCATGGAAAATGGAACGATCACGGCGAATAATCCGGATCCGAAAGCCGGCGTGGTGCAAAGGATGGGATGCCAAGCCCAACTCGAAACCGGGATGCTCAAGATGGTCACGCGCTGCCGCGATCGCCGCTATCTGGTGGACGAACAGCGCCAAATGGTTTTCGCGGCGACGTTTTTCGACCACAACGGCACGGTGCGGAAGAACACTTTGGTGGATGGTTCCGTTCGCACGATCGGGCCGCCGTTCGATCGCCCCTACACCTTCCTGATCTTCGAGCTTTTCAAGATCAAGAACGGCAAAATCCGTCAGATCGAAGCCGTTCTCAATACGGTCCCGTATTACATGCCGAGTCCCTGGGTGAAAGCTTCGAAGTAGATTGCGGGGCAATCATGCGATTCGTTCGCAACTCTTTCGTTTTCGCGGCGGCGTTGATTCTGGCTGCGCTTGCGTCGGTTTCGGCGCGGGCGCAGTCGACGGCGCCGCCCGCGGACTACGATGCCAACTTCAATTACGACTGCGACCGCGCCTGCCTGAACAGCTTCGCCGATCAGGCGCTCGCGGCGTTCGTCGCGCACGATCCTTCCCGCCTGCCGCTCGCGAGGGACGTGAAATATACCGAAAACGGCCAGGCGCTGCGCCTCGGCGACGGCCTCTGGGGCACAGCCACGGCAGTCGGGAACTACAAAATCTACGCGGACGATCCGCAAACCGGTCAGGTGATGTTCATGGGCACGCTGCAGGAGAACGGCGCACCGGTCATTTTGAACCTGCGACTGAAAGTCGAGCTGAAGCAAATTGCCGAGGTCGAAGCCGTGGTGGCCCGGAAAGAAGCCGGGAGTTTCGCCCGCCCGGAGAATCTGGTCCAGCCAAATCCTATCTTCGCCGAAACGGTCGCTCCCGCGGAACGTCGCTCGCGCCAGAACATGATCGCCATCGCGAACAGCTATTTCAGCGCCATCGAAAAGGGCCACGCCTCATTCGTCCCATTCGACCAGGACTGCAACCGCATCGAGAGCGGTGTGCAGACGACGAACAGCACCCCCACGAATCCCGGCGCCAATTCAAACAGCGTCCTCGGGCTCGGCTGCGCGGATCAGATCAAGACCCGCAATTTTCAGCCGGACACCGAGATCCGCGATCGTCGTTTTGTTGTGGTTGATGAGGAACGAGGGCTCGTGTTTGTCGAAGGCTTTTTCGATCATGACGCCACACTGCGATCCTACAAGCTCACCGACGGCCGCACCGTCCAGCAAACCCGCACGGCCCCTTGGACGTGGCAGATCGCGGAGCTCTTCAAAATCAAAGACGGCAAAATCATGCGCATCGAGGCGCTGGTCAACGCCGTTCCGTATGGGATGAAATCCGGTTGGTAGTTATCACAAATGTCATCGTGTCGGGCAAGACCGGAATTGTGGCGCCCCTCACACGCCTGAAATCCTGGTTTACACGCACGGAAGAGGCATGTACTATGTCGCGTTTGCAAGCTTCGCATCGAAGAGGGTAATCTCTCGTTGTTTGGGCGCTCCTCCAATCTGTGGTTTTGTATCGCCATTGTCGCTTGCGTGACCGTTCTCGGGTGGGCTCTTTTCAAATCGAGCCCGCGCGCCGAGGCGCAGAGCGGCAGCCCTTCCCCGACCCCTAGTTCGGATGTCTTCACGCCGGCACACGGCACCGTCTTCGATGCCGTTCGGGAATTCTTCAATTGGCGCTCGACGCCCGTCCAACCGATCGCGTTTACGCACAAGGTGCATCTTGCGAATGGCATGCAGTGCACGGATTGCCACGTGGGCGTGGATCGCGGGCCGGACGCGAGAATTCCCAGCGTCAATTTCTGCATGACGTGCCATCAGGTGATCGCCACGGACAAGCCGGAGATCAAGAAACTCGCGGCGTACCGGGCGCGCGGCGAGGATATCCCATGGCAGCGTGTTTACGGCTTCGAGCCGTCCGCGCACGTGAAGTTCAATCATGCGCCGCACATTCGCGCCGGAGTCGATTGCAAGGTGTGCCACGGCGACATGACCACGCAGACGGTCGCCGAGCGCAAAGTGGACCACACCATGGGTTTTTGCATCGAGTGTCATCGGCAGCAGAAAGCATCGGTTGATTGTGTGGCGTGTCACTACTAGAGACGAGATCATGGAACGTCGCGACTTTTTGAAAATTTCGGCGGCCGGTGGGGCCGCAGCGGCTCTCGAAGGCTGCGGCAATCCGGACCATCAGCTCATCCGCTTCATACCGGAAGAGGACATGCTTCCCGGCATCGCCACCTGGAAGCCGAGCATCTGCACGCAGTGTCCGGCTGGCTGCGGCCTGCTGGTGCGCGTGATGCAGGGCGAAGCGGAAGTCGTGCGCAACGGCCAGCTCGGCATTATCAAAATGGGCCTCGCGAAAAAGCTCGAAGGCAATCCGAATCACCCGATCAATCAAGGCCGCCTCTGCCCGCGGGGCCAAACGGGCTTACAAGTGACGTATCACCCCGATCGGATCCGAACTCCACTCGCGCGCACCGGCCCGCGCGGCTCCGGCCAGTTTCAGGAGATCACTTGGGACGATGCAATCAAGCAACTCGTCTCCCGCCTGTCCGATCTGAGGACAAAGAATGAACTGAGCGATTTTGCATTCTTAACTTCGCCGCTTCGCGGGCAGCGGGCGAACATCGTGTCCAGTTTCACGGCGGGACTCAAGTGCACGCGATGGGTGCAATTTGCACTTTTTGATGACCAGACCAGCCTGTTCGCAAATCTCGTGGCCTTCGGTCACGATGTGCCTGTCACGGCCGACCTTGCTCAATCGAACTACGTGATCTCGTTCGGCGCGGATTTTCTCGGCACTTGGAATTCGCCCGTAGCTCAGTCCATCGGCTACGGCACGATGCGCAAGGGCCGTCCCGGCCAGCGGGGCAAGTTCATTCAGGTTGAACCGCGTATCTCTCAAACCGGAGCGAGTGCCGACGAGTGGATTCCTTGCAAGCCGGGAATGGAAGGCTTGTTTGCGCTGAGCCTCGCGAACGTGATTCTGGGCGACAAGCTGCGCCCAATGGCCGCGGCCGGCGGCGCCGGTGCGGCGATAGAGGGCTGGTCGCAGGGTCTGCCGGACTACGCGCCCGAGAAAGTCGCGGACCAGATCGGCGTCCCTGCTGCGACGGTCACTCGCATCGCTCACGAAATGGCCTCGAACGGACCCGCCGTTGTGCTGATTGGCGGCGCTGCGACTGCTCACACAAATGGCTTTTTCAACGCGCTTGCCGTGAATGTCTTGAGCGCGCTGCTCGGCGATGTTGGCAAACCTGGCGGCCTTCTTTTCACTCCGACTGCGATGCCGAAATCGAATCGCGTTGTCTCCTTGGGCAGCCCGGGAGAGTGGCCGTTTAACGCTCTCTTACGCCACATCCAATCGATTCCGGATGCCGTCAAGGTCCTGTTTCTCTACAACGCCAATCCCGTGTTTGCGACGCCGCCCGCATGGCGCGTGCGCGAAGCTCTCGAAAAAGTTCCCTTCATCGCGAGCTTTGGCAGTTTCATCGATGAAACCAGCATTCTTGCCGATTTGATTCTGCCCGATCACTCTCCGCTCGAGTCCTGGCTCGACGACGCGCCGCCATCTGGCAGCGCAAGAACCGTCGCAAGCTTGGCGCCGCCTGCCATGATGCCGCTCCACAACACGCGCGCCATGCCGGACGTCTTGCTCGACGTCGCGCATCAGCTCGGCGGCGATTTGGCCAAGGCCCTGCCGTGGAAAACCTACGACGAGGCGCTCCAAGCCGCGTTCACTGCGCTTTACAAGGAGCAAGGAAGCAAGGCGGCGAAGGACGCCGACGAGTTCTGGACGAAGGCTCAGGAGCAGGGCGGTTGGTGGAGCGCCGAGGAGAAGCCGGTTCCTATCGGCACTGGGAAATCACCCAGCGCGCCGTTGAAAAATAGTGCGCCGCAATTCGATGGAGACGCCGGCGAATTTCCGCTTCACTTTTTGCCGTTCTCTTCGCAGATGCAATATGACGGTTCGCTGGCCCATCTGCCGTGGATGCAGGAAGCGCCTGATCCGCTCTCGAGCGTGATGTGGGGCACGTGGGTTGAGATCAACACGCAGACGGCGGCGAAGCTCGGGATCAAGCAGGGCGATCTTTTGGAAGTCGCGTCGCAGCATGGCTCGCTTCAAGCGCCGGCGTTCGTCACGCCGGGCATCGCGCCGGACTGCGTTGCCATGCCAGTCGGCCAGGGCCACACGAGTTTCACTCGCTACGCAAAAGATCGCGGCGCGAATCCGATTTCGATTCTCGCGCCTTTGACCGACGCGGGAACGGGCTCCCTTGCATGGGCTGCAACGCGCGTCAAGATTTCGCGCATCGGCAAAGGCAGAATGGTTCTCTTCGGCGGTAGCCTCACCGAAGCGCCGGCGGAAGTGAAGCACCGATAGAAAGGTACAAGCTGATGTCTCATCAATGGGGCATGGTGATCGATCTCGACCGCTGCACCGGCTGCGAAGCCTGCGTTGTCGCCTGCCATGCCGAAAACAACATTTCGACGGTGGGGGAAGACCAGGCCGCGCGCGGGCGCGCCAAGCACTGGATTCGGGTCGAGCGGTATTACGAAGGCGAGTTCCCGGACGTGAAAGCGAAGTTCATGCCCGTGCTCTGCCAGCAGTGCGATGCCGCCCCGTGCGAGCCTGTTTGTCCCACGTATGCGAGCCACCACACCACGGAAGGCTTGAACAGCCAGATCTACAACCGCTGCATCGGCACCCGCTATTGTGCGAATGCGTGCCCGTACAATGTTCGTTTCTTCAACTTCTACAATCCGGCCTGGGATAAGCCGCTTCACTTGCAGCTCAATCCGGATGTTTCGGTCCGCACAGTCGGCGTGATGGAAAAGTGCACGTTCTGCGTGCAGCGCATCAAGGCAGGTGAAATTCAAGCCGAGGCCGAAAAACGCGAAGTGAAGGACGGCGAGATTCAGCCGGCCTGCGTGCAGTCGTGTCCCACGCGAGCGATGGTTTTCGGAGACCTCAACGATCCCCAGAGCGAGGTGTCACGCATGGCGCGGTCGAACCGCGCCACAAAGCTCCTTAGCGAACTGGGGACATTACCCAAGGTGACTTACCTACAGCGGGATTCATGGAATGACGCCAAAGACGCCTGAGCAGATCAACGAAGCCCTGCTTCGCCCGCTCGCCGGAGTTTCGGCGCGCTACCTGATTGTGCTCGCTTGCTTCTTGACGGTCGTGATCGCTGGCTTCACCGCTTTCGGCTGGCAGGTCTATCACGGCATCGGTGTCGCGGGGATACGGCGGCCGGTCTTTTGGGGCTTCTACATCACCAATTTCGTTTTCTGGATTGGCCTCAGCCACGCCGGCACCCTGATCTCCGCGATTCTTCGCCTCGCTAACGCCACGTGGCGGCGCCCCGTGACTCGTTGCGCGGAAGTCATCACGGTCTTCGCGCTTTCCATCGGCGCGATGTTTCCGATCGTCCACCTGGGGCGTGCCTGGCTGGCCTTCTGGCTAATCCCTTACCCGAGCGAACGCGGCATCTGGCCCAACATCCGTTCGCCGCTGCTGTGGGACTTCTTCGCCATAAGCACCTACTTACTCGGAAGCGGCACGTTTCTTCTGCTCCCGATTCTGCCGGACCTTGCGCTCGTCCGCGATCGGGCAACTGGCCTGCGCAAGAAGATCTACACCGTCCTCGCCATCGGGTGGCGTGGCACGCCGAGGGAGTGGCACCGTCTCGAAAAGGCCATGCAGATCATGGCGATCGCCGTCATTCCCGTGGCCGTCTCCGTGCACAGCATCGTCTCCTGGGACTTTGCCATGGCGCCTGTTCCCATGTGGCATTCGACGATTTTTGCTCCATATTTCGTCGCGGGCGCCATCTTCAGCGGCATCGCTGCGCTCATCATTGCCATGGCGTGCTTGCGGAAGTTCCTGCACCTTGAGGAATATTTGCTCCCCATGCACTTCGAGAATCTTGGAAAACTTCTGCTCGTGATGAGCTTGCTTTGGGTCTACTTCGTGTTCGCCGAGCGCCTGACTTCGTGGTATGGCAACGAATCTTCGGAGATGGCTGTCTTCTGGCTCACACAACGAGGATCTTACTCGCCCCTGTTTTGGACGATGGTCACCTGCAATTTCCTGATTCCGTTCCCGCTCTTGGCGATCAAGAAGCTTCGGACGATCACAGGAACCGTCATCGCTTCCGTCGGCGTCGTCATCGGCATGTGGCTCGAGCGCTTCCTGATCATCGTCCCTGCTCTCTCGCACAAATACCTGCCGTATAGCTGGGGCACGTACCGTCCCACGTGGGTCGAAATCACTATAACGGCAGCAACATTCGCCGCTATGGCGATGCTCTACATGCTGTTCTCCAAGTTCATCCCGATCATTTCGGTTTGGGAGCTCAAGTGGGGTCAGCACCAGGAGCCTGAGCGGGATCCTGTGTTGTTGCGAAAGGACGAGGAGGCGACAGCCTGAGATGGCGGTCCCGGACACCATTTACGGCCTGTTCCCCGGTCCTCATTCCGCCGAGCGAGGCATGAACGCCTTGCGCGCCGCCGGAATCGCAGCGGACAAAATTGTCGTGCTGGCTTCGGAGCCCTTCGAGGAGTATTCGTTCGCGCAGGGCGAACGAACCACCACGATGGGATGGCTTGCGGTATGCGGCGGCGTGGTCGGTGGCATCGCCGGTTTCACGCTGGCGTGGTATACGCAGACCTCCTATCCGCTCGTCACAGGGGGCATGCCGATCGTGGCTCCCTGGCCCACCGGTATCGTCACCTATGAACTTACGATGATGGGCGCTGTTCTGACGACCGTGATCGCACTCCTCGTCGGCTCGAGGCTGCCCAACTGGAAGCCCAAGCTCTACGACCCGGAGGTCTCGTACGGCAAGGTCCTGATCGGCGTCGTTGATCCGCCGGACGAAGCGCGCGTCGATCTCGAGAACCGCCTGCGCCGCGCGGGCGCAGAAAAGATCAAAGCTACTGGCCGGTTTGCCGCGGCGTAGGCTTTGCCCTTCCTTACGCTCTCTCCCTTATCGCGTCGCCTCTTTTTTTGTTATTCTCCCTCCAACGAGTGCGCTCTATGACAGCCGAAACCTCCCACGTCAGCGTGCGGCAAATGACTCCGGCTGACGTGCCGGCCGTGGTGGATCTCCAGTGCCGCGTCTATCCGGACGAGAGGGCCTGGTCATCCGAGGAGCTCACTCAGCATCTCGCCGTTTTTCCGGAAGGCCAGCTCGCGGCCGTGGACGAGACCGGCCGGGTGATAGGTTCAGCGAGTTCCCTGATCATTGATTGGGACGACTACGCGGAATCCGCGCAGTGGTCCACGATCACGGGCCGGGGGACATTTCGCACGCACAATCCGCTCGGCAAAACGCTGTACGGCGCGGACATGTGCGTCGACCCGACCGCGCGCCAGCGCGGTATCGGCTCGCGCCTGTACGACGCGCGCAAACAGCTCATGCGCGATCGGGGGCTCAAACGCCTGCTGACGGGAGGGCGCATACCTGGTTATGCGCAGGTCGCGCAGACGATGACTCCGCAGGACTATGTGGCCGAGGTGGTCCGGGGCAGGAGAAAAGACGCGACGCTGAGCTTCCAGCTCAAGAACGGCCTCGTGGTTCTCGACGTTGTCCCCGAATACCTCGAGGACCCCGAGTCGCGCGGCTTCGCTACTCTGCTCGAATGGCTGAACCCCGAATATGTCACGAACGTAAGCCTTCAGATCAGCGAAGAGCCGAGCGCTCTCGAAGGGCTCGCCGAGGAAGCGCGCCGCGAAGGCCCGCGAATCTCCCGCGTGCGCATCGCCGCGATGCAGTACCTTCTGCGCCCGATCGATCGCTTTGAGGATTTTGCGACCCAGGTCGAGTTCTTCGTCCGCAGCGCTCAGGAGTACCGCAGCCAGTTCGTTGTGTTCCCCGAGTACTTCACGACGCAGCTCTTGAGTTACTTGCGCGAATCCGCTCCCGCGCGAGCGGTGCGCCGCCTCGCTCAACTGACGCCGGAATACGAAGCGCTCTTCACGCGCCTCGCCACCGAGAACAAGCTTTACATCATCGCCGGCACGCACCCTGTGATTCAGCAGGGCGAGCTTTTCAACGCCGCGCATCTCTTTACGCCGAATGGCCGCGTATTCCGCCAGAAAAAAGTCCATCTGACGCAGACCGAGAAGGGCCCTTACCAGATGAGCCGAGGCCACGGCTTCTACGTCTACCACACGGAATACGGCAGGATCGGGATTCTCGTGTGTTACGACGTCGAATTTCCCGAAGCGGCCCGTGTGCTCGCGGAAGCGGGCGTCCAGATTCTTTTCGTTCCGTCCTGCACCGACGAGCGCCAGGGATTCTGCCGCGTTCGCTATTGCGCGCAGGCGCGCGCCAGCGAGAACCAGATCTACCTCGCTATGGCCAGCACCGTCGGCAACCTTCCCGAAGTGCCCTGCATGGCAACCCACTACGGGCAGGCTGCGATCCTCACGCCTTCGGACTATTTCTTCGCCCGCGATGGCATTGCGGCGGAGGGCACCGTCAATCAGGAGCAGATGGTCATTTCCGACGTGGACCTCGCGCTCCTCGATGAGCAGCGCGTGAACGGCACGGTGCTCCCGCTCCACGATTTGATCAAGGACGCCTACGATCGCGTGATCCACTGCACGGACCGACGCGATGGAGAGAAGCCAGCAGGGACGCCCGTTGCAGGAAATGCGGAAACGCCTAGGGCAACATCCACGTGAGCCAGTAGGCTTGCGCGTAGGCGATCAATCCGACCAGGGTCGCAAACACGACGCTATGCCAGAACGTCGAGCGCAGGACTTTTCCTTCCTGCGCGATCAGCCCCACGGTCGTCACACCCACCGCGATGTTCTGGGGCGAAATCATCTTGCCGGCGACGGCACCCGAGGAATTCGTCGCGGCCAGCAGCACCGGATTCAGATGAAGCTGGTGCGCGGCCGCCACCTGAAGATTACCGAAAAGCACGTTGCTCGACGTGTCGCTGCCGCTGAGAAAGCACGCCACCCAACCGAGGTAACTGCTCAATAGCGGAAACACGCGACCGGCTCGCGCCGCCGCTGCTCCCAGCGTGTACGCCATTCCCGAGTAGTTATAGAGATACGCCAAGCCGACGATGACGATCACGGTGAGGCCGGGAATTCGCAGTTGCCGCAACGTCGTCCATCCGCATTGTCCGAACACACGCGGCCGTACTCGGAAGCACAGCGCGGTCAGCACAGTGGCGGTGAGGACGGCGGTCCCGGCGGCCAGCGGCTGAAACGTGTACAGCGCCGAATACGGCTGCTGATACAGCGTGATCAAAACGCCTTTGTGCAGACGGGGAATCGCGATTACGAGCTGGCCCATCGGTTGCAGCTTCAGGTAAGACCACAGCACCACGACCACGGCCAGCATCGCCCACGGCAGCCACGCCAGAAACGCCGCGCCGGCCGAAAGTTTTTCGCCTTGGGGCCGCAGGTCCGTTGCGATGCCGGGCTTCCAGATTCGAAGAAACGCCACAGTCGCAGCGATCGAGGCCGCCGCGGCGATGATGTCTGCGGTGTACGGTCCCCAGAAATTCGAGACGAAAAACTGCGCTGCGGCAAAGCTGCCACCCGCAACAAGAGCCGCAGGCCAGGTTCGTTTCAGTCCCTTCGCACCCGCAACCACGCAGACGAGATACGCCGGCAGGATCAACGACATAAAGGGAAGTTGCCGTCCGACCATCGACGAGAGCCGCTGGAGATCGAGGCCCGTCACTCCTGCGAGCGCCACGATCGGAATGCCCAACGCGCCGAAGGCCACAGGCGCCGTGTTTGCGATCAGCGAGACCACGACTGCGCGTCGCGCTTCGAAGCCGAGCCCGACCAGCAGAAACGCCGTCACGGCGACGGGCGCTCCGAAGCCGGCCGTGCCCTCGAGCAGCGCGCCGAAACAAAACGCCACCACGATCGCCTGGATGCACGGGTCCGCCGAAACATGATGTTCCATCCAGCGGCGCAGCAACTCGAATTTGCCCGTCGCGACAGTGAGGTTGTAGAGCCATAGCGCGCAAAACACGATCCACATGATGGGCCACGACGCGTAGAGACCCCCGAACACCGTGCTCCACAGCGCGAGAACGAACGGCATGTGCCAGACGAAAATCGCCAGCGCGCCAGCCGCTGCGAGGCCACACACGGAAGCGAGCAGGCTGCTCCTGCGCAGGACTCCCATCAGGATGAGGACAATGGCGAGAGGAATCGCCGCCACGAGCGCGGACAATCCGAGCGAGTGAACCGGATAAAGCGGCTGCGGCCAGATGGCAGCAAGAGCGAAGGTCATTCGTGGACTCCGCCGAAGTCAGTTTCCTTGGCCCGTCTTGCTGCTGCCCTTCACGTGAACGACGCCGATGCCGTTGACGCCGCTGCACGCCAGCCAGATGTCGCCGTCCTTCGTGGCCATCATGTTGCGCACCACGCCGCCACCCGACGGAATCACCCACGTCTGAAACTTTTCGGTCGCCGGATCGAAACGCACCATCGTATTCGGCTTCACGCCCGATTCGCTGTACCAGATGATGTTCTTGATGGCGGTGATGCCGTAGGGCTGGGACTTCGGCCCGCCCGGCGAAGGCCATTCCTTGGTCTCGCCGGTCTTGGGGTCGAGCCGCCCCAGATAGCCGCGCCCGTAGTCGCTGTACCAGATGACGTCGTCGGGCGTGATCGCGGCGCGCCGCGGCCGGCTGTCCTGATGCGGCAGGACGTACTCGTGAATCTCCATCGTCTCCGGATCGATGCTCGCCACTTTGTAGCTGCCGAACTCGACAAAGAAAGGAACTCCTTTCGAGTTCACCACCATTCCGTAAGGATTCGCCCGCGGGGTGGGGACGTGGACGAGTTTGATTTCGCCGGTTTTCGGCGTCAGCTTGCCCACCATGTCGGCGCCCTGCGCGGTGAACCAGATCGTGCCCTTCGGATCGAAGATCAGCGTGTGCGGATCGCGCGCCGCGGGGTCGGGCATCGGGTACTCCGTCACGTCGCCCGTTTTCGGATCGAGCTTGCCGATGTACGCCTTGAAGTTCGCCGTGAACCAGATGTTGCCGTCTTTGTCGGCCACGAGGCCGTGCGGGCCGGAGCCGGGCGTCTTCAGACGATATTCCTTGAACTGCTTGGTTTTGGGATCGAAGCGTCCGAGCACATTGGCCATTTGTCCGGTGTACCAGATCGAGCCGTCCGGCGCGACGAGCGGATCGTGGGGCCGCGAGCCTTTCGTGGGCACGGGCCACTCCTCGATCGAGACCTGCACGCTGCCGGGAACCACGACGGCGGGCGGCATCGGCTTCTCGGGGAAATTCTTGGCGAGATAGTCCTCGAGCATGGGGAACTGATCCTGCGGAAGCTGCGCGCCGAGGTTCGTCATCATGTAGAGAACGTCGTCCCAACCCTCGCGCGTGTGCCCGCCGAAAGCGAGCATGTTGAGGCCGTGGCACGTGGTGCAAAGCTTCTGGACCTGATCCTTGCCATTGCCGTCTGGCAACTGCACAGGGGGCATTTGCGCGGCGGGCGGCGGCATCTGACTCCGTGCGGGAAAGGCGAAGAGAAGAAAAGTTGCGACCGCGAGCGAGAGGAGCGATTTCGTCGGCATGGCTCCCTCCATTCGGGGAAGTCCCCGAGCAGGGTTCGATCTTGCGACGCCGGATTCTACTACCGAATGGCTCGGTTTCGCCCCAAACAATGGCTCGCGACGACCCCCCGGAAGTGTAGCGATTCGAGCGGGCCGCCGGCGTTTGTTTTCAGAGAGTTGCGTCATGTTCTACTCGAATGTGTAGCGATTTGATTTTCGCTCGCGGGCGGCTCGATCCAGCCGGGGATAGCGTAGAGGCGGGCATACAGCTCGACGGCGCGAACGATGGCATCAGCGCTCGGACGCACACTCGAAGACTTCTCGATGATGCGGTCGAGGACGCGGCGGAAGTTGCCTTCGCGGGCGCGTGTCGAGGCCGAGGGCGCGGGCGTGGCGGTAAATCGCCGTCCGGCCGGGAAGGTGGTATTCCTCGGTGAGGTGCGAGACGTTGCCCCAGTCGAGGAAGGCTTCCTCGATGGCTTCGCGCTCCGGGTGGCAGCAGACGCTGCACCGGCGCTTATGGTGCACCATGCTGGGAAGGGGCCGCCCCCGCCGCCTCCGGCGCTGCTTCCTTTTCGTATTCATCGTTGTTTTGACTCTTTTCGGCCTCGCAAGAAGGCCTCATGCCAAGCTAGCACGTCGGGGAGTTTTGGAGCCTGTACCGCAGTACAGAAAAAGGACAAGGCATAGAACCAGATGCTTGGCAGGCGGGATGACAAGGGAAGATAAGCGGCGCGCGAGCTAGCGCCAGTAAACGAAGGCATTGGCTGTGCCGGTACCAGCCTCGGAGCGGTAGCAGGGCACGTAGTCGACGAGGTGGAAATCACAGTTGGCCGAGGCCATGGCGCCGCTGAGAGCAATCCAGTTCTTGATCTCCGAATTGCCCGACTGCAACAGCTCTTCCCGTATGCCGATGATGCCGGTGGCGTTGCGCTTGCCCAGCGCATCGAGGAAAGGCCGGTCCAACTGCTCATCAATGACGAAGTGTGAGAGGCCGCCGGAGGCAAACACAGCCACGCGAGCGTCGTTCTTCCACGCGCGGATCGCCCTTGCCACCGCGGAGCCAAAATCATAACAGCGGTGCGCGGAGGGCTGATTCGGCGGGAAGAAAGTGTTCTGCAATAGCGGAACGCTCGGCACCGGATTGTCGCGCATCACGCGACGGTAGATGAAGCCGAACGCGTGCGGAGTTTCATTGACAGGGAAGGATTTCATACTTGCCACGTCGAACCAGTTGGCCATCAGGCTCCGGATGATGTGACACCCGAGTTCCGGCGCCCCTTCGTAGGTCGCGCCTCCCGGTGGGATGTGGCCCGGGATAGCCTCGGCAACGCCCGGAGGCAGCTTCGCCCGGTGGTCTGGCGCCATTTCCGCATTGACGATCCGCGGACCCCACATCACGCCGAACGCCGGAATCAGCGATTCGTTGAAGATTTCCATCTGGTCGTTGCCGAAGAGCACGGCGACGTCCGGTTTGACTTCGGCAAACGTTTCGGCGAGCCGGTCAAGCGCCTGCTGGCAGGCCTCGTGGCGCGTGCGCATGACTTCCAGCGCAATCTGCGAATCGAGCCCCTCGCCCCGGCGATGTTCCACAAGTTCCTCGAAGCTCCAGGTGTGGCCTCGGAAGGGATGCTTGGCGGCGCGGTCGGCCGGCACGCGTAGCGTCCACTGCTCGGGGGTCGTGGCAAGCATGGGGCCGTGCGACAAGGCCATGCCAAGAACGATCTGTGCCATGACCGCGAGGCTAGACTTGGCGGCGGCGAGATTCGGTGACGGCAGTCACGCAGTCGTGTGATTGCGCGCACAAGACGGGCATCCGCCACGGCGGACTCGGCATGACAACGGTGGTGATTGGCGTCCGCTCCTAATGCCAGAGGCGCTGGGAGGCGAGGGTGGCGCCTTCGACGAGGGAGCGGAGCTTCTTCCAGGCGATTTCGGGATCGAGCTTGCCGGTGCCGGCAAACGTTCCGAAGCCACAGTCGGTGCCCGCGAGGACGCGCTCGCGTCCCACGATATCGGCAAATCGGGTGATCCGCTGGGCGACCAGCTCCGGATGCTCGACGTAGTTGGTGCAGGTGTCGAGCAGGCCGGGCACGAGGACTTTGTCCTGCGGGATCTTGGCGTCGCGCCAGACGACCCATTCGTGTTCGTGGCGCGGATTGGCCGATTCGAAGAGAATCGCCATCGGCTTCGCCTTCAGGATAATCGCGATGATTTTCTCGAGCGCGATATCGAAGTCGTGCGGCCCCTCGTAGTTTCCCCAGCAGACATGCATGCGCATCGAGCCTGCCGGAATCTTCGCGAGCGCGTGATTGAGGACTTCGACGTGCAGCTCGGCGCGCTTGAGGAATTCGGCTTCAGTCAAATCCTGGAATCCCGTGTGCCGAGCCATGGCGAGGTCGGGGCAGTCGAGCTGAAGGATGAATCCGGCGGCGACGATGGCTTCGTATTCCTCCTTCATCGCTTCGGCGACGGCTTCGACATAGGCCTGATGGCTCGGATAGTACTGATTCGGCTGAAATGCGGTGACGAGGCCGGGCGAGGCCGCGTTCATGAAGGCTTCGGTGGCGCGCGTCTTCGTGATGGCATCGCGGAGATTCGCAAGGTCCTTGCGAAGCGGCTCGCGATCCTGCACGGCGACGGGGCCGATGCAGCTTGCGCGCTTGAACGATTGTGTGCCGGCGATGGCGGCCATCTTCTTGCGAAGGTCAGGGTAGGGCTGCAAGTCGAGCGAGATTTTGCGGTCGCTGTGGCCGCCGAAGCCGGAGAGGCGCTCGTGGACGTAGGTGGCGTAGCTGACCTTGCTCGCTTCGCCGTCGCTCACTATGTCGATTCCAGTGGCGGCCTGGCGCTCGACATTGGAGATGACGGCATCGCGGATCGTGCGATCGAATTCGGCCGGATCGACGGGCTCGCCGTTGTCTTTGCGGAGCAGGAGGTCTGACAGTTGCTGCGAGCGCGGCAGGCTGCCGACGTGCGTCGTCAGAATGCGGCCGGTGCTGAGTTTCATGTGTTGTTTCGGTGTTCGCGGATGCGAAGAACGCGCGAGGATGGATCTTCCGCGTACAGCTCTTCGACCAGCGCAGCGCGGCGATCGAGGATGGCGCGCTGATTGAGCGAGGCTTTGTCCGTGATCTCGCCGTGATCGAGCGAGGGCGGCTCGTCGAGCAGAATGGCGCGCTCGACGCGGTTCGAGCTGCCGGTCGCCTGCGCGGCGAAGGATTCAAGGAGCGAAGTGAACTTTTGCACGACGGCCTCGTGGCGCAAGATTTCGCCGCCCGGAACGCCGGCCGGCAGATCGGGTGCGAGCGTGCGGCAAGCCTCGATGTTCGGTACGATCAGTATCCCCACAAAATTGCGATCGTGCCCAGCGAGAACGACGTCGAGGACGTACGGCGCAAACCAGTGGATGATTTTGGCGCGCAGCGGACCCACGCTGACAAACGTCGCCGACGCAAGCTTGAAATCTTCGGCAAGCCGGCCGTCGTAGAGCAGCCCCTTATTCACGTCGTCCGGGTCGACGAAGCGCACGGCGTCGCCGAATTTGTAGTAGCCCTCTTCGTCAAAGGCCTGGCGGGTGAGTTCCGGCTCGCGCCAGTAGCCGGGCGTGACGCTCGGTCCTTTGACGCGAATTTCGATCTTGTCTCCCGCCGGCACGAGCTTGGCTTCGATGCCCTGCATGGGAATGCCGATGCTGCCGCTGACGTGCGTATCCCAGGTGCATTGCAGCGCCATGGGGGAGGTTTCGGTAGCGCCGAGACCCGTGGCCATCAGGATGCGCTCGCCGCACGTCTCGACCATAAGCTTTCGGTAGGCGTCCCACAGTGCCTGCGAGAGTCCCGCCCCGGCGTAAAACATGAACTTAACGCGGCTGAAGAAATTTTCGCGCAGCCGGCGATCGGCGCGGAAGTGGCCGAGCAATTCCTCGTAGCCGCGGGGCATGTTGAAGTAGAGCGTCGGCGCAACCTCGCGGAGATTCTGAACGGTGGCGCCGATTCCGCTGGGGCTTGGCCGGCCGTCGTCGATGTAGAGAGTGCCGCCGTTGTAAAGCGTCAAGCCGGTGTTGTGATTGCCGCCGGCCGTGTGGTTCCAGGGCATCCAGTCGACGACGACGGGCGGCTCGTCAGCGAGGAAGCAGAATCCCTGGCGAATCATCTGCTGGTTGCTGCAAAGCATGCGGTGCGTGTTGATCACGGCTTTGGGAAGTCCGGCGGAACCGGAGGTAAAGAGAAATTTCGCGACGTCGTTGGGCGCGATGGCCGCGTGCGCCGCTTCCACCGCGGGCGTGGGAGTGGTCGCCGCGAGATCGTCAAATGAAATGGCCTTGCGGTTGGTGACGGGTCCTTCCGCGAACACGACCTCGATATCGGGATCGACGGCGGCCTCCAGGGCGCGCCGATAGCGCTCGCCATTCGAGACGAACACGAGCCCGGGTGTCAGGACCTTCATCACGTGCCGGAGCTTGGCGAAATCCTGGGAGATAAGCGAATAGGGCGGCGCAATCGATGCGGTGGGAACGCCGACGTGCTGCCCGGCAAACATCAGCAGCAGATGCTCCAGGTCGTTCTCCGATAGGATAACCACGGGGCGGCTGGCGGAAAGGCTGCGGTCAAGGAAGGCCTGACCGAGGCGGCGAACCTTCTTCAGCGCCTCCCCGTACCTGAGGAAACGCCAAGGACCGCCTGCGTGCCGCTTGGCGGCGAGGGGACGGTCCGGGGCCACACCCGCCCAATAGATAAGGCGTTCGGTGAGCACTCGAGGGTACGTTTCGAGGGGCTCGTCCGGGCGGATGATGATCGCGCCGTCCGCGCGGCGTTGCATCGACACGCCAGAGGTCCGCAGACGGACCGCGCGGATCCGGTCGTTCGTGTTTGGACGCTCGGGCGCGGGTGTTCGTGTCATCTTTGGATGCGCATTTTCGCCAGATGCGGACGCGCCGCAGGACGATATGCGGGCCGTCGCGGCGTGTCAAGCAAATGCCATTTTACCGCGTTAGGTTGACAACTTCGCTCGCGCATTTTATGTTGATTGATTCCAATTCCCATTGGAGACCGTCTGGAGCGCGGGCGTCCACAGTCATCCGATCGAGGGAATCTACACAACCGCCAGAGGTGGGTATGCAAAGTGAACCGATCATGGATTTGGCCCATTTGGCAGCCACCAAGCGATGAGCGGAAGTAAGAAAAGCGACCCAGGCCCCGCGTGACAATGGCACTACCGCATCTGCTGCTCCTTCCGGGATTGGCCTGCGATGCCGAGGTGTGGAAGCACCAGGCTCGCGCGCTCGCGGAAATCACCAGCGTCGGAATCGCGGACTATGGGTTGTGCGATTCACTGCCTGAAATGGCTCGCGTGGCGATCGCGCGCGCGCCGGAGTCTTTCGCCGTCGCGGGCCATTCCATGGGAGGGCGCGTCGCGCTCGAGATTCTGCGGCGCGTGCCGGAGCGCGTCGCGGGCCTCGCGATCCTTGATACTGCTTATCAGCCCTGGACGCCGGGCGAAGCAGGCGAGCGCGAAAAGGCGGAGCGGTTCGGCTACGTGAAGATCGCGCAAACGGAAGGCATGCGTGCGATGGCGCGCACGTGGCTGCAAAAAATGGTGCATCCTTCGCGCCTTGCGGATAAACCGCTAATCGATTCGATCATCGAGATGTTCGGGCGCAAGTCACCGGATGTGTTTACCGGGCAGATCAAGGCGCTGCTCAACCGGCCGGACGCCGGGCCCGTCCTGGCTGGCGCGCGATGTCCGACGCTCGTGATGTGTGGGCGCGACGATGCATGGTCGCCGCTCGAAGTGCATCGGCGGATGGCGGCGCTCATCCCGCACAGCCGATTGGTCGTCATCGAAAACTGCGGCCACATGGCTCCAATGGAGCGTCCGGAAGCCGTAACCGCCGCCCTCGCTGGGTGGCTCTCCGGCTTGTCCGATTGACGCCATCCCGCAGCTTCTCTAGAATCTCAAGCCGGGAATAGAAAGCGTTTCAACTAGCCGCGAATATGATTATCGACTCTCACCAACACTTCGTTCGTCTCGCCCGCCACCCGGAAGTGGAGGGCTTTCGCCAAGCGCAACTTTCCGGAAAGAATCCCGATGTCCTCCCCGACATCTCGGATGCCGACATCAAAAAGAGTCTGGAGCAGGTCGTCAGCTTGATGGACTCGCGCCGAATCGATGTCGCATTCGCCTCTCCCCGTGCGAAAGCCATGGCGACGCATGAAGGTACTACGGAACAGAACGCCATCTGGGCCGATCTCAACAACGGCCTTATCCTTCGCGCCTGTCGGTTGACTCCCGGCCGCTTTGCGCCGGTCGGCATGCTCGGACAACATCCTTCGTGTCCATCCGAGCAGGTCGCGAAACAGATCGAGCGTTGGACCAAGGAAGGTTTCATCGCATTCAATTTCGATCCCGACGGCACCGGCGGCCGCTGGCAAAACCAGCCCTTCACCGGAAAGCACAATTATCCGGTTTTCGAAGCGGCGCAGGGGCTCGATGTGCCGCTCGTGCTGCACGGCAGCGAATCGATCAATAAGAACTTCCCGCATACGGCCGTCCAATATCTGGTCGCCGATATTACGGGTTTCGTGCAACTCTTGATGGCGAAGGATCTATTCCGGGATTTTCCGCGTCTGCGATTTCTGATCCCGCATGGCGGCGGCGCGTTGCCGTGCCAGATCGGGCGTTGGAGGGCGATTGCGAAGTACAACAGCTGGGCGAGCCCGGACGAGATCCTCGGGAACAGCAACGTTTTCGTCGATACCTGCGTGTACAACGACCTCAACATGCAAATGTTATTCGACGCTATCTCGCTCGACAACATCCTGTTCGGCTCGGAGTGCGACGGTGCGTTCCCCGGCGTGGTGAACGAGGAGACGCACGATCATTACGACAATACGCGGCGCTATGTTGACGATTCGAAGCTGAACGCCGGCGACAAGGCCCGGATTTATGCCGTCAACGCGCGGCGCGTTTATCCCCGTGCGAGCCGCTGGATTCAAGCGTAGCGGAGTCTAGGCCCTGGCAAAGGATCTGGGGTTCCGGGCGCTCCGCTTGTGCACCGATTGACGCCGCGCTTTCGCACCCTCTAGAATTCCTTTCAAGCCGAGCTTTAAGAAAGGTGCCTTTGTGGCTGATAAGAAGAGAACGGCAAGAGTGGTCAAGAAAAACCAGTACGGCGAAGCCTACCGGCTTGTCTTCCCGCATGTGACCGAGGAGCTATCATGAGCAAACCAGTGGTTGTCCGGCGCATCGAGCAGCCGCCCGAGGATGTCGTCGCCGCGCTCGAGAAGTACGGAGTTTCGACGGTGCACGAAGCCCAGGGGCGCCGCGGGCTCCTTGCGTCGAACATGCGCCCGATCTATCCCGGCGCTGCGATCGCCGGCGCAGCCGTCACGGTATCGCTGCCGCCCGGGGACAATCTGATGATCCACGTGGCAGTCGAAGTGTGCCGCAAGGGAAACATCCTGGTAGTCGCTCCCACGTCACCCTGCACGGACGGCTACTTCGGGGAACTGCTCGCGACTTCGCTGCGTGCGCACGGCGTGAAAGGTCTGGTGATCGAGGCGGGAGTCCGCGACGTGGGTCCGATGACCGAAATGAAGTTTCCAGTCTGGAGCCGCGCGGTGAGTTCGCAGGGAACGGTAAAGGCCACGCTAGGCTCCGTCAACGTACCGATCGTGTGCGCCGGCGCCGCGATCGATCCCGGCGATGTGATCGTGGCGGATGACGACGGCGTCGTGGTCGTGAAGCGGGCGGAAGCAGCGAAAGTGGCGGCGGCATCGGGCGAGCGAGTGCGCAAGGAAGACGCCGTGCGCGAGAAGCTGGCCCGCGGCGAGCTTGGCCTGGATATCTACGGCCTGCGAGCGAAGATTGCGGAGCTCGGACTCGAATATCGCTGAGATGTGCGAGGTTCGTTGTGACTCAGCTCAACGAAACCGAGATACGAAACGCGGAGCTGGCGTGCAGCGCCCTGGCGATCGAATACGCCGAGATCGTCGATAGTCAGGACTACGTTCGCCTGCGCGACATCTTCGCCGAAGATGCAGTTTTCGCCCGTCCCACGAGCCCGCAAGAGAACATTCGCGGAGTCGATGAGATCGTCGCTATGTTTACATCGCGCCCCCGCAACCGGCTGACGCACCACATCATCTCCAATATCCGCATACGCCTGGAGACCGCGGATACCGCCGTGGGAACGTGCCGCGTCCTGCTCTTTACCACTGACGCGGCCGAGCCCGAGACGCCCGAGGGACGAAAGGCATCTCCCAAACAGTTGATGGGCACCTACCACGACCGCTACATACGGACGAGAAACGGCTGGCGCTTTGCGGAGCGGCGCGGCGGGATTTCCCTTCATACGTGAAACAGCACATGGCCAGCGGCTCCATTCAACGGATTGCGCTCGTCGGCTTCGGCGAAGCCGGCGGAATCTTCGGGCGCGACTTCGCAAAGCAGGGCATCGATGTGTCCGTGTGGGATATTTTGCTTCGCTCGAAAAAAGCGCGTCGGGCGATGCTTGCGAAAGCCCGCGACTGCGGCGTACACACGACGGAGAGCCTGCGGGAATGTCTGCGCGACGCCGAGCTTGTCATCTCCGCGGTCACGGCTTCCTCGGCGGCGAGTGTCGCAAGGGAGGCCGCGCCGCTTCTCCGCGCCGGTCAGTTTTTCCTCGACATCAACTCCGTTTCGCCGGAGACGAAGCGTATCGAGGCGCGCCGGGTCGAGAAAGGGAAGGGGCACTTCGTCGAGGCCGCGGTGATGGCGCCCGTTCCGCCGCAGCGCCTCAAAGTTCCGATGCTGCTCGGCGGAACCCATGCCGCCGAACTTGCTGCGCGCTTACAGTCGATCGGCATGAACGCGACCCCGGTGAGTGACCAGATCGGAGTGGCGTCTGCCGTGAAGATGTGCCGCAGCGTCTTGATCAAGGGCTTGGAAGCGCTGGCGATCGAAGGCCTGTTTGCTGCGCGGCGCTACGGCGCAGAGGACGCCGTGCTGGCGTCGCTCGATGGGACGTACCCCGCAATGGGATGGAAGGCCGGTCTGCCCGACTACCTCATTAGCCGCGTGGCTGAGCATGGACGCCGGCGCGCCGCCGAAATGCGCGAGGCCGCGCTGGCGCTCGCCGATGTGGGGATCGATCCGATTTTGTCCGAGAGGACGGCCAAGCGGCAGGAATGGCTGGTCCGCGAAATCGCCGCGAGAAGGATTCAGGAGAAAAAGAACGAACCTTTTTCGTGGCGCGCGCTGGCCGACGCGATCGGCACAGCAAAAAAGCCGCGCACTCGCCGCCGGCCAAGTCACCAATCAGGCCGCTGAAAATCCCCTAAAAGAAAAGGAAACGCTTGCGGCGCGCCGGCCCTCTCGCGCCGGATTCGCTCGCGCCCAAGCCGTCCGGCAGTTCGGGGACGTAGGGCAGCGGGCCTCCTTCGAATGCCGCCAGGGGATTCGCGATCAGCAGTGCGCAAGCCACGTCTTCGCCCCACCTGCCCGCTACCAGATCGAAGGTTTCCTTCAAGCGAAGCGGGCGCGATGTCACGTTGTGCGCGTCGCTGGCAAGGAAATGCACCGCGCCAAGACCGAGCCACTCCTCCGCGACGTCCTGCGCCACTTTTCCGAACTTTCCGAGCAGCGACTGCGCCGTCACCTGCGCGTAACAGCCCTGCCGCAACCAGCGAAAGAGGCGCTCGGGTTGGGCGCGAATCAGCGGATTGCGCTCGGGATGAGTGACGATCGGGCGAAGCCCGGCGAGCTGCAATTGGTGGAGCGCCTGGTCGAGCGACGGCGGAATCGAGTAGTCGGCGAATTCGACCAAAAGGTAGCTCTCCTGGTTGAGCGTGAACCGCGTCGGCTCCTGGCGGATTTCCTGTAGGTTCTCAAAGCTCAGGTGGAAGTCGCATCCGGTGGCAATCACAAGCCGCCCTTCGAACCGCGCCTGAATTTCATCCCGGCGCTGCTTTACCAATTCGGGAACAAAAGCATGTGCCGGGCTCGCGTGAGGGGTACCGATCACGTGGGTAATTCCGTCCTCGATGGCCATTTCCGCCATGGCACAGGCAGTTTCGAGCGAGTCTGCGCCGTCATCGAGGTTCGGAAGTATGTGGCAATGAATGTCGATCATCGAAGACGCAGGATAACGCAGCCGAAAAGGGATAACAACGGAGTAACGGGAGG
>JBEKAE010000021.1:0-48519 GCA_050018375.1 Candidatus Acidiferrales bacterium | reverse complement strand
CTGGACCGTGTCTCAGTTCCAGTGTGGCCGGCCAACCTCTCAGTCCGGCTACCGATCAATGCCTTGGTGAGCCATTACCTCGCCAACAAGCTAATCGGCCGCGGATCCCTCTTCTGGCGACTTGCGCCTTTGAAGACAAGAGCATGTGCCCTCGTCATGTTATGCGGTATTAGCCCAATTTTCACTGGGTTATTCCCCACCTGAAGGAAGGTTATCCACGTGTTACGCACCCGTTCGCCACGCGCCCATTCCCTGTATTGCTACAGAAAACTGCGCGTTCGACTTGCATGTGTTAAGCACGCCGCCAGCGTTCGCTCTGAGCCAGGATCAAACTCTCGTTTGAAGCCTGATGTTTCGACCGCGAAGATTTTCACCCTCACGATCGGAACGAACTGTTAAATCGCTCGGTTTATCCCACCCCATACACTGGAGTGGAACTCTTACTCAAATTCCTATTCGTCCGCCCAACCTAAATTGAACAGACCAATAGGCAAACCAAACGGGTTCTGGCTTGTATCATTCGATTGTCAAAGAGCAGGTACTCCCAGGCCAGCTGGAAGGAGAGCAGACAATCGCTGACTATACACTCTTACCGCCAAAAGTCAATAGACCTTTTCGTGCCGCAGCCATGTGGAGTGTGGCCTGCCGCCGCTTTCGCAGGCGAGATTTGCCTCGCTCGTCTTCATCTTATGTCAGCAATTCGGGGAGGACCGGCGGTTGTGCCTGCCGAAACGTGCTGCTAATATGGGGACGGGGGCAAAAGTGGCCAAGTCAAAGAAACTCAGTCTCGACCAAGCCGCCCGAAAGCTGACGGCCATCGCCGTGCGGCACCTGGACACGCTCCCGCCCAACGAAAGAGAAAACCGCATCGCGGCATTTGAGAATGTTATCTCAACCGGGAGCCGGAAAAGGCGCGCCAAGCCTTCAAAGACTCTTCGTACTCCGAAGATCCGGGCGTCTGCCCGAGTTCGATAATCGCCTCGATGAATAGCGCTTCGTTCTGTTCCCGCAATGCCTGTCGCATCTTTGCCTGAATTCTCTGTCGCTGACTCGGCGAAGTCTTGTGTCTCGGCCTGCGCCCGCGCCTCTCTTCTTCTTCCCTGGCAGCTTGGATTTCGTCGTCTTCGAGGCTCATTCCCTGTCTCCACCGGCAGAAACGCTATTAGAAATTCCGCCGCGATGGAACAACTTTTACACGGGACCGCCAAATTTAGAAATATAAGAGAACCGTAGTCGGCGAGATACCGCCCAGGCAATTTGGCTCGGCTGAATCGAGGAAGATTGGTGATATCGTGGCGCTATTCGCCGCGGGCGAACTGTGATGCGCATCGCAATCGTGTCCGACATCCACGGCAATCGAACCGCGTTTGACGCAGTCCTCGCGGATCTGCGCCAAACCTCTCCCGACCTGATCCTCCACGGCGGCGATCTGCCTCATGGAGGAGCAAGTCCCGCGGAGATTGTGGACCGCATTCGCGATCTCGGCTGGCAGGGCGTGGTCGGCAACACGGACGAAATGCTCTGGATCCCGAGTCGCTGGCGGAGCTCGCGAATCAGATGCCGCAACTGCAACCCATGTGGACGGCGATCCAGGAGATGGCGACGGCGACCTGCGAAGCGGTGGGCCAAGAGAGGCTCGCATGGCTGCGCGGCCTGCCGCGCGTTCAGATTCGTGGTCCGATGGCGCTCGTCCATGCCAGTCCCGAGAGTCTCTGGCACGCACCCGCGCCGGAAGCGAGCGATGCGGAATTGGAGCCGGTTTACGGACCGCTCGGCCGGCCGATCGCCGTCTATGGGCATATCCATCGCTCCTACATTCGCAGCGTCTCGGGAATGATCGTGGCCAACACAGGCAGCGTGAGTCTTTCTTACGACGGCGATCGCCGCGCCGCATACTTGTTGCTGGATGACTCCGAGCCGCAAATCCGCCGCGTGGAGTATGACGTGGACAGTGAGCTTAAGGCTCTTTCCGCTTGTGGCCTTCCCCACACCGATTGGATTGCGAGAATCCTCGAGAGCGCCAGCCCGCAGATGCCGTAAGCTCGCGCACCGCTTATTGGTCCAAAACTTCAACTCTGCGCTAAGATTCTCGCGGCGCCCATGCCCGACGCGACCGATACCCGCCCGCCACGCAACGCCATCCTCCGCAACGGACTCATGGCTGCGGCGATCGCGCTGTGCACTCTTTTCATCGCTCTGTATGCGGGAGACTACGCGGTGCTTCGATACCGTATCGCGCGGGGCGGCCCCAACTCCGTGCTCTCAACCGTGACGATCCTCTACGCCGCCCCAATCCGAGGCGACAAGCTCAGCGTCTTCACCGACCAGCCCGAAAAGCAGACCTGCGTCCACACGATCTTCCCTCAGCTCACCTACACGCCCTGCTGGTACCTGCGCCGCCACGCCTTCCGCGTCGTCAACTAGCCCGCGCCTTTCTTCGGGGATGACATCGCAGGACGCACGTGTGCGCAAACTAAGGGAGAAATGTGTCAGCGCGCTGCGTCGTGAACTTCGCTACGGGCTAATACGTCGACGGCGAGCCTCGCTGCGGCGAGTTCAGGAACCTGCAGACGTCTTTCACGGCGTTGCTGAGGAGGGATGTCTCCGTCGCGTAGACCATGGTGCCGCCGTGCGCGATCACCATGAAGCGGTAATTCCCGGACCACCCGCCTGCTTGCAGCATGAAGTCCGAGTCCTTGGGATTCGTGGTGAGCGTCACGTTGGGGCACTTCTGGCTGAGGTGCTTGACGATCTCGACGGGGTCGACCGTCGATTGCCGCGACAACACGATCTTAAGCGGCCTTCCCGCTGCCGGCGCCGGTGGCGTCGACTGCGCCCTCGCGGCAGGCGCCACGCCCGCCGCTCCCGCCAGCAACAGCATCGCAAAACCAAGTATGAAGTACTTTTTCATTGCCGGATCTCCCTTCGCCCGGCTTTTCGGCCGGGTATAAGTAATCGTGCAAGGGGCGCCGCGGTCCGGCTCGAAGGCGGGGACGCCTGCCGGGCACGGCGCAAACCTCTCCCTAGATTAGAACACCATTCGCGGCAAAACGTTGCGTGGCCCCATGCGACGTGTCCCATTGGTGAAAAGCCTGGTGAAAAACCCTGCCACCCGGTCACGCTACCCATGCCGAGCGCGCTGAACGCGGCTAGAAGTCATAAATGGCTGCGGGCCGTGAACCCACCTGCCTCAGGGGCTTCCCGATACCAACCATCGGGACGCACAAACCGCGAAAGCCCTCTCATCTTGAGCGACTTAATGTCGGAGCTAAAGCTCCGACCCCCTAAAAAGCTTGGGACGGCGTCGGCGGCCGTGGCGAGTGGCGCTATGGGGGTGGTTGTAATATGATGCGCCCCAATCGTCGAAGCCACGCCCGGCTTAGGAGGTCTATTGTCCAGCCCTTCAGCGCAAGGTGCGGCAGGCCCCGACCTGCACGGCCAGCTCATGCAGCTCGCCACCGGCTACATGCCTGCCGCGTGCCTTTATGCCGCGGCAAGATTGAAAATCGCCGACCTGCTTGCGGGCGGACCGAAACCGGTGTCCGAATTGGCCCACGCGCGCGACGTGAACGAAGACGCGCTCTACCGCAGCCTGCGCGCGATCGCGTCGCTCAACATCTTCCGCGAAACAGCGCCGCGAACGTTTGCCAACACGCCTCTCTCGGAGGCGCTGCGCAGCGACGTGCCGGATTCCGCGCGCGACATGGTGGTGTTTATCGCGGACCCGCTCCACTTTAACGTGTTCGGAGAGTTCATGCATCCGATCGAAACGGGCGGGACCGCGTTCAAGAAGACCACCGGCATGGAGCCCTTCGAGTTCTTCCGCCAGCACGCCGCGGAGAATGAGGCATTCAACGCGGCGATGACTTCGATCAGCGCGCACTTCACGAAGCCGCTGATTGAAGCGTACGACTTCGGCGAGTCGGGCACGCTGGCGGATATTGGCGGCGGGCACGGCGTGATGCTGACGGCGATTTTGCAAAAGCATCGCGGGCTGCGCGGGATCATCTTCGATCTGCCGCACGTAGTCGAGGGCGCCGGGGCGCGGATCGCGTCGCTCGGGCTTGCATCGCGTTGCGAAATCGTGGGCGGAGATTTTTTCGAGCCGCTGCCGGCGGCCGACAGTTACGTGATGAAGTCGATCATTCACGACTGGGACGACGAGCGCGCGATCGCCGTCCTGAAGAATTGCGCGGCGTCCATGCGCGGCAGGGACGGAAAAGTGCTGCTCGTCGAATACGTGATCGTGCCGGGCAACGAGCCGGACCTGGCGAAATGGATCGACCTGGAAATGCTCGCGATGGCCGGAGGCCGCGAGCGCACCGAAGGCGAATACGCGGAACTCTTCTCGAAAGCCGGGCTGAGACTCGCGCGTGTGGTCCGCACGCCGTCTCCATTTTGCGTGATCGAGGCCGTGAAAACGTAGAGGAGGGCACGATGAAGACGAACTACTGGGCCGTGCTCGTATGTGCGGTGTTGTACTGGCTGCTCGGGGCCCTTTGGTACGACGTGCTATTCGCAAAGCAGTGGGCGGCGTACCACGCGTTCACAAACGCGCAGATCAGCAACTTCGGCTACTGGCCCTACGTTGTTACGCTCGCGCTGAATCTGCTGATCGCGTTTGTCCTCGCGCAAGTCTGCATATGGCGCAACGCGAACACCGCCTCTCGGGGCGCCGCGATTGGCATCCTGCTGTGGATCGGCATCGTCGGCCCGATCAGCTTCACCACGTACATGTATGAGATGAGGCCGAAGGCGCTCTTTGCCATCAACGAGTTCTATCCGCTGGTGGGGTTGTGCCTGATGGGCGCGATCCTCGGCGCGTGGAAGAAGAAAGCCGCGTAAGCCGCCGAACCGAGATCCCGCGGCGCGGATGCGCGGCGGCAAAGCCGGCGGCTACCAGCCGTTGCGTTCGCGCAGAGAGGTGATGTGCGCCACGTGGTGCCGGCCGTGCCAGGCATACTGCGCGAGCAAAAAATCCACCGTGGCCAGACCCCATTCGGGATGGCGGAATTTGCGCGGCCAGTCGGCGGGCCCGAGCGAGCGCAATAGCAAAACCCAGCGCTTGTGGAGATTTTCGAGCAGCGCGAGCGAAGGCTCGATTGGCGGCGTCTTCGCGTCGGCAAGCTCGGCCCAGCGGGACTCTTCGTAAGTCTTGATCGTCGGCTCGTCTTCCGTGAGTGCAAGCTTGAAGCGGCCGAACGCGTTCATGTGGCTGTCGGCGATGTGATGGACGAGCTGGCGGACGGTCCAGCCGCCCGGACGATAGGGCGCGTCGAGCTGTGCAGGCGTCAGTCCGGCGACGGCGGCGGCGAGGCGCGCGGGAGTTTCAGCGATCGTGTCGATGTACTCCCGGCGCTGCTCGCCCGTGAGACTTGTAACCGGCTCGAACTTGCCAATCGGGTAGCGCAGATCTGCCGTCATGGTTGAAATCTCCCGCTGCAGGATCCCGCAGTGGGGGTTTTCCGGACAAGGCCCAATTTGGCGGCTCTCAGCGGCTCGAGCGAGGTTTCGCGGCTTCGTAGAGCGGTGAAAGCTCGCGCAGGCGCTTCACGGTTTCGACGACGCGCCCGGCGACGTAATCGACTTCCTCTTCCGTGTTGAACCGGCCGAGGCCGAAGCGAATCGAGCTGTGCGCCAAATCTTCCGGGACGCCAAGCGCGCGCAGGACGTAACTCGGCTCGAGCGTCGCAGAGGTGCAGGCCGAGCCGCTCGAAACGGCCACGTCGTTGATCCCCATCAGCAGCGCGTCCCCTTCGACGCCGGCAAAGCTGAGGTTGAGATTGTTCGGCAGGCGATGTTCCATCGAGCCGTTGACAAACGTGTCGTCGAGGCGGCTCGTGATCGCTTCGTTCAGCTTGTCGCGCAGCGCGCGCAACCGCTCCATCTCCGCCGCCATTTCCTTTTCGCAAATCTCGCACGCCTTGCCCAGGCCGACGATCCCCGGAACATTCAGCGTGCCGGAACGCATGCCGCGCTCGTGGCCGCCGCCGTCGATCATCGGCGAAAGCTCGATGCGCGGATTTTTCCGGCGGACGTAAAGCGCGCCGACGCCTTTCGGACCGTAGATTTTGTGCGCCGAAATCGCGAGCAGGTCAATGCCGCATTTCTCGACGTCCACCGGAATTCTGCCGATGGATTGGGCGGCGTCCACGTGGAAAATCACGTTCCTTTCTTTCGCGATCCTGCCGACTTCTTCGATCGGCTGGAGGACGCCGATTTCGTTGTTCGCGTGCATGATCGAGATGAGGATGGTTTTCGGCGCGATCGCGCGGCGCAGGTCATCGAGATCGATGCGGCCGTCTTTCGCGACGGGCAAGTGAGTGACTTCGCAGCCGGATTTTTCGAGGCGCTTGCAGGTGTCGAGCACGGCTTTGTGCTCGGTCGCCTGCGTGATGATGTGATTGCCTTTCGCCCGGTAGGCCTCTGCCACGCCTTTCAGCGCGAGATTGTCCGATTCGGTGGCGCCGCTGGTGAAGACGATCTCCCGCGGCGTGGCATGGATCAGGCGCGCGATCTGGCCGCGCGCGGTCTCGACGGCTTCCTCGGCCTTCCAGCCGAACTCGTGGTTCCGGCTCGCCGCGTTGCCGTATTTTTCGGTGAAGTACGGCAGCATCGCATCGAGGACGCGCGGATCGACCCGCGTCGTCGCGTGATTGTCCATGTAGACAGGCAGTTTGGGCGGCATTTCCCTCTATTTTAGTCGCGTTAGCGACATGCGTCCAGCGGTGCGGAAACGGCGCGCTCGGAAATACTGTACACAATTGCAGAATCATCATTCCGAAGACACGAAACCCCGGACCACGATGCAGAGTGGCCCGGGGTTTCCCGTTTCAATATCTACGGCTCGGCTCTAGTGCTTATAGGAGGGTCGCAATCGGGATCTCGATCGCCCTAGTAAACGCTATCCTCACCCCCATCTTGAGGCGCGAAAGCCACTCCGCGAAACACTTCGCCCGCCCTTGCCGAGCGAAGGGTGAAGAAGTGGCCAATGAAAGGATCCTGACCATAACCGTTGCCCGCTGTCGGCAGAGTGGTGGCCGACAGGAGATCGGTAACCTTCACGAGTTTGTTCGGGTCGGCGCCCTGATCGCCATTCGTGCTAATCGTGGAAGTCACCGCATAGATGGTCACCGTGCCGTCATAGTTGTGCCGCCCTGTGATGTTCCGGCAACCGTCCGTTGCAGGGTTGAGTGCGGCTGGATAATTCGGAACGCTGTAAGGCACACCGATATTCAAGCCGTCTTGCAGAACGTAGAGCATGGTCCACGTTCCGTTTACCAGACTCCATTTCTGCAGGCCGGCAGTGGCCAGGGTTTGGGCGTCCGCCACGTTCCCATTGACCGCGGGCGTTACCAGCGTCCCGTCGCCCTCGTCGCACACGTACAGAGTGTTGGCGTCGGCGAACCAAAGCCCGAAAGGAAACGCGGTTGAAGTGCTCGCGGCTGTGCTGGGGAATCCGAGCAAAATCGTAATCGGCACCGCTGCAAGCTGCGTTGCGGTACCCGTCGGCAATACGCCTGCGCTGCCCACCTGGTATACGGTGTTGATGCCATTGCCTCCGCTGCCCTTGCTGATGTACAGCGTGTTGTTGAAGATGGTCGGACCACGGAAGTTGGTGTCTTTACCCGGCTTGTCCGTGCCGAACTCCAAGCGCCCGATCATGTCGATGTTCGGCGGCACGGGCGGCGTCTGCCCAGGCACGAGCAGCTCGGAACCCGTCGCATTGACGAGATCAATGCCATCAGGAGTAATCGGGATTTGCTTCTTCGACAAGTTGCCGCTGTTGTCGTTCCCAACCATGTAGTACAGGCCATTCGCGCCCTTTATGGCCGCACGGCCGTTATCTCCGCTGTACGCGTTTCCATCGGTGATACTCAGGTGACCATCTGCGTCGACTTCCGCGACTGCCCGGTAGTACGCCGTAGGAACAATGGGACTGCTCTGATAGGTGGTGATGACAGGATTCGTCGGGTCGCAAACGCCCGGCGTGTTGGAAGCCGACACATCCAGCAGGTTCGGCGCAGTGGGGGAAACCGGAAAACCTCCGCAGCCTGGGCCGCCTTGGTAAGCCATAAATGTGATGGACTTACCGTCGATCGAGCGGTTCAGGGCCAGCTCTGATTTCGAGCTGAAGCTGGTGACAATCAGATCGCTCGGGATCGGCAGCGTCCCGATTCGAAAACCGTCCGTCGTAAGGTTATCGAGGAAGATTGGCGAAGTGACGCCAAAACTGCCGTCGGAATTGGCGTTGTTCCAGACGTTGTGCGAGTCGAAAAGGTTCGGAAATTCCCCATTGTCAGTGGCGATGCCGCAGGGAACCGTGACGTTTGTCGTGGTGCCGGCCGTGGTGGTTGGCACCGCGACGACTGTGCTGCCGTTTGCACCCCCTGCGCATCCCAGCGGCAAGGTCTCGCCGATCGTGACCGTCGAAGCGGTTCCCACATACACGCTGCGGCTGAGCACCAGAGTACCGGGCTGGAATTCGAACCGGCCCGAATGGTCCTGATCGCGATCGTCGTTGGCAGCCGCTCTACCTACGAATGTTCCTGCCGCCAGCACGGACGCCGCGGCGACGATAAGTGCGCCTTGCATAAGACTCTTCTTCACGTATTTGGCCCCTCCCGGGCGGCAGAAACATCCCACACGCGAAAGGCCGGTGCCTTACACACCTGTTAAAATTCAGTAAAGTGTTTGTTGTCTCCGCGCGAACCGGAGATTTGGTCATGCCTAACATACTTGAGCGATTGTGCCGGAGTAGCGCATTGCTCTTGGATGACCCATTTGGATTTTCCCGATTTTGGGCTTCCGGAAAACTGGAACGAAGGCTGCTGAAAGACTACTTTCCCCGATTCTGGGTTAATTCTGGCGCGGCGGCGCCCATTTCTGGAGGAACGCGGCCACGTCGGCGGGGCCGATGCGCGTGCTGTTTTCGAATTCACCGGCTTGCTGGCTGTAGACGAGCTTGCCGTCCGGGCCGAGAACAACGAGCGCCGGCACTCCCCTTTTCAGCGGCACTTGATACTTGGCGGCGAGATCAAGATTCTTGTCATATTCGCCGATGTTGATATGCACCACGTGAAAGTTTGCGTTCACGAGCGGCGCGATGTCCTTCGAGTGGAACGTTGCGTCGAGCACGTGGCAGTCGTAGCACCAGTTCCCGCCGAAAACCAGAATCACGCGCTTGTGATCCTTGGCGGCGCTCGCGAGCGCCGTTCGAATTTCGGCGGGCGCCTTTTCGGGCGGCGGGTAGAGATCGGTATTCGGCTTCGCCGGCTCGGTCATGCGTCGCGGCGGATTGGGCTCCATGTCTCCCCGGCTCGTCTGGATAATCTGCCATACGTTTCCCTGCTGCACCCAGACCTGGCTTGCGGAAAGAACGAACGGCCGCACGCCGGAATCGGTTCGGAGGTTGAACTCGATTCGCAGGACCAGCGCAACCGCGCCCGCCTGCAGGTGTTGAATCTCAAGTATTTTCGGGTCGAGCTTGCTCAGCCCGCTGGCCGCCAGCGCGGACCAGAAATGCGGCTCTTCTTCGAACTCTTCCGTAGTGCCCTGTGGTATCTGTGCGCGCGTGGGAGGAATCCGGGAGTACAGGGCGTGGAGCGCCGTCGTGTTCCCGGTCTGCACGGCGTCCTTCCAGCGGTCGAGCGGCTCAAACGCGGACTGAGCGACGGCGGCAACCGGCCACAGCAGCGATAGCGCGACGACGCAGAGCACGCGGCCGGTTTTCATGGCTCCTCCTTGCAAAAGCGGCATCGATTCTACCAAAGGTGATTCTACCCCACGCGTTCGTGCAAACGCATTTCGGCCACGGGATGTCGGGTCCACCGTGCAGCATTCACTTGCGTTAATACATTATATTAACTAAGATTAATAAAATTCTGACAGGGAGAGAGGAACCGGGTTTACGACCATGCGGCGCATCGCTCTCACGATAGTTGTTTTGGCCGGATCGTTTTGCTTTCTCCGGCCCGAAGCAGCCTTCGCCCAAGGAGAGACTACCAGCGCGATCGTCGGCCAGGTGAGCGATGCAACTGGCGCGGCGGTGCCGGGCGCCACGGTGACGATCACCGACAGAGCGAGCGGACTCGAGCGAAGCGCCACAACCGACGAATCGGGCCGATTCGACTTCCCGCAACTGAAGCCCGGGACGTACGTCGTAAAGGTGGCAGCGGAAGGCTTCGGGCCGCAGCGGAATGATGCCGTATCCGCAGGCCTGGGCCAGAAGCAAACGGCCGATTTCGTCCTGAGGGTCGCGCAAATCAACGAGAGCATCGAGGTAAAAAGCGAAGGTGCGATTCTCAACCCCGAAAGTGCGAATACGTCGACGACTCTGAATGCGCCGGCGCTCGAAAACCTTCCCAATCCGGGCGGCGACCTAACCTACCCCCTTCAGTTTGCCGCGGGCGCGCTCATCAATACGGCAGGCAGTAGCAACGATTTCGTCGGCAGCTCGAATGGGTATGGCAACGTTGAGTTCAATGGACTGCCGGCGCTTTCGAACGGCTACATCGTGGATGGACTGGAAACAAACGATCCGCTAACCAATCTGAATAGCGGACTCTCGACAAATCTCGTCCTTGGGCTGAATTCGATATCGGAAGTGACGGTCAATACGCTTTCCTACGCCGTCGATCAGGGGCGGTACGGAGCGTCCCAGGTCAACTACGTTACAAAGTCCGGTTCGAACCAGTTTCACGGAAATCTGTATGAGTTGTGGAACGGCTCGAGGTTCAACGCCGCCGACTATTTCACGAACGCCACGCCGGGAAATCACAAACCGCGCTCGACCGTGAACCACTTCGGCGGCAGCGTGGGAGGTCCAATTATTCGTAACAAGCTGTTTTTCTTCTTCGATAGCGAGTGGGTTCGGATTGCACTGCCCATTGTCACAGCCACTACCGTCCCAACTCCAACGTTCCAGAATTACGTTTTACAACAACTCCCTTTGGGGGGAACCGATTCCGTCACGGGGTCCGTCTATCAGCCGTCTCCACAGTCCGTGCCGTTTTACCAGAAGATGTTTTCGCTCTACGGAAATACCAGCGGCACGCCTCTCACGGTACTTGGCTGCCCTTTCGATGTCGGTGGAGTTGCGCCTGCAATTGCCAATGATGGAAACGGCTGCGCCAATCGCCAGAGCATTTCGCATTCGAGTGACGATCACGAACAGGTCCAGACGGCTCGAATCGATTACAACATCAATGAAAACAACACCGCTTGGTTCCGCTTTCAAGCCGATACCGGGCTGCAAGCCGTCTGGACAGATCCAATCAATCCTTTGTTCAACGCTCTTTCCCCTCAACCGCTCTACACTTTTGCGGCGGGCTATACGCATGTCTTTTCGCAGAATGTTGTGAACTACTTCAACCCGGCATTTTCCTGGTATGGAAGTTTGTTCGGACCCAGCGATTTCCAGAAAACGCTCGCGGCATTCCCGATTGTTTTGCAAGGCAGCGGCGCGAATGCGCCCTTTACCACGGTCGGCGGCCTGGACAACACGTGGGTACAGGGACGGCGCGCCTCCCGGTTTTTCATCAACGATAATCTCGCCTGGAGCATCGGGGCGCACGAATTGCGCTTCGGAACCAATACACGGATTTTTCGCCTGAATGACTTCGACTTCGGGGAAGGATCGGTCCCGACCGTTACGTACACCACGCTGCCGCAATACATTTATGGAGTCGCATCCACAGCGACAGAGACTTTCCCCACGTCGGCAAACGAACCTTTCAACTTCCTGAATCTCGACCTGTACGCGCAGGACACATGGAAAGTCACCAGGAAGCTGACGTGGACTTTCGGCATTCGAGACACGTTTAATTCCAACCCATTCAATCCTCACGGGGAAATTGCTCGCCTTCGCGGCTCTTTCGATTCCGTCTCGCATGACGTGAATCAGCCGTTAAACGCCGCCATCCAGACCGGCCTCGGCAACGTGTTTCCCTCGACGCCCCTCGCGATCCTTCAACCGAGAACGGCGGTCGCATGGCAATTTGAGTCCAGAACCGTGCTGCGCGCCGGCTTCGGCGTTTTCAGCGATATTTTACCCGGCAGCATCGCCGATGTGGTTGGTGTCAACCCGCCCTACGTCAAAACTTTCCAGGGCGGGCTTCTTGGGACTGTCGGCGGCACAGCCATCGCACCGGGAGTACCCAACAGTGCGGTTGACGCAACCGTGGCCGCCAATCAAACCTTCAGTTCGGGATTTGCGCTGGGCCAGCTTTCCTGCGCATCTGCACAAGCGAATCTTGGAACTTGCCTTCCTCCGGTCGCCATCACGGCCGTGCCGAATGGCAAACTTCACGCACCCTACTTCATGGAGTGGAGTCTTGGCCTGGAACATCAATTGGGAACCACCGGCAGCATCCGCGCGCAATACGTCGGCACGCGCGCTGTAAACCAGCCGTATCTGACGCAGGTGAACGGCTATCAGACAGTCTGCGAAGGGTGCTTTGCGCCGTTTCCCTACGCGCAATCGACCGATCCCCGATTCGGGGCAGTGACGCAATTTTCCACCGGCGCGAACAGTCACTACAACGGATTGCAGATGACCGCGATGAAACGCATGGGACACGGCCTGATGGGACAAATCAACTACACCTGGAGCCGTTGCATGGATACGGTCTCAAACGGCGGCTTCCTGCAATTCTCGGCGGGAGGAATCCTCTCGCCTCTTCCGGGAGACTTGGCTCGCGACTACGGTCCCTGCGACTACGACATACGGAACAATCTCAACGCGCAATATGTCTATCAATTGCCGATCAAGGTCCAAAACCGGGTTCTCGGCGGCGCGCTGAACGGCTGGCAGGTATCGGGAACCGCGTTTTGGCATAGCGGGATTCCGTTCTCCGTCCTGAGCACGCCCTATTCGGCAAATGGAAACGGCATCGTGAACGGCAGCGGGCCGCAATTCGCAAGCGTTGTTCCCGGCGTGCCGCTCTACGAACGCAATCCCATTCCAGGTGTCACGCAACCGGGCACGGTTCAGTGGCTCAACCCCGATGCTTTTGTCTCGACCGTCGATCCAAGCACCGGGGCATGCTTCGGAGGCGACAGCCCCGCGACTTGTCAATTCGGGAATCTCGGTCGCAACGCGCTGCGCGGACCCGATTTTGCGTGGAGTGACTTCTACGTTACGAAATTGTTTCCCTTGACCGAGCAGTTGAAGCTGCGGTTCGATGTCCAGTTCTTCAATGTATTCAACCATCCGAATTTCGGACTTCCGAGCATGGTGCTCGCCGGCATCCCGGGAAAGCCCACAACCCAGACTGGGTTTGGAGCGCTTACTTACGCGACCTCTCCTCCAACCGGCCTTCTCGGCGTCGGTTTGGGCGGTGACAGCACGCCCCGAATGATCGCGTTTCAACTGCGCCTGGAGTTTTAGGCTTGCCATCGTTCAGAGAGACGGAACAATAGGAACCAAGGGAATTGGCTGATACAATGCATCGACATGGCTGATTGGCGGCAAATCCAGGCGCGCATCCGCAAGGCAAAGAACAGCCCCGAAGCACCGGCGAAACTTTCCGAACTCTACCAGCGCACGCGCGACGCAATGGTCGCGTGGGAACTCGGCGCGATCGAAGAGAAAGCCGGGCGAAACGATGAGGCGGCCAAGTGGTATACGATCGCCGCGCAGCGCTTCCGCCGCGCCGACTGGAAGAAGAAGGCGGAAGACGCGCTGACGCGGCTGGGCGTCGAGCTGCCTCCCACGCTGCCTGCCGAGACAGGCGCGCCAGCCCGGGTTTCATCGCCATCCGAAGAGCGCGTGGAAGCAGGCGCGGAATCGCCCGAAGCCGCCGAACCCGCGGAACACTACGAAGCGCGGCAGCCCCTGGCACTGGGAGAGATTCCGGACTCGGACGTATCGCCGGAGGCAGGCGGTCATCCCGAATCGGCTGCGCAGCCCGGCGGCGCGGCCGAAGCCGCACAGCAGGGCAAACGGAAGCGCCGTCGCGGGCGTCGCGGGGGACGAGGCCGGCGCAAGGGGACGGCAGCCGCGCCCGGCCTGCCCGCGCAAGCCTTCGCCGAGCGAGCAGAACCCCAACCACCGCGGCCGGAAGCACCGGCGGCACCGGCTTTCGTGCGGCGCCCCACGGAGGCCGTCCCGCCCGCGCCCGAGCGGCGTCCAGCTCCGGTCGAGCTGCCGGCCCCGCAGTTGCCTTCCGAACGCGCCGCGCACGGCCGAGGCGACCCGGCTTTGGCGTCGCGCATGGCCTACCTTGAGTCGCTATTGCGGCGGCTTGTGGGCAGCCCGCTGCACCGCCTGGATGACGTAGACGAGGCCCCCGCAGGCCCCGGCGTGTTCCTGCTTTCGGACTCCGACCAGATCACTTCGTACTACATCGAAGCGTGCCAGACGCTCCGGATCGGGATTGGAAACCTCGTGCGCGGCGGCAGTCGGGGAAAGAGCGTCCGGGGCGGACGCGGCCGCGTCGATCAGGAGGGCCTCAAGGCGAAGCTGGCGGAGCATCTGGGGATCAGCGAGGCCAAGGTCGCGCAATACATGAAAGACCACTGCGTGGTTCGGTGGATTCAGCTCGACGATGAAGCTCCGCATTTGGCACATTTCGCCATCGGCGTCCTCCGAACGCCCCTAAACGTCGATTAACTTCGATTAACCTTGGTAGCGGCCTCCCCATCGGATGTCTCCCAGGCGCCGTTCAACCCCCCATTTACCCATTTGGACGCGTGGACCTAGACGGGGCCTCGGAATCCGGGCAAACTCTGGTACCGTAAGCGTTTAGGTTTAGGGGCGATCTGTCTTTCTAGCTTTTGGGCCTACCCTAGGGGCGCTGAGGGATCCCAGCGGTTTACGTTCATTAAGGAGAGGTGCAGGATTATGGCTAACACAGCCAGCAACCAGCTTTGGAAGACTTTCGACTGGGTGCTTTGTAAAACGGCAGGGGTAACGTTCAACACGATTCAGTTTTTCAACAAGCACAACCCGAATCCTTCCTTCACGCCGAAGTGGTCCGATAAGCCGCTGCTAAAGTCCTGGGAGAAGTCCAAGCCGACGCTCGGCTGGCCGCGCACGACGGACTCGCTGTGTCCCGACTGCGTGAAAGAGGCGCGCGACGCCATCATGAACGGCAAGAAGGACTGGACCGACCTCGTCCACGAGAAAGTGGGCGAAATCAAGGCGCAGATTATCGAGCGCGACGGCCAGGTCTGGATGGTGAAAGAATGCCCCATCCATGGGAAGTACGAAGACCTGATGGCGGTCGACGCCAAGTTCCTCGAATGGATCGAGAAGAACTTCCCCGGGCGCGACATCCCGGCGCACAACGACGCGGACTTGCACCGGCACGGATCGAGCACGGTCCGCCACGGGCGCGGCGCAGTCCTGACCGTCGACCTGACGAACCGCTGCAACATGATGTGCGATCCCTGCTTCATGGACGCGAACCAGGTGGGGTACGTCCACGAGCTGAGCTGGGATGAGATCACGGAAATCCTAGACAACGCGCTGAAGATCAAGCCGCGCCGGCAGATGTCCGTGCAGTTCTCGGGCGGCGAGCCGACGATGCACCCGCGGTTCACCGACGCGGTCGCCTACGCGCGGAAGATTGGCTACAACAGCGTGCAGGCTGCCACGAACGGCATCGAATTCGCGAAGAGCAAGGAATTCTGCAAGAAGGCGTTCGACGCCGGGATGCGCTACGCGTATCTCCAGTTCGACGGCATCGGCAACGACGCGAACAGCCACCGCCAGGTCGGCAACCTCTTCGACGTGAAGCTGCGGGCGATCGAGAACATGCACGAGGCGGGCATCGAAATCGTGCTCGTCACCACGATCGTCAACAACGTGAACAACGACCAGGTCGGGCCGATCGTGAAGTTCGCGATGGAGAACCCGAAGAAGATCGCGTTCGTTTCGTTCCAGCCGGTTTCATTCACCGGGCGCGATGAAGACATCACGCCGGAACGCCGCATCCGCCAGCGCTACACGCTTTCGCACCTCGCGCAGGACGTCAGCTCGCAGGTCGGCAAGATCGAACCGACGCGCGACTGGTTCCCACTCTCCTTCATTTCGCCGTTTGCCGGCTTTGCCGACCTCGTGCATGGGCCGGAAGCGCAGTGGGGCGCGCTTTCCTGCGGATGCCATCCGAACTGCGGCGTGGGCACTGCGTTGATGGTCCACAAGGAAACGAAGGAGTGGGCGCCGATCTCGCGCTTCCTGAATGCGCCGCAGCTTGTGAAAGACGTCTCCGCGATCACGGATGCGGCCCGCAGTAAGAAGTTTTCGACGTTCATGATGGTTCTGGCGATGCTGAAGAACTACGATGCGTTCCAGGCGCCGCCCAGCCTGAAGCTGAAGGACCTTCTGAAGAAGTTCGACAAGACCTGGGCGGTTTCAAAGGACTCGGATAAGAAGTACGGGCGCACGAACCCCAACCGCACGTACGAAGACGCGATGAAGCGCCGCGCCGAAGACCCGTGGAACATGCTCTTCATCGCAGGCATGTGGTTCCAGGACCTCTTCAACTACGATTTCCGCCGCACCGAGATGTGCATCATCCCGTACGCCACGCAGCAGGGCGAAATCTCCTTCTGCGCGTACAACACCGGCATCGGCTGGCGGAAAATCATCGAGAACATGTACAAGAACGCGACCGTCGCCGAGTGGTACAAGGCGCACGGCAAGCACGATATCTACGCGAAGGGCAAGAAAGTCGATCTCGCGAACTACGAGCACTCGCTCAAGATCAACGCTGAAGACGCAGCGCGCGTGCGTGAGCTCGAACACGACATCCCACAGACTGCGGCCGAGGAAGACCGCATCCGCCGCAAGAAGGCTTTCGAGGAAGCGGCCAAGGTGCGGAAGATCTACGAAGAGCTCGTGCTGAAAAAGACGCAGGAGCCCGTCGTGCAGATCGGCTCGATCCAGCAGATTCAGATGGCCGTTCCGGGCGCGACCGTGAAGCCGGTCCCGCCGGCAGGCGCTCCGGTCTTGATCGCCCCGGCGAACGGCAATGGGCACTCGAATGGCAACGGCGCCGCGAAACACGAGAGCATCGAAGCGGCGGAGCCCGTCGCCGGCGACTAATTCAACCTCCAACCTGGCGGTCTTTCCCAACAGCCCCGGCTCCGGCCGGGGCTGTCTGTTTTGTGCTGCGGCAGTTTGGTAGCATCGACCTATGCTGCCGTTGCCTTGGAAAAGCTTCGCGGCGCCGCGCGACGACAAAGAGTACGTGGCGCTCCTCTCGTTCCTGCCGCTGAAGCGCTACCGAACGATCCCCAGGTTCGTCCGGCTGACTCTGGAGACGCAAAAACAACTCAGCAAGGCGAAAGGCTTGATCGGCTACTCGCTGCTTGCGGAGTTGCTGTCCAAGCGATTCTGGACGCTGTCGGTTTGGGAAGATCAGCAATCGCTGATGGACTTCGTCCGCGAGATTCCACACAGCGAGATCATGCAGGCGCTCGCTCCTCACATGGACAAGACGCAATTCGCGCAATGGAAAGTCAGCGCGTCGGACATTCCGCTCAAGTGGAGCGACGCCAGGAAGCGCATGCGCTAGCTGCATTCCGTCACCTTTCACTTCCAGGCGTAATTCCCGGTAAAATGCATTCATGCCAGACCGCCGCGCACGAGCCAGAGAACTTGCCGCCGAGTTCATCCGGAAAGGCGATCCGATCGGATGGTTTGAGGTCCTTTATCAAGAGGCTCAGGAAGGAAAGAGCGAAGTGCCCTGGGCTGATCAGCGGCCTGCTCCTCACCTGATCGATTTCTGGAAGGCGCATCCGCTCGAAACTGCGGGCAAGTCGGCGCTCGTGATCGCGAGCGGCCTGGGCGACGACGCCGAGCAGCTTGCCGCCTGGGGCTTCAAGACGACGGGCTTCGATATCTCAAAGACCGCCATCGAAGCGACGAAAAAGCGGTTCTCCAAGACAGCCGTTGAATACGTCGTTGCCGACTTGTTCGACCCGCCCTCGGGCTGGTCCCGAAATTTCGATTTCGTCTTTGAATCCAACACGTTGCAGGCGCTTCCCGCGGCGCTGCGTCCCCCGGTCATCGAGAAAATCGCGCAGTTCGTGAAACCGGGCGGCTCGCTGCTGGTGATCGCGCGAGGCCGTGAAAAGACAGACCCGGAGGGGCAACTGCCGTGGCCGCTGACGCGCGATGAGCTTGGGGAGTTCGTCCGGGTGGGGCTGCGGGAGGAATCGTTCGAAGATTTCGCTGATCCGGAGCCGCCGTGGGTCCGGCGATTCCGTGTGCTCTACAAGCGGCCAAAATTGGCTCGTTAAGAGGCTTTGGAGGCCGTTTTTGGTACAATAATTGCCACCACCATGAACGATTTCAGGATGCGATCTGATGCCAATCTACGAATATATTTGCGATGACTGCGGCGAGCGCTACGAGCGCATCGTCATGAACGGGAATACGAAGATCACCTGCCCGAAGTGCGCGAGCAGCAAGCACACGATCCAGCTTTCCGTTTTTGCCGCGCACGGCAATGGAGTGAAATCCTCAGGCGGATCGTCTCCGGCGTCCGGCTCGGGCGGCGGTTGTTGCGGCGGCGCTTGCGGCTGCAACTAGTACCGTTCCGCGGCCCCCGCGGGAATCTCATCGCATCCATTCGTCGAAAATTGTGAGACACTCTCTCCCCGGTGCACGTTCCAAAGGGGGATTAATGCGACGAACCGCGCCTGTTGTTGCCGCCTTGCTGATCGCTTTTCTGTTCCTCTGGGTCCAATCCGGCAAGGCTCATAGCTCGGGACGCGAGCAAAACTCGATCAACACGAACGATTGCGACCGGAAGTGCCTGTACGGCTTCGTCGATGCGTACATGGACGCGCTGGTGGCGAAGGACCTGTCGCGGCTGCCGTGGGCGAAGACGGTCAAGTTCACCGAGAACAACGTCGTCCTGCAAGTTGGCGACGGACTGTGGGGCACGATCAGCGGCAAGGGCCCGGACGACCTCCGCGCGGCCGATCCGACGAACGGCCAGGTGGCGTACTTCGGCGTCGTCGACGAACGCGGAAACAAAGCGTTCTTTGCCGTGCGGCTAAAGATCGATGACCGGAAAATTTCCGAGGTCGAGACGATCGTGGACCGGAAGGGCTACGGCCCTGGTCCATTCGGCGACCCGGACAAAATGGCGCCGATCCAGATCCTGCTGGATGACGTGCCGGCGAACGAGCGGAGCCCGCGCGAACGAATGATCGCCCTCGCCGACGGCTACTTCAACACGCTCCAGTTGAACGACGGCCAGATTTTCACGCAGTTCGATCCGGCCTGCAGCCGCCGGGAAAACGGCGTGTGGACCGCCAACGATCCCCATCCGGACCCGAACGCGAATTCGAGCCTTTCGAGTTATGGCAAAATCTCCTGTGAAACAGGTTTCAAGCTGGGCAACTATCGCTGGGACGATCGGCTTCGCGACCGGCGTTACCCGCTGGTTGATGAAGAGAAAGGGCTGGCGCTCGCGGGCGGCTTTATCGATCATTCCGGAAGGCTCGAAACCTACACCACCACGGACGGCGTGACGCACCAGTCGCCGATGAAATCGCCGCATTCGTTTTGTTTGCTGGAGATGTTCAAGATCAAGGATGGCAAAATCCGGCACGCGGAGGCGGTGTTCATCACCGTGCCCTATTACATGCCGTCTCCCTGGGTGAAACACGGCGACTGATTTTTGACGTTGTTGACGTCGTGGTCGAGGGCGACGCCCAAGAGAGATTCTTCGACTGCGCGTCCCGACTCGGAAATCGCAACAGCACGATTTCCGAGAAGAAAACCGTCGGGACGCTTCACTCAGAATGACGGGCGTGAGCGGGTTCCGGAATATAAGAGCTGCGCCCTGTGGATAAAATGTCGATAAAGCCAGTCCGGACGACGAAGGAGATGAGCCATGGTTGATTTTTCGAATCAGCCCACGATGAAAGGATTCTTCGCGCCGACGCGCTTCGAAGCGGACGTGTACGACTGCGAAGTGACCGGGAAAATTCCGACGGAACTGAACGGCGCGTTCGTGCGCCTCGGAGGCGACTGGCTCTATCCGCCGAAGTTTGCGGACGATTCGCCATTCAGCATGGACGGCTACATCAGCATGTTCCGGTTCAAGAACGGCATCGTGGATTACAAAGGCCGGTGGGTGAAAACGCCGCGGTACAAGGCGGACCTTGCGGCGCACAAGCAGCTTTTCGGAAACTATCGGAATCCCTTCACGGACGACCCGAGCGTTCACGGACTCGATCGCTCGGTGCAGAACACGACTCCGCTCGCATTCGCGGGAAAGCTGTTCACGCTGAAAGAGGACAGCCTGCCGTACGAGATCGACTGCAATACGCTCGAAACGATCGGCCCATACAATTTCCACGGAAAGTACAAGAGCCTGACGTTCACGGCGCACCCGAAAGTCGATCCCACGACCGGCGAGATGGTCTGCTACGGGTACGAGGCGAGCGGCCTCGAGACGAACGACGTGTATCTGTACACGATCAACAAGAAGGGCGAGGTCACGCGCGAGGTGCGGTTCAAGGTTCCCTACATCAGCATGGTTCACGACATCGGGCTGACGCAGAAGCACGTCATCATCCCGGTGTTCGGCTTCGTGACCAGCATGGAGCGGCTGAAAGAGGGCAAGGTCCACTGGGGTTGGGACAGTACGAAGCCCGCCTACGTCGGCGTGATTCCTCGCGACGGCGAGGCGAAGGACATCCGCTGGTTCAAGGGCCCCGAACGCGCGACGGTGCACACGCTGAACGCGCGAACGGAAGGCAACAAGGTGATCCTCGAGGCGCCGATTTTCGATTCGAATCCTTTCCCGTTTTTTCCGCCGATCGACGGCTCGCCCTGGGATCCGCAAAAGGCGCGCGCGTTCATTCGCCGCAACACGTTCGACCTGAATTCCAAGGACGATGGTTTCACGGAGGAGAAGTTGTTTCAGATGAACGTGAGCGACCTGGGCCGCGTGGACGACCGCTACCTTTCGCTTCCCTACCGCTACGCTTTCACCGCGTACACCGACCGCGACCGGCCGTTCAATGAAGCGCGGGCGGGCAACCTGAGAGGCCGCGTGAGCAACTGCTACGGCCGCTTCGATCTGGCGACGGGAACGATGAGTTCCTACTTCGCCGGCGATACGCACAGTTTGCAGGAAGTGTGCTTCGTTCCGCGCGACAAGAACGCGCCGGAGGGCGACGGCTACATCATGGGCCTCGCATCGAATTACGCGGAGATGCGTTCGGAGCTGATCATCGCCGACACGCAGCATCTCGAAGAGGGAGACGTCGCGCGCGTAATCCTGCCGTTCCGCGCAACGTCGCAAGTGCACGGAAGATGGATGAACGAAGATCAGTTGCCGTTTGCCTAGGGACCAGAGAATGCTGACGCGACGCGATTTTGTGGCGAAGCTGGCGGCCGCGGGAGCGGCGATCGGCGCGCTGTCGATGGCGCCGAATGCAGTATTGCCGTTCGAGGCTCCGCAGCGGGTGCGCGGCGAGGTCGTGGCGTTCCGCGAAGTTGTGTCGTTCCACATGGACCAGCCGTACATCGACAGAACCGGGACGGCAGTGCCCTATCGGCCGCCACAAGGCGCGCGTTCGGCCGCGCTCGTGGCGCACCTCAGCGAAGAAGAGTTCCGCCGCATGCAGTGTTACGCTTGAATCGCGCAGGACGCGGCACAGACAGAAGATGACCGCCAAAGACAGCGTTTTCTCGCAGGAAACATTCCGGTTCTTCCGCGAGCTGGGGCGGAACAATCACAAGCCATGGATGGACGCCAACCGCGAGCGATACCGCGCGGTGATTGTCGAGCCGTTTCGCGAACTGCTCGACCGGCTGACGCCTGCCGCCCGAAAGCTAAATCCGCGATTCGCCTTGGGCGGTCGCGTGGGCGAGAATTTCTCGCGCATCAACCGGGATATCCGCTTCGCCCGGGATAAATCGCCGTACCGCACGCAGATGTATCTTTTCTTCGCGGAACCGGGAGGCGAAGGCGGCCAGCTCTACGTGGGCCTCTCAGCCGAAACCGTGACATGCGGATTCCGCGTCTACAGCGAGGGCCGGACTTCCCCGCTCGTGCAGGTCGGCCGCGTGCGGGGCCGCGAAAATCCGGCGTGGATCGAGCGACAGCGGCGCCGGCTCGCGAAATACGAGAGCTATTGGCATGCGAATGAAAAGGGCGAATGGACGAAGTACAAGGGCTGGCCTATGAAGCCCAAGGAATGGAAGAAGTTGCAGGCGTGGATCGTGCGAAGGAAATTTGCGCCCACGGCGGCCACGCGGTCCGGATTCGATCGTGAGGTCGCCAAGATTTTTCGCGAGGTCTATCCGTTGTATCCGTTTACGACCTCGCCGGCGTGGAAAGCATAGCAACAAAGGAGCGATTTCGATGGCGATAAGCCGCGAACAAGGCCGCACTGAACACACATCGAAGACCGGCCACGAGCAGTTCGGCGAGACGATCTACGGCGTGGTCTGCGCCGCGTGCCATAACTACATCCTCATCGACAAAACGAATTGCCCGCCCACCTGCCGCGAACACGAAACCTGCCGACAGGCTTACGCGTAACCTGAGAGCGGTGTTGACACGGCTGTTCAATTTGCCCATACTGAACCATATGGTTCAGTATCGCGAGGCCAATATCGACCGCGTGGCTGCGGCCATTTCCGACCCAACCCGGCGGGCAATCATCGAGCGGCTCGCGCGCGGACCGGGACGCATCTCCGACGTCGCCGAGCCATTTGCGATGTCGCTGACTGGGTTCTGCAAGCACGTGAAGGTGCTCGAGCGAGCGGGGCTCGTCCGGCGGACTCGCCGGGGCCGCGACAACACTCTCGAGCTGTCCCCGGAGCCTTTGCGAGATGTGGCACAGTGGACCCTGAAATACCGGCAGTTCTGGAACGAGCGACTGGATCGACTGGAAGAGTTCCTCGCCAGACATAAGGAGAAATGATCATGAACTTTACCGAAATGACGATCGCGCGCACGATTCCCGCATCAGCCGAAAAAATTTTCGACCTCTGGATGAACCCAAAAAGCCCGGGCGGACCCTGGTTCGGAGCGGAGCGCGTGATCATCAACCCCGTGGTTGACGGCCTCTTCTATATTGCCGTGAAGCATGAGGGGCGAGCCTGGCCGCATTACGGGCGTTTCATTCAAGTCGATCGGCCTCGGCGGATCGAGTACACATGGATGTCCGAGGCTACCAAGGGCGCGGAGTCCGTCGTGAGTCTCACGATGGAACCACGGGGGGAAGACACGGAGGTCACGCTCCGCCACTCGGGTGTGCCGGACGACGAAATGGGGCGTCAGCACAAGGACGGGTGGACATGGATTCTGTCCACGCTCGCCGAGGGCCTCGCCGCACGGCGGTCGGCTTCCTCCTCGGATTAGCGCCGCCAAGCCTACGCGTAGCCATCGGGTATCCCGTTCGCCCGAATAGGACTAGAATGGTTGGCAAGCACGACCGACGCGGGCCGACGGCGCGTGCAACATTTCCAGAGGTCGGCCGCATCTGTTTCCGTTCAAGTCGACTGCTGCTCTGAGGGGACTTCTCATGAACGCTGCTTGTGTTACTCGCGCTTTTCGCCGAAGACGGACTCATACGCCCGCGTGGGGCAAGATCGGCGTCGCCCGCGTGATAGGCGCCGCTCTTCTGACCTGTGCTTGGGCGTGTGCGAGTTGGGCGCAGGCCCAGGACGCCTCTCCGGCGACCGCCGCGTCTCAGGCGACCTCCGAGCCGAGCCAGGAACCGGCGCTCACGCACCGGCCCGCCGATCAGTTTGTGGCGAAGCCGACCGTCGCGCTGACGGTGCCGCAGGGCACACCGATTCAGGTGGCGCTCGACAAAGAAGTGCGGGTGGGAAAGATCGGCCAGCCGATCCGTGGACACGTGGTTGCGCCGGTCTACGCGTTCGACAAGCTGGTGATCCCGGTCGGGACCGAAGTCACGGGAGAGATCGCAAAGATTGAAAGCGTTTCGGGCGGGCAGCGCACCCTCGCCGCGCTCGACGCCGACTTCACGCCCGCGCGCAAGTTTCAGGTCGCGTTCAGCCAGATCAACCTGCCCGACGGCAAACAGATTCCCGTGCACACGATTGTCACGCCGGGCTCGGGGCAAGTGATCGAGTTTGTCTCCGCCGCAGACGAAGATCAGAAAAAAGGCGCGAAGGACGCCGCGGCCGAGAAAGCGAAAGACGCAAAGCATCAGGCCAAGCAGGAATGGGACAACGCAATCAATCAGGTGAAGGCGCCCGGCAAGGTGCATCGCCTCGAGCGCTACGCGGTTGGCGAGCTTCCGGTGCACCCGCAATACATCAACGCCGGAACGGTCTACTTCGCCGAGCTCCAGGAACCTCTCGATTTCGGCACTGAGCCGCTGACCACGCAGATGGCAAGTTCGATCGGCGCGACACCCGCCGACGGCAGCGTCGTCGAGGCGCGGCTCGTGACGCCGCTCAGCTCCGCGACGGCGCAGAAGGGCGACGAGGTCGAAGCCATCGTTTCGCGGCCTCTGTTTGACGGCGACCGGCTAATTGTTCCGCAGGGCAGCCGCCTGAAGGGATCGGTCGTGCAAGTCCAGCCTGCGCACCGTCCGCACCGCAACGGCGAACTCCGCCTTGTCTTCCACGATCTGGTGCTGCCGGAAGGCGTGGAGCAGAAAGTGGAGGCGAGCCTCGCGGGCGTGGAAACGGCGAAGGTGGACAACGTCAAACTCGATTCCGAGGGAGGCGCGCGAGCGACGGCACCGAAAGCGCGCTATCTGAACACCGCCGTTTCGGTTGGGCTGGCGGGATTGTCAACCCTCGGCGATCCGGATGCGAAGACACCGAACCCGGCGGGAAACACGAGCAACCGAGTCGCAGGCGGTGCGGCGGGATTCAAGGCGGTCGGCATGGTGCTTGGGACATTGGTGCGCTCCCGGGCGTTTGGCTACTCGATGGGAGCGTACGGAGCGGGAATGTCCGTCTACACGAATTTCATCGCGCGCGGCCACGACGTCGTTTTCCCAAAGGACACGGGTATGGCGATCGGTATAGGAACGCGTCCGCCGGCTGCCGCGCCCGCGGCGCAGCCGGCTCCGTCGGAGCCGAGCCCCGCAGCACCCACGGGCGCATAGTTCCTCCTCCAAACCGGACCATTTTTGGTGAATCGCGGACGACTTCCGCACAATCCAATTTCGCAGCCGTCAGCAGACCAAGGAGGGCACCCATGGCAACGATCACAACGAAAGACGGCACGCAGATCTATTACAAGGACTGGGGCAAGGGACAGCCGGTGGTCTTCAGCCACGGTTGGCCGCTGAGCGCGGACGCCTTCGAAGACCAGATGTTGTTTCTAGGCGATCGCGGATTCCGCTGTATCGCGCATGACCGTCGCGGCCATGGCCGGTCCAGCCAACCTTGGGATGGCAACGAAATGAACACCTACGCCGACGACCTCGCGGCGCTCGTCGAAGCACTCGACCTGAAGGATGCGGTCCACGTCGGTCACTCCACCGGAGGCGGCGAAGTCGCCCGCTACATCGGGCGCCACGGTACGAAACGCGTGGCCAAGGCCGTACTCATCGGCTCGGTGCCGCCGCTGATGTTGAAGACGGCCGCCAATCCGGGCGGCTTGCCGATAGAGGCGTTCGACCAGATCCGCGCCGGTGTCCTCGCCGATCGTTCGCAATTCTGGAAGGATCTCAGTGCACCGTTCTACGGCGCCAACCGGCCTGGCGCCAAGGTCTCGCAGGGCCTGCGGGATTCGTTCTGGCTCCAGGGGATGCTGGCCGGGCACAAGGCTGTCTACGATTGCATCAAAGCCTTTTCTGAGACGGACTTCACAGAAGACCTCAAGAAGTTCGACGTGCCAACGCTCATCCTCCACGGCGACGACGACCAGATCGTGCCGATCGGAGCCTCGTCCCTTCTTTCGGCCAAGATTGTTAAGGGAGCCACGCTGAAAGTCATTCCGGGTGCGCCACACGGCATGTGCTCGACCCTTAAGGACCACATCAACGCGGAATTGCTCGCGTTTCTCAAGGGCGCAACCGCTCAAGCATCAGCGTAACCGACGGATCGCCCGGCCTTTCGCCATTGCAACGCTGTGGCCGTTCACGTTGACGGAACCGGTTTCGGCCCATATAATTAAAGTTTGTCGATTGCGCCGGGAGGCAGCATGTACGCCGTAATTCGCAGCGGGGGAAAGCAATATCGCGTCGAGCCGGGAGAGACCATCCAGGTCGAGCGGCTGGAGGGCAAGGTCGGCGGAAAGATCACGTTTGAAGACGTGATCGCCATCCGCACCGACGAGAAAAAGATTCTGGGCGGCGAGTATGCCGCCAAGGCCAAGGTCACCGGCAAGATCGTGAAGCACGTCCGCGGCCCGAAGCTCAAAGTGCTTAAGTTCAAGACGGGCGGACAGTACAAGATCCAGCGCGGACACCGGCAGGGCTACACGGCCGTCCAAGTCGGCGAAATTCAACTTTCCTAGAGGTTTGTCATGGCACACAAAAAGGGCGGCGGGTCATCCACAAACGGACGCGACTCGCACGGGCAGCGGCTTGGAGTCAAGCGGTTCGGCGGGCAGGCCGTGACCGGCGGCAGCATCCTGGTCCGGCAGCGCGGCACGCACTATAAGGCTGGAAAGAACGTTTTGCGGGCGAAGGATGATTCGCTATTCGCGCGCATCGACGGCGTCGTACTGTTCGAAGACAAAGGCGCGCACGGCCGCTTCATCAGCGTTCTGCCGGCCGCAGAACACGCGGCGCGCTACGAGAAGACGCCTGCCGCACCCGCGGCTGATTGAATCCTTCCTCCACGGCGATACTCGCAATCCGCTGATACGATGAGTGAATCACACGCCATAGGCGGCGCCTGATTGGCGCACCCGATGCCGCCTTCGTGTACACTTTTGGAACGAGAACCCTGTGTTTGTTGACGAAGCCAAAATCCTGGTGAAGGGCGGCGACGGCGGCAATGGCTGCGTCGCGTTTCGCAGGGAGAAGTACGTCCCGCGCGGCGGGCCATCTGGCGGCGACGGCGGGAATGGCGGGGACGTCCAGATCGAAGCGAACCCGAACGACAACACGCTCCTCCGCTACCGCTACAACCGCGAATTTCGCGCCGAGCGCGGGCGCCACGGCGAAGGGTCTGATTGCCACGGCCGCTCGGGCGAGGACACGATCCTCAAAGTTCCCGTAGGCACGGTGGTTTTTGACGCGGACACCGGCGAGCAGCTTTTCGACTTCACCGAGCCGGGCCAGCGCTTTCGGGCCACGCGCGGCGGGCGCGGCGGACGCGGCAACGGCAATCCCGCCTTCGTCCGGCCGTGGCATCAGGCTCCCCGCGAGCACGAAGACGGACGTCCGGGCCAAGAACGGCATCTGCGGCTCGAATTGAAATTGCTGGCGGACGTGGGCCTGGTCGGCTTCCCGAACGCCGGAAAATCGACATTGATTTCGCGCATCTCGGCAGCACGGCCCAAGATTGCAGCGTACCCTTTCACGACGCTCGAACCGCACCTGGGCGTCGTTTCGGCCGATCCCGATGCGGCTCCGGGCAATGGCCGCATATTCGTCGTCGCCGATTTGCCCGGCTTGATCGAAGGAGCCCATGAGGGCGTCGGGCTGGGGATCAGGTTCCTGAAACACGTGGAGCGGACGCGCCTGATCGCGCATCTGGTAGATACCAGCGATGCAAACGACCGCGACCCGGTGCACGATTTTGAAATCATCGAACGCGAACTCGCTGCGTTCAGCCCGGATCTGGCGGAAAAGCCCATGATCGTCGTGGCGACGAAGCTCGACGCCACCACGAACCGCGAGCATCTCGAAGAGCTGCGCGCGTTCGCCGCCAATCGCGGCCTCGAATTCCACGCCATCTCGTCCGCCACCGGCGAGGGCATCGTCGAGCTCGTGCGGGCGATGGCGAATGCGCTCGATCGCATCCCGAAACCGGCTGCACCGGCCGATGCGTCCAAAGAAGCAGCGCATGGAGAATCGGAAGCGATGAGTCACGCGGAAGCCCCGCAGGCTCCCCAGGACCGCGCGGCGGCGCACGGGGAGAAGCGTTGACCTCGCACGGCGATCATGAGCACGCTGGCCCGAGCCATCGCCGCTCGGTCGCGCTCTTCGGAGGGACGTTCGACCCCGTGCACGCGGGCCACATCGCCGTGGCTCAGGCGGCGCAGCGGCGATTCCATCTCGACTCGATTCACTTCATCCCGTCCTCGCACCCGCCGCACAAACCGCTGCGGGAACTCGCGCCGTTTGTCCATCGCTACTCCATGGTGGCTCTGGCTTGCGCGGGGCATCCGGGGTTCATGCCGTCGCTCGCCGAAGCGCCCGCCGACGGCTCGTCGCACGTCTTTTATTCCATCGAAACGGTCCGCCGATTCCATCGCGAGCACCCGGACGATCACGTGTATTTCATCGTCGGCGCGGACCAATTCCTCGAACTGCCCACCTGGAGGAACTACGAGGCGCTGCTCGACGCCTGCGATTTCATCGTCGCGAGCCGCCCCGGCTTTCGCCTCGACGCGCTACGGCTCGTGATTCCGCCGGAAAAGCTCGGGCGCGCGGCGTCGCAAAGTCCGCAGAAGATCGCGCTGCGCAAATCGACCGTCTACCTGCTGACCACCGTCGCGAGCCACGTTTCCTCCACCGAGGTGCGCGTGCGCCGCGAACGGGATCAGAGCATCCACGGGCTTGTGCCCGCGCGCGTGGAGGAATACATTCTCGGGCAGGCCTTGTACCGGTGAACCTGGAGACTCTTCGCCCCGAAATCCGCTGGGCCGTCGAAGCGGCCCAGGACAAACAGGCCGTGGACATCACGGTGCTGAAGCTTTCGGGCGATGTGGCGTTCGCCGAATATTTTCTGCTCTGCTCCGGGCGCAGCGAGCCGCAGATCAAGGCAATCGGTGAGGCCATCGAAGAGCGACTAGGGCGCGAGCGAGTCCGGCTCGCCCACCGCGAAGGGAAATCCGGCGCGGAATGGGTCCTGCTCGACTACGGCGATTTCGTCGTGCACATCTTCAGCGAACGTGCGCGGCAGTACTACGATCTCGAGCGTCTCTGGCGCACCGCCGAGCGCCTGGATTTTCCGGCGCCCGAAAGGCCTTCCGAACCGCGCGATGAATCCGAAGGCGGCGCGGCACAGCCATGAGTGCCGCGGACGTTGCCTGGGTTGCGGCTGATCCCGCCTCGCGGCGAGTCCTCGAAATCGCCGAAAAGCTCGCCGAGACGGCGACCACGCTGCTGATCACCGGCGAAAGCGGCACCGGCAAGGACCAACTCGCGCGCTGGATTCACGAACGCGGGCCACGCCGCGACGCGCCGTTCCTGAAGATCGACTGCGCCAGCCTGCCCTCCGAGCTCGTCGAATCCGAACTCTTCGGCCACGAGCGTGGGGCGTTTACGGGCGCCGTCGCGCGCAAGCCGGGGCGGCTCGAAATGGCCCATGGCGGCACGATCGTCCTCGACGAAGTCGCGGCACTCACTCCCGGGATGCAGGCCAAGCTGCTGCGCGTCCTCGAAGAGCGCACGTTCGAGCGCCTGGGCGGCACGGAAACCCTGCGCATGGACGCGCGTCTGATGGCGCTGACGAACACAGACCTCAACAAGGCCATCGCCGCAGGCCGCTTCCGCGAGGATCTTTTCTTTCGGCTGAACGTGCTCGCTATTTCGGTGCCACCGCTGCGCGAGCGGCGCGGAGATATCGTGCCGCTCGTCGCGCATTTTCTCGCGCGGCTCGGCCCAGTGCACGGCCGACCCGATGCATTGCTCGATCCCGCGGCGCTGGCGCTGCTCGAATCGTACTCGTGGCCGGGAAACGTGCGCGAGTTGAAGAACGCGATCGAGCACGCTCTCGTGTTTGCGAAGGAGCCTGTCCTGCGCACGGAAGATTTTCCCGAGATTCTTCGCACGGCTAGCGAAGCGCATGCCCCCGCGGGCGCGCTGCGGTCGCTCGAGGATGTTGAGCGCGAGGCGATCCGGGCGACGCTCGAGGCGACGCACTATAAGATCGGCCAGGCCGCGGAAGTCCTCGGCATCAGCCGGAAGACCCTGCTCGAAAAGCGCAAGAAATACGGCCTGATTTGACGTTTCCCAGCGCCTGGGCGAAACCGTGAAAATCCGCCTCCTCATGCTCGGCAAAACGCGGCGCGAAGAAATCCGCGCGCTTCTGGACGATTACGTTCGCCGCATCCGCCATTACTCCGAAATCGAAATCGGCGAACTCCGCGATGCGTCGCCCGCCGCGCTGCGCAAGCTGAAGATCGACTCCGCCGCGACGGTCGTCCTTCTTGATGCCGCCGGCAAGCAGTTCACGTCGCAGCAATTCGCTCGCTGGCTCGGCGACCTGCGCGACCGCGGCGCGCGTGAACTCGTTTTTCTGTGCGGCGATGCCGAAGGCTTTCCCTCCGAAATCCGCGCGGGCGCAAAGCAGAAAATCTCGCTCTCGACGCTCACGATGCCGCACGAATTCGCCCGCGTCGTCCTCGCCGAGCAGATTTACCGCGCCTTCGCGATTCTCGCCGGGCATCCGTATCCGAAATGAAAAGGCGGCCAAGGAGAAACAAGTCACGTCTTGACCTTTTGTTGGCACACGGCCACTATTAAAAACTGTCTTCGCGAGACGCGATTCGATGCCGGAAGGTCAGGGACTCCTCATCGTCTACACGGGACCGGGCAAGGGCAAGACGACCTGCGCTCTTGGCACCGCGTTTCGCGCCGTGGGGCAGGGGCTGCGCGTGCTGATGGTGCAGTTTATCAAGGGTTCCTGGCATTACGGCGAGCTCGACGCGGCAAAGATGCTCGGCGACGACAAATTCGAGATTCGGCCGATGGGCCGGGGGTTCGTGAAGGTCGGCGGCGCGGCCACGGACCCCGAAGACGTGCGCCTGTGCGAGCAGGCCTGGGAATACGGCCGCGAGCAGATCTACAGCGAGAAATACGATCTGGTGGTGCTCGACGAGATCAATTACGTGATCAGCTACAAGATGCTCGATGCGGACCGCGTCGTCGAATCGCTGGTGAAGCGGCCGGAGCGCGTGCACGTGATCTGCACGGGCCGCAACGCGCATCCGAAGCTGGTCGAAGCAGCCGATCTGGTTACCGAGATGCGCGAAGTGAAGCATCCATACACGAAAGGCATCCTCGCGCAGCGGGGAATCGATTACTGAGCCCATGACCTGGTTCAAGCGCGAAAAAAAGCCGATCGAGAATCCGACGCCCGCGGACGAGCGTCGCGTCCGCACGGAAGGGCTGTGGACGAAGTGCAGCGCCTGCCGGGCGATCATCTGGAAGAAGGACCTCGAAACAAACTGGGAAGTGTGCCCGAAATGCGAACACCATTTCCGCCTGCACGCGCGCCGGAGGCTCGAGTTGCTGCTCGATGAGGAACTGTGGACCGAGCACGATGCGGATCTAGCCTCGAGCGACCCGCTCCATTTTTCGGACACGAAGCCTTACGCGAGCCGGCTGAGCGAAGCGCAACGGAAACTCGGCATGAAAGACGCGATCCTCACCGCCGAAGGCAAACTCGACGGCCGCCCGGTGATCTGCTGCTCGATGGAATTCGGCTTCATCGGCGGGTCGATGGGCGCGGTGGTAGGCGAGAAGGTAGCCCGCGCGATCGAACGCTCGGTCGAGCAAAGGCAGCCGTTGATCATCGTTTCCTGCTCCGGCGGCGCCCGGATGATGGAGGGAGCCGTCAGCCTGATGCAGCTTGCAAAGGTGTCTGCGGCGCTCGCGCGGCTCGACGAAGCGCGCGTGCCGTTTATTTCCATCCTCACCGATCCCACCACCGGCGGCGTCACCGCGAGCTATGCGATGCTGGGCGATCTGAATATCTCCGAGCCGGGCGCGCTGATCGGCTTTGCGGGCCCGCGCGTGATCGAGCAGACCATCCGCCAGAAGCTCCCCGAAGGCTTTCAAACCGCCGAATTTCTCCTCGAACACGGCTTTCTCGACGCCGTTGTCCCCCGCAAGGAATTGAAGCCGTACATCGCCCAAGCGCTCGGTTTCTTTCTCGACTCCGCATGAACTATGAAGAATCCGTTCGCGCGCTGATGGCGCTGGGGCGCGAGCTCTCCGCGCCACAGCAGGCTCGCGTCCAGAAATTCGGCCTCGAAAACATCTCCACGCTCGCCGAAGCCCTCGGCAATCCTCACCGCGCCATGCCGTGCGTCCATATCGCGGGCACCAATGGAAAAGGCTCCACGGCGGCGATGCTCGATTCCATCTTGCACGCGGCCGGCCTGCGAACGGGTCTCTATACTTCGCCGCATCTCGAACGCATTAACGAGCGTATCCGCATCGGCGGCGAGGACATTTCGGACGAGGACTTCGCCGCTGCCTGGACGCGCGTGCAAGGCACCATCGAATCGCTTTTGGCGGCGGGCAAGCTTGCCGCTCACCCAACGTACTTCGAATGCATGACGGCAATGGCATTTGTGGCCTTCGCAGAAAGCGGCGTGGACTTCGCCATCTATGAAGTCGGCCTCGGCGGCAGGCTCGACGCGACGAACATCGTCACGCCGGAGGTCGCCGTCATCACGTCCATCGATTTCGACCACGAGGATTTTCTCGGCCACTCGATCGAAGAGATTGCGTCCGAAAAGGCCGGAATCATCAAGCTCGGCGCCTGGGTGGTGAGCTCGGCGGAAAGGCCCGAAGCGCGCGCCGTGATCGCGCGGCGCTGCAAGGAGCTCGACGCGCGCCTCGTGGAAATCGACACGGCCTGGCGCATCAAAGAAACACACGCATCCGGCGGCTGCTATCGCGCGGTGGTTGCCCCGCTTCATTCCCGCAAGACGCTCACGCTCGAGCCGCCGCTCCCCGGCCGCTTCCAGATTCGCAATGCGCTCGCGGCCGCGACCGCCGCGCACCTTCTCGGCGAACGGGGATTCCCGATCGACGACGCAGCAGTGGCCGGCGGCATTCGCACCGCGCGATGGCCCGGCCGGCTCGAGCGTCTCTGCGAGCGCCCGGCCGTATATCTCGATGGCACGCACAATCCGGCCGGCGCGCGAGAGCTGCTGAATTTCTGGCAAGAGAACTTTAAAGGCCGGCGCGTTCTGCTCGTCTACGGCGCCATGCGCGATAAGGCTGTTGACGAGATCGCCGGAGTGCTTTTCCCCGCCGCCGATCTTGTGGTCCTCACCGAGCCCCGGCAGCCGCGCGCCATTTCGGCTCCTCTGCTCGCCGAAATGACCAGCCACCTCGCCAAAAATTCCATCGTCGTGCCTAATCCCGGCGAGGCGCTCGAACGCGCCATCGCGACGGCCTCTCCCGAAGACGCCGTCTTCGCCACCGGCTCGCTTTATCTCGTGGGAGACTTGCGCACCTATTGGCGCCTGCGCAGCGCACCTGCCGCTGCGCAAAAATCCTGACAGCTTCCACAAAACGGAGCGCACTGCTCCCAATTTTCGAGAGTCCAAATTGGCGTGCATCTCCCTGGCTGAGTTGCCAATTTGGATGTTTGGCGGAAAATCTGTTTTTCCTAAACTCGTAAGTGTGAAAGGAACAGAGAGCTTTTTTTCTTCGTTTATTCACACGGGCGTGAGCAGCCAAAACGCTGTTTCCACGTCTAAATGAGACAACGTGGGGTGAGGCTATGACTCGGGACGAGAGGCGGCAAATGCTGGAGTCGTTCGGGCGCGCGCCGGCGCTGCTTTCCGTCACGTTGCGCGAACTTCCGAAGAAGATGTGGCTCTACAAGCCCTCACCGGAACGCTGGAGCATCCACGAGATCATTCTTCACCTTGCGGATAGCGAAGCCAGCTCGTACGTGCGCTGCCGCCACCTGATCGCCGAACCGGGAAGATCGGTGACGAAATTTGACGCCGCCCGCTGGGCGGGCACACTCGGCTATTTTCACCAGAGCACGCGCGAGGCGCTGGAAATCATACGCCGGCTGCGAAAGATGACCTATCAGCTCCTCGTGTCGCTTCCGGAACCCGTCTGGACGCATGCGGTCGAGCATCCGGCGGACGGCAAGATCAGCCTCGAAAGCTGGATCGAGCGCCAGGAGCGCCACATCCCCCACCACATCAACCAGATGAAGCAGAACTACGAGGCGTGGCTCAGGACGCATCCACCGCGAAAATCGGCTTCGCAGGCCCCGAAACAGGGCATGATCTCGCTGTCCATGGAAACTTGCTGATCGCTGGCCGCCCGACGGCCCTAACACCCTTCATCAGCAGGTTATGTCGGGTTGCCGCGGACAACGCGGCGATGATACGATATCGATTGATGAGTCCCGAAGCAAACTTCAAGCCGCGCGTCGGAATCCCGTATCGCACACGAAAAGAAGAACTTACGGGAGATTTCGGCAAGCTCGAAAAGTACATCCAGGCAGTCCATCGGGCCAACGGGGCTCCCGTGCCGATCTCTCTTGGCCTCTCGCTCCAGCACCTTGAGAAGATCGCGCGGACCCTCGACGCGGTCCTGTTGCCGGGCAGCCCTGCTGATGTCGAGCCTTCGCTGTTTCGGGCCACCAGGCATGCGGAGTGCGCTGAAGCCGACTCTGACCGCGAGAGAACCGACTTTGCCCTCCTGGAGCACGCCCTGGCCGAACACAAGCCCATCCTGGCGATCTGTTTCGGCATCCAAAGCCTGAACGTGTTTCTGGGCGGCACCCTGGTCCAGGACATCCCCAGCGAGCTGCGCACGCCGATTCAGCACGATTGGGAGAGGGAGCAGGATCAGCCCGAGCCGTTTCATGCCGCCCTGATTGAGCCCGGGTCGCGGCTCGAGCAGATGGCCGGGACGAGCGAAGCCGTCGTGAACAGTTCGCACCACCAGTCGGTTCTCGAGCCGGGCCGCGATCTCCGCGTCGCATCCCGCGCGCCGGACGGCGTCATCGAGGCCGTCGAGTGGACGGGTAGCGTCAACTGGGTGACCGGCGTGCAATGGCATCCCGAGCGAATGGCGGAGACGGACCCGCTCGCGCAAGCGCTCTTCCGGGATTTGGTCGCCGCCGCCGGCGTGCGGAAGGCGCCCGCGCGAGTCTGAGCGGTAGACTTCTCGGTTCCTGATTACCGGTCTCTGATTCTCATAACTCTCGACTCTCTTCCGGGGGCTTCATGATCTCGCTGGCGGGCAAGGCGGCACTCGTGACAGGCGGCTCGCGGGGTATCGGCGCCGCGACGGTCAAGCTCTTCGCGCAGGCCGGCGCGGACGTCGTCTTCAACTACCATCGCAATCGCGAGGCGGCCGAGCAGGTCGAACAAGAGGCGCGCAAGCATGGCACGCGCATCGAATCACTCAAGGCCGATCTTGGAAAGATGGACGATGCAAAGAAGCTGGTCGACCACACGCGCGAGCGCCTCGGCCGCCTCGATATTCTTGTCGCCAATGCTGGCATTTGGAACCACGAGGATGCGCCGATCGAAAACCTGTCCGAGCGCGAGTGGGACGAAATGATCCGCGTGAATCTGAAAAGCGTGTATGCCGTGGTTCACCACGTCGTCCCGCACATGATTGCCCAGGGCGGCGGCCGCATCGTCACCCTCAGTTCAGTGGCTGGACAGCGCGGGACTGCCTTCCACACGCACTATTCCGCCACGAAGGGCGCGATCATCAGTTTCACGAAAGGCCTTGCGGCCGAACTCGCGCACCGCAACATTCTCGTGAACTGCGTGGCGCCCGGCTTCGTCGATACTGGGATATGGAAGTCGTACGCGAAGAACCGCAGCAAAATGAAGACGTGGCTCGCGGCGTATCCATTGAATCGCGTGGCGACCGTCGAGGAAGTTGCAGGGCCAATCCTTTTCGCCGTTTCGGACCTGGCAACCTACATGACTGGAGAGGTAATCAACGTAAACGGAGGATCCTTCCCTTGCGGATAAGCCTACGCCCCATTTTTGCCGCGGCCCTGCTCGCCGCCTGTTTTCTTCTGCACGCGCCGCGCGCGGCGGCTCAGGATGACCAGTTCCTGATGCCGGACCAAAGCGCCGCGAAGGCCAAGCAGCTCCTCAATCAGGCGATCGACGCGCTGGGCGGCGCCACCTATCTGAATGTCCATGACGTGACTTGCACGGGCCGGCTTGGCAGCTTCGATCACTCAGGCCAGCTCACCGGGTTTGGTCACTTCATCGACTACTCCGTGCCACCCTACAAGGAACGGCAGGAGAATCTCCCCAAGCGCAATATCATCGAGGTCTACAACGGCAACAAAGGATGGGAGCTCGATCGCGGTGGCGTTGCAGAGGCGCCTCAATCGGATCTCGCGGATTTCACGGAAGGCATCCAGAAGGACCTCGACAACATCCTGCGCCATCGCATCCACGAACCCAGCATGGTCTTCCGTTACGGCGGCCCGGATATTGTCGATTTGAGAGAAGTGGACTGGGTCGAACTCGTGGACAGCGACAACCGCACGATTCGCATCGCGATCTTGCAGTCGTCACATCTGCCCGTTCGAAAGGTCGTCGACACGCGCGACCCCAAGACGCGAATGAAGAGCGAGGAGATCGAATACTACTCGAATTACCATCCGCTCGACGGCGTCCAGACGGCGTTCCAGATAACGCGCGAGCGCAACGGGATCAAGATTTTTCAGGTTTTCTTCGACAAGTGCGAGTACAACACGAATCTCTCCGATTCGCTCTTCACGCGGGAATCCCTCGAAGATCGCTGGGCCAAGGTCGGCAAGAAGGAAAAGGATACGGGCAAGGACAAGAAAGACAAAGCCGACAAAGACGACGCGGATAAGGACCCGGACAAGAACTGACCCTCCCGCCGTTCGCAAAGAAAACTCTCCGATCTCTTGCCCGCCGCCAAGACGCACTTGCCGCGCGTGAGTGGCTCAGGTGGCGCCGCGCAGGTATAATGATCGGATGGGAATGACCCGGAAATCGCAACCGATGCACGGGACGACGGTCCTGTGCATCCGCAAAGACAACAAAGTCGTGCTCGCGGCCGACGGCCAAGTGACCCTCGGCGAAGGCGTGATCAAGCATAGCGCCAAGAAGACCCGCCGCCTGTACAACGACAAGGTCATCGCCGGGTTTGCGGGAAGCACGGCGGACGCTCTTTCGCTCTTCGCGCGCTTCGAAAACAAGCTGCAGGAATATCATGGCAACCTGCCTCGCGCGGCGGTCGAGCTGGCGAAAGATTGGCGCACGGACCGCTCGCTGCGCCACCTGGACGCGTTGCTGATCGTGGCAGACGCAAAGAACACCTTCCTGCTCTCCGGCAATGGCGACGTGATCGAGCCGGACGACGGCATCTGCGCGATCGGATCCGGCGGCCCTTACGCGGTGGCGTCCGCGCGGGCGCTCGCCAAGCACACCAAGCTCAGCGCCAAGGACATCGCCCAGGAGGCCATGCGCATCGCGAGCGAAATTTGCATCTTCACCAACGCCAATTTCAGCATCGAAGAATTATGAGCGGCAAATCGGAGAAAGACATGGTGATCTATCTGTCCGGAGACCAGCAAGCGGCCGAACCCGAGCCTCTGCCGTCCTTCGATGAGCTGACGCCGCGGGAAATCGTCGTCGAGCTCGATAAGTACATCGTGGGGCAGAACGCGGCGAAAAAGGCCGTGGCCATCGCCTTGCGCAATCGCGTCCGCCGCCAGAAACTCCAGCCCGAGCTGGCCGAGGACATCCTGCCGAAGAATATCCTGATGATCGGGCCGACCGGTGTCGGCAAGACGGAAATTGCCCGGCGCCTCGCGCGCCTCGCCGGCTGCCCGTTCGTAAAGGTCGAGGCTTCGAAATACACCGAAGTCGGGTACGTCGGCCGCGACGTCGAATCCATGGTGCGCGATCTGGTGGAAACGTCCATCGACATGGTGCGCGAGGAAAAGCTCGACGAAGTGGCCGAGCGCGCCGAGCAATCCGCTGAAGAGCGCCTGCTCGATCTGCTTCTCCCCCCATCGCCCATACCCCCCGATGCCGGCGCCGCGACGGAGGCGCAGCGCCGCGAACAGGCGCAGCGCACGCGCGACAAGCTCCGCGCCCAGCTCCGCGAAGGCAAGCTCGACCAGCGCCTGGTGGAAGTCGAAGTCCGCGAGCGCTCCATGCCCTCGTTTGAAATCATCACCAACCAGGGCGTTGAGGAGATGGACATCAACATCAAGGACATGCTCTCCGGCATGTTCGGCCAGCAGAAAAAGAAGCGGAGAATGACTGTCGCCGAGGCCTTCGACTACCTCATCCAGGAAGAAGAAAACCGCCTCATCGACATGGACCAGGTGACCCGCATCGCCGTCGACCGCGTCGAGCAGATGGGCATTCTGTTCATCGACGAAATCGACAAAATCGCGGGCCGCGAGGCCGGCCACGGCCCGGACGTCTCCCGCGAGGGCGTGCAGCGCGACATCCTGCCGATCGTCGAAGGCACGACGGTGAACACGCGCTACGGCATGGTCCGCACCGATCACATTCTGTTCATCGCCGCCGGCGCTTTCCACACGACGAAGCCCTCGGATCTGATTCCCGAGCTGCAAGGGCGCTTCCCGATCCGCGTCGAGCTCAGCTCGCTCTCCGAGGCCGATTTCATCCGCATTCTCACCGAGCCGAAGAATGCGCTCATCAAGCAGTACACTGCGCTTCTCGATACCGAAGGCCTGAAGCTCTCGTTCACCGAAGACGCCATCGCCGCGATCGCCCGCTTCGCCGCGACCGTGAACGAACACACCGAAAACATCGGCGCGCGCCGCCTGCACACCATCCTCGAAAAGGTTCTCGAGGAGATTTCCTTCGAAGCGCCGGAAATGAAAAAGAAGACGGTCAAGCTCGACGCCGCCTACATCCAGAAACAGCTCGCGAACATCGTCAAGGATCAGGATTTGAGCCGCTATATCCTGTAGAAAACCGAAAATGGAAAATCGAAAATGGAAAGGCGCTCACAACGCGCGCTGCGGCAAAGTATCGGCTTTTGCGCCCATTTTCCACTTTCTCTTTTCCATTTTCCTCCTTCCGGTTTTTCTTGCCGGCTGTGCTTCGCCGGGTCAGCCGATCGAGCGCAAGGCGCCCGTTCCGCAGGCCGTCGCAGACCTCGCCGTCGAGCAATCGGGCAACCAAGTGGTCCTCACGTTCACATTGCCGAAGGAAACGGTGGATCAGCGCCCGCTCAAGGAGCCTCCGGCAATCGAAATCTACCGCGACTTCGAGCCCGCGACGGCTGAGCCGCATCCTGCGGTGCCGGCAAGTCCCACGCTGCTTGTGACGATTCCATTCGGAATGGTGGCCCACTACGCGCAGCAGGGCCGCGTCCGCTATGCCGATTCGCTCGATGCCGCTGATTTTACCGCGCACCCGGACAGCATCGCGGTCTATGCGGTCCGCACGCGCGCTTCGGAGAAAAAGGATTCGGCGGAATCGAACGCGGCGGGTGTGCGCCTCTATCCCCCGCCCGAGCCGATTGCCGATCTGAAGGCGGACGTCACGCCATCCGCGATTGTGCTCTCGTGGTCGCCGCCCGAAAGGACGCCTGTCGGCCCCGTGCCCGCGATCGCCGCCTACCGCATCTATCGCGCCGAGGCCGCGCCCGGCGCGACGGCCGATAAACTCGGTCTCAAATCGCCTCTTGCGAAAGTCGGCGAAACCGCCTCGCCGCCGTTCACCGACCCGCAAGTCGCGTTCGGCACAACGTACGCCTACTCCGTCCGCAGCGTCGTGGAATACCCCGGAAAGACGCTCGAGTCCGCCGACTCGAACGTCCTCGTCGTGATGCCCAAAGACGTCTTCCCGCCGGCCGCTCCGCTCGGCCTCGTCGTCGCCGTCGTTCTTACTCAGGGCGGTACACCGGCGCATCTGGAGCTGTCCTGGGCGATCAGCCCTGAAACGGACGTCGCCGGCTACAACATCTATCGCAGCGAGCAGGCCGGCGCCCCGGGGACGCGCTTGAACAATGAATTGTTGCTTGCGCCCGCGTTTAGCGATATGAATATCCAGCCCGGCCGCCGTTATTTCTATAGTGTCACCGCAGTAGATCGCTCGGGGAATGAAAGTCCCAAGAGCGCTGTTGTCTCCGGTGGCGTGCCGGCGGAAGGGCAGCCAACGCCATGACGGAACCTCTCATCGGGCACGACGTCCCGATCTTACCGAAGACCTCGCACCCGGTCCTTTGGACGGGTATCTACACGGGCGCTTTGTTGATCGTCGTGATGCTCGGTGCGTTGGTCACCGCAAACCGTTTTCCGTCGCTGGAGCCCTACGCTATCGAGCGGAACGCAGGCTTCGGTGCTCTCTTTATCCTCATCATGCTGCTGCCGATCCTGCGGTTTCTGAACCGCCCCCGGCAGATGTTCGCGTCGGCCATGATAGGATGGGTGCTGTTCGCGGGCGGCTACGACCTCGCGGGGTTCTATTTTCGCGATCTGTTCGACGTTCTGCGGACGCCGTTTCAGGTGCTGGTCGAGGGAGCGGTGGTTTACGGAGTTTTCGCCGGCGGCTCCTGGGTCGTGGAGATGATCCTCCATGCAAGGCGTCATCCGATTGCGCCCGGCCGCAAGCACTCGCACCATGTAACTAAATAGCGATGAAACTCTGCCATTTCGAACCGATCGAAGCTGCCGCGAAGAATCCCGGCCGTTCCACGGCCGAAGCGTATGCGGGCTCGCGCGCCGGAATCGTTCAAGACGGCCTCATCCGGGAAATTTCCGGTGAGATCTGGGGAGATCGCAAACCCACGGGCCGCGAGTGGCCTGTTGCCAATGTTAGATTTCTGCCGCCATCCTGGCCGACCAAGATCATCTGCATGGCCAGGAACTACCTCGATCACGCCACCGAGATGGGCGGCACTCCGCCCAAGCAGCCGGTGATTTTCTCCAAGCCGCCGTCCTCAATCATCGCGCCTGAGGAACCGATCGTCCTTCCGCGGATTTCCGAGCGTGTCGATTACGAAGGCGAACTCGCCTTCATCATCGGCCGCCGCTGCTCGCATCCGCGCCCGACGGACGATATCCGGCCCTATATCGCCGGCTATACCTGCCTCAACGACGTGACTGCGCGGGACCTCCAGAGGCTCGACGGGCAATATACGCGCGGCAAGGGCTTTGACACCTTTTGCCCGTTCGGCCCGGTAGTCGAAACGGAACGACCCTCCCCTGATGCCACCATCGAGACTTTCGTCAATGGCGCGAGGAAGCAGTCCGCGCGCGTCTCGGACATGGTCTTTTCCATCGACGTGGTCTTTCGCTGGATCGCTGAAGCAATGACGCTGGAGCCCGGCGATTTGATCACGACGGGCACGCCCGCAGGAGTCGGCCCTCTGGTGGCGGGCGACGTGGTCGAGGTCCGCGTGGGCGGCATCGGCGCACTTCGCAACCCCGTCGTCGCCCCGCGGGATTGACCCGCATCGATTCTTCACGCCGCATCAGAGCGTTGATTGACTGGCTTCACCCTGAATCTGACCCCTTGTGAACGCCTGGTGCTGCGCTAATATAGACTCCGTTTTGAAAAGTTTGCTCTCCGATTGGCGCAATCTGCTCCCCTTGGCCGGGCTTGTGATCCTGGCCGTCGCAGGGATCATCCTCTGGCTGCGGCGCAAGCCTGCCGATGCCAGCGAGATCGAGCGCCAGCGCCGCGCTTACTTGAATCGCGTCGGTCGCATTGTGGAAGGCCAGGTGCTCGAAATCGTGGACCACCGCCACGCCGAGCCTTCCGACGAACGCGACAGCCAGAATCCGGGCTTCTGGGCCAAACGCCACGCCGCTTCGGCCAACGGCTCGCAGAAGCTTCTCTACTACACGTACGCGATTTCCGGCGTGACGTATGAAACCGCGCAGGACATCACCGGCCTCGAGGAGCGCGCGCACCTCACCCGCATCGCCTCAGGCCAGGTCGCCAGCGTGAAGTATGACCCCTCAAATCCCTCGAACTCGATTCTCCTCGCCGACGACTGGTCGGGCTTGCACTAAACCAATTTTCCGGCTTCGAAAAAAGTCCACACCAACAACCGCTTGAAACTGTCTCCGCACATTGCTAGGGTGATCCCGGTCTTGGAATATGGATCTGATCGCAGAATTGGGAAAGGTAGTTGGAGACCGGAGGCGCCCGATGGCGTCTTGGGTTGACTCCGCCCTCCTATCTCGTCCGGCGAACGCGCATTCTACTCAACACTGCTTGCCGAGTAGAATGCGGCGTAACTCCTTGAAAATAAAGAGTCGGCATCCAGTCTACCCGACACTGAAACCGACCCCTAAACGGTCGACAGCCCTGGCAAGAAAATGACGCAACGCCTCAAGAATCATGACCGGCTCGATGAGCTGCGCAAGCTGAACGCTGAAGCCGAAGCGGGCGGCGGAGCCGAGCGCCGCGAGCGCGAGCACAAAGCGGGCAAGCTCAGCGCGCGCGAGCGGGTTGATCTGCTGCTCGATGAAGGCACGTTCGAAGAGCTGGACAAATTCGTCCGGCACCACTGCCAGGATTTCGGCATGGGGGATCAGCGCCCGCCGGGCGACGGCTTCGTCACCGGATACGGCCGCATCGACGGGCGGCTCGTCTACGTCTTCGCGCAGGATTTCACGGTCTTCGGCGGCTCGCTTTCCGAGGCGAATGCGCTGAAGATCACGAAGATCATGGACCTCGCCATGCGGCAGGGCGCGCCCGTGATCGGCCTGAACGATTCGGGTGGCGCGCGTATTCAGGAGGGAGTCATGTCGCTCGCGGGCTATGCGGAAATCTTCCTCCGCAATACGCTCGCAAGCGGCGTGATTCCTCAGATCAGCGCCGTGCTCGGCCCGTGCGCAGGGGGCGCCGTTTATTCCCCCGCGATCACAGATTTCATTTTCATGACCCGCGAGACGTCGTACATGTTCGTCACCGGCCCGGACGTCATCAAGACCGTAACGCACGAGGAAGTGACGAAGCACGAGCTGGGCGGCGCGATGACGCACAACTCAAAAAGCGGCGTGGCCCATTTCATCGCCCGCGACGACGCCGACTGCCTCGCCATGATTCGCGAGCTAGTGAGCTATTTGCCGTCGAATAATCTCGAGGATCCGCCACGCCACGCTTCGGGCGATCCCTGGGACCGCGCGCATCCGGCGCTCAACACAATCGTTCCCGAGGACCCGCAAAAGCCGTACGACATCAAGGACGTGATCCATGCGGTGGCGGACGACGGCGAATTCTTCGAAGTTCACGAGCACTTCGCGAAAAACATCGTCGTCGGGTTCGCGCGTTTCGACGGCCGCCCCGCCGGTATCGTCGCGAACCAGCCGGCGTTTCTCGCGGGCGTGCTCGATATCGACGCCTCCGTGAAAGGCGCGCGGTTCGTCCGTTTCTGCGACGCGTTCAACATCCCGCTCATCACGTTCGAGGACGTCCCCGGCTTCCTGCCCGGCACGCAGCAGGAGTTCGGCGGAATCATCAAGCACGGTGCAAAGCTGTTGTTCGCGTTCGCCGAGGCGACCGTGCCGAAGATCACGGTCATCACGCGCAAGGCCTACGGCGGAGCCTACTGCGTCATGGCGTCGAAGCACATCCGCACGGACATCAACTACGCGTGGCCCACGGCGGAGATCGCCGTCATGGGCCCCGAGGGCGCTGTGAATATCGTCTACAAGCGCGAACTCGACCGCGCGTCCGAATCCGAACGTGAGAAGCTGCGCCGCGAGAAGATCGAGGATTTTCGCGAGCGGTTTGCAAACCCCTACGTGGCGGCCGAGCGAGGGTACATCGACGCCGTCATCGAACCCGCGCAGACACGCGCCAAGATCATCACCGCCCTCCGTTCCCTTGAAAACAAGCGCGACACGAATCCGAAGAAGAAGCACGGGAACATCCCGCTGTGAAGGCATTTCATTCCGTGAAAACATCCGTTGCATCCCGGGGCTGATTCAAAGAGCCGGAAGTGGACTTTCAAGCGTGTTTCGATAGGATTCTGCGGGTTTGTTCACCTTCTCTCCTGAAAGGAAGCTGGAAAACCGCAATGGCCAAGAATCCCGTAAAAGCAAAGACAATGCTTGAATCGTTGGATGCTCTCATCGCAGAGCGCCGCTTGCTGAAACATCCTTTTTATCAGACCTGGACCGAAGGGAAACTTTCGAAGGAATCGCTCCAGATCTATGCCGAGCAGTATTACCAGCACGTCCGAGCGTTTCCCGAGAACCTGAAGCAGCTCGCGGGCCGCACGAACGGCCATCTCAAGGAGATGGTAAACGAGAACCTCGCCGAAGAGCTCGATCCGGCGATGCCGCACCCGCTGCTCTGGCGCCAGTTCGCGGAGTCGCTCGGCGTCAGCGAAACCACGCTCGACGAGGCGCGCCCGCTTCCGGGGATCGCGGCGCTGCCGGATACGTTTGACGAGGTTTCCTCGCACGGAACGCTGGCGGAAGCCGTCGCGTCCTTCTATGCGTACGAAGCGCAGGTGCCTGAAATCGCCGCGCAAAAGATCTCCGGATTGCGCCGACTCTACGGCATCACGGAGCCTCGCGCGCTAGCCTACTTCGGCGTGCACGAGGAGGCAGACGTACGTCACCGCGCTGCGTGGCGGGAATGGCTCACGAGCCAGAACCCCGCCGACACGTTCGGCGTGCTCTGTGCAGCCGAGCGCACGCTGAAGGCCCTCTGGGGAGCTCTCGACGCTGTGTATCCCCAGGCTTGCGCTGCTGCTGCGAAGAATTAACCGCGGGGGGACGAGGGGCTGGTTTCAGGGTAGGTTCGTTTCAGCGGCCGGTGGCAAACTGCCGGCCGCGCTCCTCGTTGGCCGTTCACTTCAGATCGTAGTTCTCATCCGGCTTTCAGAATCTTCACGCCGTCGCGCCCGCCCAAGAAAACTTCTCGCGTGAAGCCCAGGAAGAGCCCGTGCTCGACCGCGCCGATGACATGGTCGAGATGGTGCGCAACCTCCTTCGGTTTCGCCATCTCGCCGAATGCACAATCCATGATGTAGTTTCCGCCGTCGGTCACGAAGGGCTTCTTGTCCGCGCCGAGCCGCAGCGACGGGTTCGCGCCGAGCTCGTGTAGTTTTCTTTCCGTGGCTTGCCATCCGAATTTCACGACTTCGACGGGCACGGAAACCAGCGAGCCGAGCTGCTCGACCAGCTTCGTTTCATCCGCGACGATCACCATGCGCTTGCTCGCCGCCGCCACGATTTTCTCACGCAACAGCGCGCCGCCGTGGCCTTTGATCAGATAGAGCGTACCGGCTTCGACCTCGTCGGCGCCGTCCACCGTAAGATCGATCTGGGCGTGGCCGGCAAACGTGGCGAGCGGAATTTTCAGCGAGCGCGCGAGCTTTGCCGTCTGCGCCGAGGTCGGAATCCCGACGATGCGCAAGCGTTCTCCCGCGATGCGCCGCGCGAGCGCCGCCACGAAAAACGCCGTGGTCGAGCCGGTCCCGAGGCCGACGACCATTCCGTCTCCGACGAGTTTGACCGCAGCCTCGGCGGCGGTCTTCTTCCAACGATTTTGTTCGGACGGCTTCATCCGTCGCTCACCTTCCGCACGACTGTTCGACGCTCGGAGCGGGGCCATGATAGCCGCTTTGCGAGAGGCTGCCAAGTGCGCGAAATTCTCCCGAACCGGCATGCTAGAATTCCGCTCTTGCTCGTCCGCGCTCACGGAGCCGGGGTGTTCCGGAAAATTCTGATCGCAAACCGCGGTGAGATTGCCGTGCGCATCGTGCGCGCCTGCCACGAGGTTGGCGTGCGCGCCGTGGCCGTCTATAGCGATGCCGACCGCGCGGCGCTGCACGTGCGCCTGGCAGATGAGGCTTATCCGATCGGTCCGGCGCCCTCGCGCGAAAGCTATCTCGCAATCGAGAAGATCGTCCGCGTGGCGCGCGAAGCCGGATGCGACGCCGTGCATCCCGGCTACGGCTTCCTCGCCGAAAATCCGGCGTTCGCCCGCGCGTGCGCCGGTGCGCGCCTGATCTTCATCGGGCCTCCGCCCGAGACGATGGAAAAGCTCGGGTCGAAAACGGCGGCGCGGCACGCGGCGCGCGAAGCGGGCGTGCCGACCGTACCCGGGACGCTCGATCCCATCGAGAACCCGGCTGGTGCGCTCGCTGCAGCGAAACAGATTGGTTTCCCCGTCGTGCTCAAAGCCGTGGCCGGGGGAGGCGGCAAGGGGATGCGGCTGGTGGAAAGTGAAGCACAACTCGCCTCCGCCTGGCGCGACGCCGCATCGGAGGCGCAAAACGCCTTCGGCGACGGCCAGCTTTACCTCGAAAAGTATTTGTCGCGGCCGCGCCATATCGAGATTCAGGTCCTGGGCGATCACCACGGGCACATCGTCCATCTCGGCGAGCGCGAATGTTCCATCCAAAGGCGCTATCAAAAAGTGATCGAAGAGGCGCCATCGCCCGCCGTGACGCCGGAGCTGCGCCGCGCGATGGGCGAAGCAGCTGTGAAACTCGCAAGCGCCGTAGCGTACACGAATGCAGGCACATTTGAATTCCTCGTGGACGTGGACCGGCAGTTCTACTTTCTCGAAACCAACACGCGCTTGCAGGTCGAGCATCCCGTAACCGAAATGGTCACGGGGCTTGATCTCGTGAAGCTGCAGATTCGCATCGCAGCGGACGAGCCCCTGCCTTTCGCGCAGGAAGACGTCACTCTGCGCGGCAACGCAATCGAATGCCGCATCTACGCCGAAGATCCGGACAACAATTTCTTTCCTTCGCCCGGCACAATTCTCGAATACCGCGCGCCGAGCGGGCCGGGAATCCGTCTCGACGACGGAGTCTACGGCGGCTGGACGGTGCCGAACGAATACGATCCGATGCTGGGGAAGTTGATCGCCTGGGGCGGCGACCGCGCCGAGGCGATTGCGCGCCTCGGGCGAGCGCTCGAGGAGTATTGCGCGAGCGGGATCAAAACGAACGTCGCACTTCTTCGCCGGATTCTCGCCGCTCCTGATTTCCAAAGCGGCGACATCTACACCCGCTGGCTGGACGATTTTCTGAGCCGTCCTGTGCCTGGGCTACAAGCAGCGGGCGGGGCCGCGTTGCCCCACGTGGAAGACGCTGCGATGCTGGCGGCCGCGCTGTGGCACATTTCGCGGAATGGCAGTTATGGCGGCAAACCAACGGCAATTGTGGGCGCGCCGGAGTCGCGATGGAAGCTCGAAGGGCGGCGCGACCAATTGAACCGCGAGCCCGACCGGTGACGCACTCTTGAAACTCGAAATCGAATTCGGGGGCAAGGCGCGAAGAGTCGAGATCGAGGGAGATCCGGCGCGCGGCAGACAGATTCGCTGCACAATCGACGGCCGCACCATCGAAGCCGACGCCGCCGAGGTCGCGCCCGGAATTTACTCGATCCTAATCGGGGGAACGTCGCTCGAAGCCCGCGTGGAGGCACACGGTGGGGCTCTGCGGGTCGTCGTCGCGGGGCGCGAGTATGCGGCGGCAGTCCGCGATCCGCGGCAGTGGCGCCGCTCTCGCGGCGCGGCGCTCGAGGCCGAGGGCCGCCAGCACGTGACCGCTCCGATGCCGGGAAAGATCGTTCGCGTGCTCGTGAAGGCGGGCGAAGCCGTCGAAGCCGGCCAGGGAATTCTCGTGGTGGAGGCGATGAAGATGCAGAACGAAGTGCGCTCGCCGAAATCAGGGACCGTGGAACGCTTGCTCGTCTCGGAAAACCAGGCCGTCGGCGCCGGCGATGTGCTCGCGATCGTGGCCTAGAGGTCGCTACTTTGCGTCGGGAAGCTTTCCGGCAGACTCGATTATCTGGCGCGCGAGATAGCTCGTTACGTGCGCTTCGTCGCGCGCCTCAACGAGATAGGCCGAGCGGAGAAGCTGCTCCTTGCGCGTGCGCAAGGCTTCGCGGATGGCCTGCTGGACCTGCGGATCGGAAAGCTGGCGGTCACCGGCGGCTTCCTTGGCGATCAGTTTCAGGATGCGATATCCGCCGCCCTTTAACGGGATGGGTTGGGTCACCTGGCCCGGCTTCATCTCCAGCACGGCTTTCTTGAGCGCCGGATCGGACTGGTTGAGCGCCGATTCTGGAACGAAGCCGATATCGCCGCCCGTCGAAGCGCTTGAATCCTCGGAATAGTCCGTGGCCAATTCGCCGAAATCGGCGGCGGCACTGAGCCTTTGCATGAGCATCGCAGCTTTGCGCCCCGCTTCGGCTTCGTTGGTCGCCTTGTCGTTCTTGCGATTGTGGACCGTCGGGTCCGGCCGGGGCGTGATGACGATCTGCGCGATGTGGTACTGCGGCTCGGTGACGTTGAACTGCGCGCGGTTCTTGTTGTAGAAGTTGGCGATGTCCTCGTCGGTGATGGAGATTTTGGCCACGACCTCGCGATTGAGCAGTTTCTGGATCGAAAGCTGGCGACGAATGTCGCTCTTCAGATCGTCCACGCTGAGCCCGGTTTCCTGAAGCTTTTTCTGGAACTCCTCCTCGGTGTAAGGGCTCTTCGATTCGGTGAACTTGTCCTCGACCTCGGCGTCGCTCGCGACGAGGTTCATCTTCTGCGCGCGCTCGAGCAGAATTTCGCTGTTGATCAGCTCGTCCAGGATGCTGAGCTTGAGGGACAGCGCCTCTTCCTGCGCGGGCGCGGGGCCTTCGGCATTCACGCGCGACCGGAAGAGCTTCTCGACTTCCTCGCGATGGATTTCCTTGCCGTTGACCACGCCCCAGACGTCCGGCCCGGGCGCGATTTCCCTCCGGCA
>JBEKAE010000020.1:0-52628 GCA_050018375.1 Candidatus Acidiferrales bacterium | reverse complement strand
CCAGGCGCCCAAACCAGCAACGGTCCCAACTGAGGTCTGGATCAACAAACCGCTCAACGCAGATGAAAAACTCACTAAACTCCATGCCCACTGGTCTCAAACTCGTTGACACGCGCCGTCCCGGCTGGACTCAAATCACAAAGGAAACAACGCAACAATTGGGTATGCCATCACTCTCAAGAATTATTCCTCGTTTGGGGCCCAGGACGTTCTTGCTATCCCTATGTTTATGGTTACCGACGACGAAAGTGCTATCCAAAAGGAAATCGATATGGTTTGCGGAAACAATTTCGTGGGGAAGGATTTCGGCCCGGTACTGTTCCCCGGCCGGGAGCGGTATGTCACAGGGACCCAAGACAGGTGGCCGCGAGATCAGATGATTAGTAAGTCCTATGATGGAAAATTTGGAGCATGGATCGTCGGATGCATCGGCTATCGAGATCAGCTTGACTGGCTCTATAAGTCTAGGTTTCAGTATTCCCTTGTAGACCCCATTACGCGTATGCCCATCAGAATTAATCCTATCCCACTTAGCACCGTTACTGGGCAATGGCTTACGGACAGTGGCTCCATAAACAGTGGGGAGCAGGCAGATAAGCCAGCAAACTAAGACACTACCCCACAGAGCTGTGAGTTGCTGGTTCCCGGCGAGGAGTCTATGATTAGCGATTGCGCTGCGCGGAGCGGTCCGGCAAGGGCAGCGAGGCCACAGGCGAGAGGGCGCGAATGGCGAGCCAAGCGGCAGTGATGGAAGCGTTGCGCGGGGTGATTGACCCGGAGCTGCAAAAGGACCTCGTGACGCTGGGCATGGTGAAGAACATCGAGGTGAACGACGGGATCGTGTCGCTCGGCGTGACGCTGACGACGCCCGCGTGCCCGCTGAAGGACACGATTGAGAGAGACGTCCGCGCGGCGCTCGCGAAGGTGCCGGGAGTAAGGGCGGTCGAACTGGTCTTCGATGCAAACGTGCCGCAGGGGCGGCGGCTACAGGACAAGGCGCCGATCGAGGGCGTGAAAAATCTGGTCGCGGTGGCGAGCGGCAAGGGCGGCGTGGGGAAGACGACGGTTGCCGTGAATCTGGCGATCGCGCTGAACAACATGGGCGCGGCGGTGGGGTTGCTGGATGCGGACGTCTACGGTCCGAACGTTCCGTTGATGCTCGGCACGAACGAGCAGCCGCGGGCGCTCGACGAACGAACGATCATTCCGGTGCAGGCGTACGGCGTGAAAATGATTTCGATGGGGCTGCTGAACCCGGGCGACAAGCCGCTGGTGTGGCGCGGGCCGATGCTCCACAGCGTGATGCAGCAGTTCCTGCGGAGCGTGCGCTGGGGACAGCTCGACTATCTGGTGGTGGACTTGCCGCCGGGCACGGGAGACGTGCAGCTGAGCCTGATTCAGACCGTGTCTGTGAGCGGGGCGGTGGTGGTGACGACGCCGTCGGCGGTGGCGCTGGCGGACGTGCGCAAGGCCGTGGAAATGTTCCGGCAGGTGAACGTCGAGGTTCTGGGCGTGGTCGAGAACATGAGCTACTTCGAATGCCCGCACTGCCAAGGGCGCATCGACGTCTTCGGGCACGGCGAAGGCGAGCGGATGGCGAAGGCGTTCGGCATTCCGCTGCTCGGCGAGATCGAAATCGATCCGCAAATCCGCATCGGCGGCGATACGGGGAAGCCGGTAGCGTCGCTCGGCGAGGACGCAGCGGGCGCGAAGAGCATCTACGCGATGGCGCGGAACGTGGCGGCGCGGATTTCGGTGGTGGATTTGTTCGCACCGGCGCCGGTGGTGCAGATTCTATAACCAACGCGCCGCCGCAAAATGAAAAAGCAGATCCCTCACTGCGTCCCGCGCCCGCGCAAGCCGCGGGCAGGAAAAGGCGCGGGACTTCGTTCGGGATGACAGCGGGGTTGAGTGGCTGCGGTTGCTTCGTTCGCCTACTGCGAACGAAGGGCATGCGGGATGACAGCGCGAGAGACGAAGCGGTCAAAAAGATTGCAACAGACTGACGGGACGCAATACTATCCCGCCCGGAGAAACCAACCCATATGAGCGAACTGGTTCAGTTCAGCACGGACAAAGACGTCGCAATCATCACGATCAACAATCCGCCGGTCAACGCGCTGAGCCGCGGCGTGCCGGAAGGGATCGAGGAAGCGATCGCGCGAATCAATAAGGACGACAGCATACGGGCGGCGGTGCTGATCGGCGGCGGGAAGACGTTCATCGCGGGCGCGGACATCAATATGTTCGTCGAGATGACGTCGGGCAAGGGCGGGCGGATCCGCTTGCTGCCGACCCTGCTGAAGATCGAGGACTGCGGCAAGCCGGTGGTGGTGGCGATTCACGGAAACGCGCTAGGCGGCGGGCTGGAGGTTGCGCAAGCGTGCCATTACCGCGTGGCTGCTCCCGACGCCAAGGTAGGCCAGCCTGAAGTGAATCTCGGGATCATTCCGGGCGCAGGCGGGACGCAGCGGCTGCCGCGGCTGGCAGGCATCGCGAAGGCGGTCGAGATGTGCACGACCGGGAAGCCGCTGAACGCAGGCGAAGCGCTCGAGGCGGGGATCATCGACAAGCTGATCGAGGGCGATCTGCTGGCGGGCGCGGTCGCGTTCGCGCGCGAGGTGGCCGGGAAGCCGGTGCGCAAGACGCGCGAGCGGAACGGGAAGCTTGGAACGCCGGCGGAAAATGCGCCGATCTTTGCCGCAGCGCGCGAGACCGTGCGGAAGAAACAGCGCGGACTGCCCGCGCCGCTCGCGGCGATCGACGCGATCGAGGCGGCGACGAAGTTGCCGTTCGAGAAAGGATGCGAGGAGGAGGCGAGGCTGTTCGACAAGTGCCTCTTCTCGGATGAATCGAAGGCGCTGATTCATGTGTTCTTCGCGGAGCGCGAAGTGGCGAAGGTGCCGGACATTCCGAAGGAGACGCCGGTGATCCCGGTAAACTCGGTGGCGATCGTCGGCGCAGGAACGATGGGCGGCGGAATCGCGATGGTGTGCGCGAATTCGGGAATCCCGGTCGTCGTGAAGGACATGGATCAGGCGGCGCTCGACCGGGCCCTGGCGACGATTCAGAAAAACTACGCGACGTCGGTGAAGCGCGGGCGATTCACGCAGGAGCAAGTGGACGAGCGGATGAGGCTGATCAAGACCACGCTGAGCTACGACGATTTTGCCGGCGCGGACATGGTGATCGAGGCTGCCTTCGAGACGATGCCGGTAAAGAAGGCGGTATTCGCGGAGCTGGACCGCGTGTGCAAGCGCGGCGCGATCCTTTCGAGCAACACCTCGACGCTGAACATCGACGAGATCGCGGCGACGACTTCGCGGCCGGAAGCCGTGATCGGCATGCACTTCTTCAGCCCGGCGAACGTGATGCGGCTGCTCGAAATCGTCCGCGGCAGGCGAACCGCCAAGGACGTGATCGCGACGTGCATGCAGCTTTCGAAGAAGCTGGGCAAGGTGGGCGTGCTGGTGGGGAATTGCCAGGGGTTCGTCGGCAACCGGATGTTTTTGCCGTACATTCGCGAGGCGCAATTTTTGGTGGAGGAGGGCGCGGCGCCGGAAGCCGTCGACAGCGCGCTGACCGAGTGGGGCATGGCGATGGGGCCGCTCGCGGTCGGGGACTTGGGCGGGCTCGACATCTCGTACCGCATCCGCAAGGAGTACCGGCATCTCGCGAAGCCGGGCACGAGGCATCCCTATACCGAGGATCGTCTCGTCGAGATGGGGAAGCTCGGGCAGAAGACGGGCTCGGGATGGTACAAGTACGACGCGGAGAGGCGCGCGACACCCGATCCGGAGGTCGCGGCGCTTGTGAAAAAGTGGAACGCCGAGGCGGGGATTCCGCAGCGGCAGATTTCGGCGGACGAAATCGTCGAGCGGTGCGTTTACACGCTGGTGAATGAAGGCGCGCGCATCCTCGAGGAAGGCTATGCGTTGCGCGCGGGCGATATCGACACGATCTACGTCAACGGCTACGGATTCCCCGCGTACCGCGGCGGACCGATGTGGTACGCGAGCGCCGTGGGGCTGAAAAAGGTTTACGATCGCGTCTGCGAATTTCATCGGCAGCACGGCCTGCTCTGGGAACCGGCGCCGCTGCTGAAAAAATTGGCGGCGGAAGGGAAGACTTTCGCCGAATTTCAGCGGGAAGCAGCGCACGCCTCGGACTAGTGGCGATCGCATCGGCGCTCGCGCATACCCTTCAGAGACCGAAAAGCAGATCCCTTACCTCCATCCGCAGAAAACGCGGCTGGGTTCGGGTCCGGTGTCGGGACTCCGGTGGAGTCCGCCGGACTCCTGAAACCGGAGATGACAGCGTGGTGGAGTAGGCGTCTGGGTGCCAAGGATTTCCGGCATCCTGTGCTCCCCGCGCGCCAGTAGCGAGGCAAATTCAAAACTATTTTGCTGGCGGCGTGACGCCGAAGGCGTTCGACTGAAACTCGAGCGAGGCGGCGAAATGCTGCGCGAAGTAGCTCCAGTCGTGCCCGCCGGGGTAGAGATGAAACTCGTGCGGAATGCCCCGCGAGGCGAGCAGTTCGTGAAATGCCTGCGCGCCCTTGTTGAAACCGTAGTCGTCCTCGGTTCCACAATCGAAATAGATGCGCAGTCCCACCGGTCGCGGCCCATTGCGCACGAGCGTGAACGGGCTATTGCGATTCCAAAACGCCGGGTCGAACGGATTACCGAAGGCGGAGCCGAGCATGCGCGCTAGGATCGAAGCTTCGCCGGGCGTTGCGGCCCGTGTGTGCGGGAGTGTGGCGATCAGCGCGGCGCTGTGCGCGCTGACGGAGCCGAAAAGATCGGGATAGCGAAACGCCAGGTGCAGCGCGCCATAACCTCCCATGGAGACTCCACTGATGCCGCGATAGCGACGGCCGGCCCGGATGCGATAATGGCTCTCGATGAAGGGCAGGAACTCCCGGATGAAAAAATCCTCGTATCGCACGCGGCCGTCGCGGGAGTTGATGTAGAAGGTGCGGTCCGCGTCGGGCGTGGCGATGACGAATTCGCCGAGCTGCTTCTGGTCCCACAGGTCCTGAATCAGATCCCACGCGCCTGAGTTGAGCAGGGCCTGGCTGTTTTCGCCGAGCCCTTGCAGCATGTAGAGAACGGGATAGCGGAGAGCCTTTTGCGCGTCGTAGCTGGGAGGCAAGAGCACGCAGTAAGGAACGGAGCGGCCCAGGATTCTGCTGGGCACGGCGCGGCATTCGGCGCGGCCGGCGGCGTGTGCGGGCGCGACAACCAGGAAGCAAGCGAGCAGCAGCGAAAACGCCGGGAGCGCCAGGCGCCGCGCTCTATTCATACCGCAGCGCCTCGACCGGATCGAGCCGCGCCGCGCGAGAGGCGGGATAAATCCCGGCTGCCAGGCTCACTGCGATCGAAAAGGCGATTGCCGCGACGACCATCCACCAGGGTATGGCGGCGACGGTGATGGCGGGCAGTTGCTGACGGCTCAGATAGACGCTCGTGCCGAAATTGATGGCGCGTTCGATCAGCCAGCCCAACAACACGCCGGAAATGCCGCCGAGGAGACCCATGACGGCGGCCTCGGCGAAAAACAGCCTGCGGACGTCACGATCGGCGGCGCCCAGCGCTTTGAGCACCCCGATTTCGCGCCGCCGCTCGAGAATGGCCATGACCAGCGTGTTGATGATTCCGAGAGACGCCACCACGAGCGCAAGGCTGCCGAAAATTCCGAGGAGAAGATCGAACACCGCGAACACGACGTTCAGGTTACGGCTGGCATCGAGCAGGGAAAAGGCCGTGAATCCCATCTGCTTGATCGTGTCTTCCACGGCCTTCACGTCGGACGCGCCTTTCACGCGCACGGTGAGGCTTTCGTAGGTGCGCTTCGAAGGCGTATCGCGGAGGAGGTCGCGCAAGTCGTTGGTCTGCGCGGCGCGCAACGTCTCCGCCACCTGCAACGGAATCAGAAGGCGCCCGCGCCCGAAGCCGCCAAATCCTCCGCCGGGTTCCGTTTCAACGATACCCACGATACGCAGCTTCTTCTCGCGCGGCACAATGGAGAAACCGGCCGCGCCCGCCGCCGCTTTGTCGCCGGCAGAATCCGGCGGCAGCGCCTGGCGCTCTGCGTAGCGCAACACGATTTCCTGGCCGAGAAGCGAATCGGGCTGTTGGGGGGAGAGCCGACGCGCAAACTCAATTTGCAGGATCGCCTCGTCCGCCGAAGGGCCGGAAAAAAACGCGCCCTTCATGTCCTCAAACGCGCCGTCGTTGCGCGTCGAAGGCGCCACCCCCGCGACGACTGTGGGGTACGGATTTCCGGCGTAGCGGATTTCCGTAGGAAAGCGGATATCGGGATACACGTCGTCCACATTGGGCAGCGCCGCGAGTTTGTGGCGGGCGTCCTCGTCGAGCGGCTGCGCTGCGGCCTCAGGGGGACTGGACCGTTCGGCTCGCCCGCCGAAACCATCGAAATTCGTCCGCGGCGTGACAAAGATCGCGTTGAAAAGGCCGGAGCGAGAGAGCCGCTCGGTGGCCAGATTCTGCAACCCGACGCCGAGAGAGAGCATGGCGACGAGCGACGCGACTCCGACGCCAATGCCCAGCGTGGTGAGGGAATTTCGGAGCAGGGCCTCGCGCAGATTGCGGGCGGCGAGATCCATGAGGTCGCGGGCTTTCACGCGCGGCCTCCGTCGCTCAGGATTTTGCCGTCGCCCATCAGGATCAGCCGATGCGCGAAACGCTCGGCGCGAGGGCGTTCGTGCGTGACCATGATGATCGTCATGCCGAGGGTTTCGTTGATCTCGCGCAGGAGGAGCATGATTTCGTCCCCGGTGGCGCTGTCGAGGTTTCCCGTGGGCTCATCCGCGAGGAGAATCGTCGGCCGGTTGACCAGCGCCCGCGCGAGCGCCGCGCGTTGCTGTTCGCCGCCGGAAAGTTCGCCGGGACGGTGCGAGAGCCGCGCGGTCAGGCGGACGCGTTCGGCCGCCTCAAAGACGCGGGCGGTGCGCTCGTTGCGTTCAACTTCCGCCAGGCGCAGCGGCAACTCAACGTTTTCTTCGAGGGTCATGCGGGGGAGAAGATTGAAGGCCTGAAAGACGATCCCGATCGTGTGGCTGCGATGCTTCGCAAGCTCGTCCGAATTCATCTCCGCGAGATTGCGTTCGTGGGCGAATATGGCTCCCGAGGAAGGGCGGTCGAGGCCCGCCATCAGATTCAGCAGCGTGGATTTGCCCGAGCCGGAACTGCCCAGAAGCGCGACGAATTCGCCGGCAGGGATGCTTAGCGTGACGTCGTTGACGGCGCGAACGAGCGTAGAGCCCATCTGATACTGCCGCGCGAGATGGTCCGTTCGGATGGCGATCCGACCGTTTCCCGGGTTACCGATGTTGGCCGAAGTCATTGCCCTCTCAATGTTACTACGCGCGCGGCCGATCTGATGTTGCTGCGGAATGCGACATACTCTTGAATCTGGTCCAGCGCCGAGATTTCACATTCGGCTATAATCGCCAGCCGGCCGAATGGGGCCGGACCGGCTGCGCGAGTGGCTCCCCAACGCGGCTGAATGGAATGGAGAGCGATGGCAATTCTGGTGACGGGCGGTGCAGGGTACATCGGAGGCGTGACCGTGGAGCGCCTGAGCGCCAAGGGCGAACAGGTGGTGGTGCTGGACGATTTGTTCCGGGGCCACCGTTCTTCGCTGGACAAGCATATTCCGTTTTATCAGGGGCGCGTGGGCGACCGCGCCCTCGTCGCCCGCGTCACCGGAGAACACAAGATCGAGGCGTGCATCCACTTCGCCGCGCTCGCATACGTCGGCGAATCGGTCGCCGAGCCGGTGAAGTATTTCGAGAACAACGTCGAGCAGGGCGTTGCGTTCATCGGCGCATTGCTCGGCGCGGGCGTCCGGCGCGTGGTGTTTTCGTCGACCTGCGCCACCTATGGCGAACCGGAAAAGATGCCCATCTCCGAGACGACGCCGCAATGGCCGAAAAATCCATACGGTTGGTCGAAGCTGATGATGGAGCGCCTGCTCGATTCCTATGACTACGCCTACGGGTTGAAATTCGTTGCGCTGCGCTACTTCAACGCGGCGGGCGCGACGCAACACCGGGGCGAGCATCACGAGCCCGAATCTCATCTGGTGCCGAACGTGCTCGCGGCGGCGCTGGGCGAGAAGCCGGAAGTTTCCGTTTTCGGGAACAACTATCCGACGCCCGATGGGACGCCCATACGCGATTACGTTCATGTGGCCGACCTGGCGGAAGCGCACATCTGCGCGCTCGACTATCTGCGCCAGGGGGGTAAGTCCGATTTCATCAATCTCGGGACCGGGCACGGCTATTCGGTGCTGGAAGTGATCGAATGCGCTCGCAAGGTGACGGGACGTCCCATTCCCATGCGCGTTGAGGGACCGCGCCCCGGCGACCCGGCGAGACTGGTTGCGGACGCGACGAAAGCGCAAAAGGTGCTGGGATGGAAGGCCACGATGTCTGACTTACCTTCGATTCTTCGTTCGCAGTGGGAATGGCGCCAGAAGCATCCGCGCGGTTATCCCGACTAAAAGAAAAGCCCCGGCAACTGGCCGGGGCTCTTGCGTGCCTTCAGCGAAGCGCTGATTACGGGCGTGTGTGCGCGGCGTTGTGCTTCTTGTTGTAGATGTTCTTTGAAGCGTTGTTTTGGCGCTGGTTCAGGGCTTGCTTGTCGGCTCCGGTCAGCTTGCCACCATCCGCCTTGCGCATGGAAGCATCTTCGTGGTTGATGCTCTGCTGTTGTCTCTCAAGGCGCGCGGTTTCACCGGCAGTCAGTTGGCCGCTCTTGATTCCCTGCGCGATGCGGTCCTGCTGATTCTCGCGGCGCTGGCCGACTACGTTGTTGCCGTAGTGAGCCGTATTGGCGTTGTGCTTGTCCTGGTAGATCTGGTTGGACAAGTGATTTTGCTGGTTGTTTAGCTTGGTGCGGTCGGCGGCGGTCAGGTGCCCATTGTCGTCTGAGCGCATCGTGTGCTCTTCCTTGTTCAGGCCTGCCTCTTTCGTCTCGAGGTTCTTGGTTTCGCCGGCAGTGAGCTGTCCGCTGTCAACGCCCTGGGCGATGCGATCCTGCTGGTTGTCCTTGCGCTGCGCGATCGACTGCGGGTCCGTTGTCGTGGTGGAGGTGTTCGACTGCTGGGCGAATGCCGATGGCACACACAGGGCGATGAGGGCCGCACCACTCAAAATAAGTTCTCGCGTCTTCATGATGGCTTTCCTCTCTAGAAATTGAATGCTCATTTTAAGTGTCAGCCTCCCATTGCTCCTGCGGAGGCCGTACGATTCATGGAACACGAGCCAGGGCGAAAAGTTGCACTCCGAGGGCGGGTCGCTTAACCGGCTGGAAACTGTGCTCTTACGAGGCCGTGTGCCTATCGAGGCCGATTCACACGCATAAATAAATCATTAAGAATTCATTCCCGGACAAACTTGATCAGCCGAGTACCGACTTCGACTGAGGTCGTCCCCTGTGTATAATGCGCTTGGGTTTGGGACCGAATAGCAATTGCCAATACGACAGATAAAAATTTAGATTACCGACGAGGCGGTGCGAACGCCCATAGTGTGACTTGGGGCGTCCCTCTGCCATGGAGATGGCGACCCCGATGCGAAAGCAATCGATCCAACGATTAGCGGTTGTTCTGTTGTTGTTTTGTCTAGCGCCGGTCACCCTATTTGCGCGGGTTTCCGGCAGCGCAGCGCCTTCGACTGTTGCTGCAATGCTCGTAGCTCCAGAGGTTCACGTGGACCGGCTCGCAGCCGTCGAGCAGGCGGCCGCGGAGGCGAAAGGATCCGCCGACAATTCCTGGATGCTCGCCAGTTCGGCTCTCGTGCTGCTGATGACAGGCCCGGGGCTGGCGCTTTTCTATGGCGGGCTCGTGCGCAAGAAAAACGTGCTGGGCACCATGATGCAGAGCTTCGCCATGATGGCCGTGATCACGGTGATCTGGGCGATCGTGGGCTACAGCCTGGCCTTCGGGCAGGGAAACAGCTTCATCGGCGGCCTGCATAACATGTTCTTGAGCGGCGTGAGCACGCAGCCGGACGCCGCCTATTCGGCGACAATTCCGGCGCAGACCTACATGATCTTCCAGTTGATGTTTGCCATCATCACGCCGGCACTGATCACCGGAGCCTTTGCGGAGCGCATGAAGTTCAGCGCGATGCTGCTGTTCCTGACGCTGTGGTCGCTGTTTGTGTACGACCCGATGGCGCACATGGTGTGGGGCAAGGGTGGTTTGCTGAACGCATCGCTCGGCGGACGGTTCCCGACGCTCGACTTTGCGGGCGGCACGGTGGTCCACATCACCTCGGGGGTGTCGGCGCTCGTCTGCGCGCTCTACCTCGGGAAGCGGCTGGGATATCCGAAGCAGCCGATGCCGCCGCATAGCGTGGTCATCAGCTTCATCGGGGCGTGCCTGCTGTGGGTTGGGTGGTTCGGCTTCAACGCGGGCAGCGCGCTATCGGCCGGTGGTTTGGCGACCAGCGCGTTCGTGGCGACCCATTTTGGAGCGGCAGCGGCGGTGGTTGGATGGAGCGCGGCGGAATGGATCCGAAAGGGAAAGCCAAGCGCGCTGGGCGCGATTTCAGGAGCGGTCGCCGGTCTTGTGGCGATTACGCCTGCATCGGGATTCGTCAGCCCGATGTCGGCGCTGGCCATCGGCTTGATTGCCGGCGCCGTCTGCTTCTGGATGACGACCGTGTTCAAGGCGCGCTTCGGCTACGACGATTCGCTCGACGCCTTCGGAGTCCACGGGGCGGGAGGCACGGTCGGCGCGCTGCTGACTGGGGTCTTCGCTTCGAGCATCATCAATCCGATCTTCAAGGATGCCAGCGGCAACGTCTTACCTTCGGGCGCGATCCAAGGGAACTTTCACCAGATATTGAACCAGCTCGCCGGCATCGCGATCGCGTGGGTGATCGCGATCGTGGGCACGCTGATCATTCTCAAGATCGTCGACGTGGTGATCGGCTTGCGCGTGCCGGAAGAAGAGGAGGCGCAGGGTCTCGATCTGACTCAGCACGGCGAAGAGGGCTACAATTGGGAGATATCCACGTAGCCAGCGCGCGGATTTGGGCGTAGTCTCTTTCGGGCCGCGGTAATGAAATCAGGGAAAGCTGAGGCAGACCACGATGACAAAGATCGAAGCGATTATCCAAACATCGAAGCTGGATCCGGTGAAAGACGCGCTTCATGAAATTGGCGTCGAAGGCATGACGGTGCTCGAAGCCCGTGGGCACGGCCGGCAGAAGGGCCACACGGAGTTCTACCGCGGACGCGAATACACCGTCGATCTCATCCCCAAGATCAAGCTCGAGATGGTCCTTGCGGACGAGATGGTGGAAAAGGCCGTGCAAGCGATCGTGACGGCGGCGCGCACCGGCAAGATCGGTGACGGCAAGATCTTTCTTTCGAAGATCGGCGACGCCATCCGGATTCGCAACGACGAGCGCGGCGACAGCGCGCTGTAAGCGGCGCGCGGCGAAGCCGCGTCACGCGGACAACCGGCAATGGACACCACCGAGCGAGGCCCGGCGCGGAACGCAACCATACACGCATGTCTACAAGACCCCCCATCGGAAGCGAGCTGCGCGATCGCTATGCGGAGGGGTCCGCGCGCTTGCAAGAGGAGTTTTCGGCGAGAGGTGACGGCCGCGCCGCCGTCCACGGCCGCACCGAGCTTGTCGAGTTCATTGCGCTCCGCCTCTGGAACGAATTAGTCTCTCCAGACGCAGAAGGCCCTCGCAATCTTGCACTGCTTGCACTCGGCGGATTTGGGCGCCGCTGGCTCTTTCCCCATTCGGATATCGACATTCTGTTTCTTCACGCCGGCGGCGGGTCCGAGCGCGAGCTGAAGGACCAGCTTCGCAGTTTTTCGCAGGAAATCTGGGATCTCCGGCTGAAGCTGAGTCCAGCCACGCGGACGCTCGCCGAATGCGAGAAGTTCGATCCGAACAACGTGGAGTTTGCGATTTCGCTGCTCGACTGCCGATATCTTGCGGGCGACCGGAGTCTTTTCGTGCGACTGCACGACCACGTGATTCCGAAGCTCGTGACGCGCGAGTCGCGGTCGATCGTTCAGCGCCTGACGGACCTCACGCGCGCGCGCTACAACAAATTCGGCAACACCGTCTTTCACCTCGAGCCCAACGTGAAAGACGGGCCCGGCGGGCTGCGCGATTACAACCTCGCGCACTGGCTTGCGCTCATCGCGGCGATGGAAGAAAAGGGCGGCTGGCCGGATGAAGCCGAACTCCTGCCGCCCTGGCTGCGCCCAAGATTCGACGCCGCGCTCGATTTTCTGATGTCGGTCCGCTGCTTTCTGCACTTCCGGCACGGGCGAGACGACAACACGCTCGCGTGGGCCGCACAGGACGAAGCCGCGGCCCGGAAGATCGGCGCGCCGGGCGCCGAACCGCTGACTGCGTCGGACTGGATGCGAATCTACTTCGGCCACGCGCGGTTGATCCACCGCGTGGCGGCGCAGCTGATGGAAGAATTTCCGGCGGCGCGGCCTTCGCTCTATCGGCAGTTTCAGAACCTGCGATCGCGCCTATCGAACACCGAGTTCGCGGTCGTGGACGGGAGGATTTTCCTGCAACGGGAGGAATCGCTGAAGGATCCGGAACTCCCGCTGCGCATGTTTCGTTTCATGGCGCGGCACGGCCTGAACCTGAGTTCGGCCACCGAACACCAGATGGAGGAGATTCTGCCGGCGCTGGCCGCGGCGCCGCCGAAGGGTGCGGCGGCGTGGCACTATTTACAGGAGATTCTGCTTGCGCCGCACGCGGCCGAAGCGCTGCGCGTCATGCATTCGCTTCGCCTGCTGACCGTGCTCGTGCCGGAGTTCGGCGTAATCGATTCGCTCGTCATCCGGGACTATTCGCACCGGTTCACGGTCGACGAGCACACGTTCGTCGCCATCGAGAACCTTCACGCGCTGCGGAAGTCGCAGTCGAAGTGGGACCAGCGTTACGCGGAGCTCCTCGACGAAATCGAGCAGCCGGACCTGCTGTACCTCGCGCTGCTCCTGCACGACACGGGTAAGGGCGCGAAATCAGACAATCATGTCCTTGCGAGCCTCGACTTTGCAGAGACCTGCCTCGCGCGGCTCGACCTGGATCCGCCCGACCGCGAAACGGTCGAGTTTTTGATCAGCCGCCATCTTGACATCAGCAACGCGCTGCGGCGCGACATCTTCGATCCGGAAACAATCCGCCAGACCGCGGAAAAAATGGGAACTCCGGAGCGGCTGAAGATGCTTTGCCTGCTCACATACGCCGATATCAAAGCGGTGAACCCGGAGGCCCTGACGCCGTGGAAGGCGGAGAACATTTGGCAGCTCTACATCGGCACGGCCAATTTCCTGATGCGAAGTCTGGACGAGCGGCTCCACATGGATGTCGATAATGAGGTGATGACGCATCTCCGTACGCTTGCCCCGGCGGCGGGGAAGAGGCTTGAGAGCTTTATCGACGGCTTGCCGCGGCGCTACCTTCGAACGCAGGCAGCCAGCGACGTGATCCGTCACATGGAAATGGCGAGCCACCTAGGTGAAGATTCGGTGCAGCTCGAATTGACCCGAGGGCGCCACTGGTACGAACTCACGCTCGTGACCCAGGACCGCCCCTTCCTCTTTGCCAAGATGGCGGGCGCGCTCGCGGCGTGGGGCATGAATATCGTGAAGGCGGCGGCATTCTCGAACAGCGCGGGTGTGGTCGTGGACACTTTTTTCTTTACGGACCGCTTTCAGACCCTCGAACTGAACCTGCCGGAATGGGAGCGGTTCAAGAAAAGCATTCACGACGTGTTACTGGACAAAGCGGACCTCGACCGCATGCTCCGGGACCGGCTCCGATCGGAAAAAAATGCGGAGCCAAAGGTGAAGGTGAAAACGCAGATCGAGATCGACGACACCTGCTCCGCGCACACGACTCTGGTCGAAGTGATCACACAGGACCGGCCCGGGCTGCTCTATCGCATCAGCTCGCAGTTCTCTCGCGAGAACTGCAACATCGAGATCGCACTGATCGAAACCGAAGGCCAGATGGCGATCGACGTCTTCTATCTCACTTCGGAAGGGGCCAAGCTCAAGCCGGCGCATCAGGAGCGCCTCCGAACGGCCCTGCTCGAAGAGCTGGGAAAGCAATAAGTTCCGGCCAAGTGGTGCCATTTGTGTTTCCTCAGGCAAGTTCGCGCATCTAAATTCGTATAGGGCGCGTATTATTACCTGGGGCTGTTTGTGCCCAGCCCGGAGGCGCAACATGGTGATCAAGCGGCAGACGGATTTGACCTACGCGGACGTCACCCCGAAAGTTCTTTACATGGGCCGGCGGAACTTCCTGCTCGGGCTTCTGGCGACCACGGGGATCGTGGCCGGTTGGAAGAAGCTGCCCGGCTTCTTCGCAGGTCCCGGCACGGGCTCGGTGCCGGTGAAGCTGAGCGGCGTCATCAAAGGCCCTTACAACACCGACGAAAAGATCACCCCTGAAAGCAGCGTGACAACCTACAACAATTTCTACGAATTCGGCACGGATAAGGGCGATCCGTCACAGAACGCCAAGAATTTCGTGACTTCGCCCTGGACTGTTTCGGTTGAAGGCGAAGTCGCGAAGCCCCGCAAGTTCACAATGGACGAAATCGTGAAGCTTGCGCCGCTCGAGGAGCGCATCTACCGCCACCGCTGCGTCGAGGGCTGGTCCATCGTCGTGCCCTGGATCGGGTATTCCTTCAGTACTATCGCGAAGCTCGTCGAGCCGACTCCGAAGGCGAAATACGTGGCGTTCGAGAGCTACTACGATCCGAAGCAGATGCCATGGGCTTCGAGCTCCGGAATCCAGTTGCCCTACATGGAAGGCCTGCGGCTCGACGAAGCCATGAATCCGCTAGCGCTTCTTTGCGTCGGAATGTACGGCGAGACGCTGCCGAATCAGGACGGCGCGCCGGTGCGAATGGTGATTCCCTGGAAGTACGGATTCAAGAGCATTAAGTCGCTGGTGAAGATCCGGTTCGTCAAGGGCGAGCCATCGACGACTTGGAACATCTACGCCCCGAATGAGTATGGCTTCTACTCCAATGTGAATCCCAACGTGGATCACCCGCGCTGGAGCCAGGCGAAGGAACGGCGGCTCGGCGAATTCCTCCGGCGGCCCACGCTGATGTTCAACGGCTACGGCGATCAGGTGGCGAGCCTCTACGCCGGCATGGACCTGCGCAAGAATTTCTGACGAGGTTCCGTGAACTCGATCCTGACGAGTAAGTGGACAAAGGTCGTCGTATTTCTCCTCTGTCTAATCCCGTTCGAGCTGCTCGTTTGGCGCGTTGTGCACGCCCTGTCCCAGGGATTGCCATTCGATACGTACCTCACGGCCAACCCCATTGAATTCATCACCCACCGGACCGGCGATTGGACGCTGCGGTTCGTGGTCATCACTCTGGCAATCACTCCACTGCGGAAAATCCTGCGCCTGCCGCAGCTCATCCGTTTTCGCAGGATGCTCGGCCTCTTCGCGTTTTTCTACGGCTGCCTGCACTTCAGCACCTGGATCGGCCTCGACAAATTCTTTGACTGGTCGGACATGTGGAAGGACGTTCACAAGCGGCCGTTTATCACCGTTGGTTTCACCGGTTTCGTGCTGCTGATTCCGCTGGCGATCACCTCAACGGCCGGCTGGATTCGACGCCTCGGCGGGAAGCGCTGGCAACTCCTGCATCGCGCAATTTACGTGACTGCGGTGCTGGGCGTGATTCATTACTACTGGCTCGTCAAGTCGGATGTGCGCAAGCCGCTCGAATATGGCGCTCTCGTGGCGATACTGCTGGCATGGAGGTTCGGCGCGTGGCTGATCCAGCGCCGCCGGAATCCCGCGGCCAAGACCGTCAACCGCCCGGAACGCACCACCGCCGAATCCGCCTAGCGCGTTGTGCCCGCGTCTCTTACGCGTGCCGGTCTCGGCGCGCCAGTCCTTTCGCCCGCTGTTCCCCGGCTGTGCTGGGGTACAGGTGAGATTTCGCAGGGCGCCGTGTACAATTGCTCGTCAAGCTGTCCTGGTTTCCAGATGCAAGTTTCAAATGAACCAAGCCGATGGTTCCAGGCGGGTGTCCTCGCTACCGCCCTCGCATCTGCGATCCTCGCGGGCTGCGGGGGAAACAGCGCAGACAGCCCGCCGAAGATCACGTCGCAACCCTCCAGCGAGACCGTCACCGCGGGTGAATCGGCCAGCTTTTCGGTGCTAGCCATAGGTGAAATGCCGCTGAACTACCAGTGGCAGCAGAATGGCGCGGACATCGTGGGAGCCAATTCCCCGAGCTACATCATTGCGACGACGATCGCGGCGCAAAGTGGAGAAACGTTCCAGGTCATCGTCAGCAATGCAAAGGGTAGCATCATCAGCAACGCTGCCACGCTGACGGTCGATCCAGCGGCGGCTGTGTCGCCGAGCGTCACCGTGCTGACGTATCACAACGACAACGCACGCACGGGCCTCAATGCGAATGAAACGATTCTGACGACCGGCAACGTGAATTCGGCGAAGTTCGGGAATCTCGGATCGCTGTCGGTTACGGGGCTTGTGGACGCCGAGCCGCTGTACGTCCCGGGCTTGACGATCGGCGGCGCGAAACACAACGTTGTGTTCGTCGCCACCGAGCATGACATGCTTTACGCTTTTGACGCCGACACGCCGGGAGCGCCGCTCTGGCAGCTTTCGGTGATCCCGGGCAGTGAAACGCCGAGCGACGATCGCGGCTGTGGCCAGGTCACACCGGAAATCGGGGTCACGTCGACGCCGGTAATCGATCTCAAAGCCGGACCGAACGGGACGATTTTCGTCGTCTCCATGTCAAAAGACTCGAGCAACAATTACCACCATCGCCTCCACGCGATTGATCTCGTCACCCACGCCGAACTCAACGGCGGCCCCACGGAGGTTCAGGCGAGCGTCGCCGGCAGCGGCACGGGAAGCTCTGGCGGGATGCAGACGTTCAATCCAGGCTCGTATGAGGAGCGTGCGGCGCTTTTGCTGCTGAATGGCGCGATCTACACGACGTGGACTTCGCACTGCGATGCTCCCAACTACACGAGCTGGGTGATCGGCTACAGCGAGTCGACGCTCCAGCGGGTAAGCGTGCTCAACCTGACGGCGAACGGCGCGACGCAAAATGGCCAGGAGGGCGGCATCTGGATGTCGGGATACGGTCCCGCCGCAGACGCGTCCGGATTCATCTACCTTCTGGTCGGCAACGGCACATTTGACACCACGCTGGATGGAAATGGATTTCCGAACAACCAAGATTACGGCAACTCGTTCATGAAGCTTTCGACGGCCGGAAACAGCCTGACCGTCGCAGACTATTTTGCGATGAACAACAGCAAAGGCACCGCCGAATCGGAATCGAGCGCGGACACCGACCTCGGCTCAGGAGGCGCAATGGTGCTGCCGGATGTGACCGACAATCAGGGGACGACTCACCATCTGGCGGTCGGCGCTGGGAAAGATACGAACCTCTACATCGTGAACCGGGACAACATGGGGAAGTTCGCGAACAACGATAGCGGCCTCTACCAGAGACTCGACAGCCCGTGGAGCGGTCAGGTCAAATCGGGGCCGGCCTTCTTCAACAACACCGTCTACTACGGCCCGGTAGGCAGCCCCTTGATGGCGTTTCCCGTGTCGAATGCGAAGCTCCCCGCGTCACCCGCCGTCCAGAGCGCAAACAGTTTCGGCTATCCCGGAACCACGCCGAGCATCTCGGCGAATGGAAGCGCGAACGGAATCGTCTGGGCGATTGAGAACGGCAGCACGGGCACTCTCCATGCCTACGACGCCACGAATCTGGCCAATGAGTTGTACAACAGCAACCAGGCCGGCGCGCGCGATCAGTTCCCGGATAATGGGAATGACAAGTTCGTCACGCCGATGATCGCGAACGGAAAGGTGTACGTCGGCGCGCCCAATGCGGTCGTTGTTTTCGGTCTGCTTCCCTAGAGCCTGACGCGTTTCCCAGGATCGAATTAGTCGTCCGGATGAACGCCGAGGCGGTCGTTTGGCTCGCCGGCCTCGAGTGGGCGAATGCAAAGATCGGTGCCGCTCTCGCTGCATTGATAGACCTGATAGAGAGGCAAGTCCTCCGGTTGGACCGTATAGTCTCCATCCTCCGTATCCGCGGCGAGGTCGTAATCCGTCAGAACGTAGGGATTCCCAGGCATCGCGCGCACGCGGAACACGCGCGAACCCGGCTCGTAGTTGCCGTAGCTGAAGCAATGGCCGACGCAGGCGCGATCGATCATGTGCTGAATGAGTATGCGCGAGTCAGGGGGCGCCTTGATGGTGCCCATTACGCGACGGTTTGGAGGCAAGGTGCGGACGAGCCGCTCCGCTTGCGCTTCCATCCTGCTCACGACGGCGGTGTCCCGGTACAGGAAAGCGAAAAAAACAGCGGCAACGGCAGCCGATCCGATGAGGTGCCATTTGCTCGGACGCATCGCGCCGAGAAGGCAACAGAAGAGAACGGCGGAAACTGACGTCAATCGCTCGGTCAACAGTGCGATGGGCGCCAGATGCGGAGACAAATGGATGCCCTCGGGCAGCAACCGTACGGATATCGCCGCAAGAAGGTAAAACTGCAGAGGGATGCTGTAGGCCGCCAGCGAGCCGGATTCACGCCACCGTCGCACGATGTCGATCACAAGAGAAACCATGGCGAACACGATCAGCGCTGCGGCGGGGATCCAGTATCTCTCGCCGAAGAGGACGAGTTGGTCGGCGCCGCTCAACCAGAACGGCGAATGTTCAGCGGGCTCGACAATGAACCGATGCCAAAAATAGTAGTGCGCCACGACCAATCCGGCAGCGGCCGCGACGAGCAACCCGACCTGATACCGCGGCCGCACCATCTCTGCAAATCCGACGTAGATGCACGCGCCAATCAGCCAGATCAGCCCCAGCGGATGCGCCAACCAAATGAAGGGCAGAATCGCCGGGGGGACCAGCCGCTCCCAGCCCTTGCCCCTCCAGAAGATCGCCAAACTGACAAAAGCCAGGCCCAGCGAGAGGTAGTAGTTGAAGAAGCCCATGTAAAACGTGTAGCCATACGTCACGAACGCGATGCAGGGTAGAAGAAACCAAGGGGCGCGGCGCGTGGCGGCGCATACCAGCGCGAAAGTCCCCCAGAAGAAAATCAAGACCGACAGCGACACGGCGATTCGTTCGGCAGCGGCAAAGCCAAAGACTGGGCCGAATCCGCTCAGGAGAAAGTCGAACAATACGTTCGTCCACTGATGCGCGATCCAAAGGCCGGGGACCTGCCCGTGGCGAATCAGTTGCGCGAGCCAGGCGTTGTAGACGTGGCTCCCCAGGTCGTCCGCCCCAATGCGCCGGTGCCAAAAGCAGGGGACGAGGACAAGGCAGGAAACTGCAAAAAGCCTCAGCCAGTGCGCGCGCACAAATCGAGCGGACTCCACGAGCACGGGCGCGTTGCCTTGTGCGGGAGGATTCTGAGTTCTTGAGGCAGGTGCATAATCGAACTGCTGGTCAGATGGCTGCGTCAATGTGTGTCCGGTGAGGAGTCCCAGTCCAACCCCGCGAGCAACATACCATGACGGCACCCTCGCTCAGCGGCGGGGCGTGGCTGGCGGACGGGAGGAGGCGGGACGCTTGCGCTCCGAGGGATCCCAGTCCTCGGGTGGGAAGGCGATGCGCCAGAAAAGCGGCGACGGCTCGACGAATTCGACGCCCACCTCGGTTTTTCCATTCTCCTTCTGTCCAAGGAAAGTCACCGTGCAAGGCATCTCTTCGGTCGTCTTCGGATTGACCAGCGAAATCTGTTGCGTCCGGACGACTTTCGTTGCCAGGCGAATCATGCCGCCGTGCGCGTTGACCGAGACGGTAGAGGCTGCTTCCTGGAAGGGTTGCCCACCGGCCTTGCCGCGAACGAGAATGGGCATCGTAATGTTGACTCGGTGCGAGCGGCGGCGATCGGCGCTATCGGCGGTAGCGCCCGGAATCGATGCTTTCGTGTCGGACATAGGAATCTCCCCTTCCTCGGCAGATCGCGCGTCACCGATTCCGGGCCGCGAAATCGCCGCCGGGAACGGCGCAAGCAGGCTGACCAACCAGTGTAACCGCAGTTGGACCGAGGGTGTCCAGAGTTGTTCCGTACCTCGCTACAAAGTAGATAAGAGGGGAAAACAGGGGGGAAACGTGCGGGTCTAGGCGTCCGTATCCGGTTTCGGCGCGTAGGGATATTTCAGCGGCTTGGGCGCGTGGCCCACTCGGTACTCGTCCAACTCAGCGTCGCTCAGGCGAAAGTGAGTTTGGACCGGATGGTTTTCAGACGCAGCGAGCTCGCGATGCAGCTTGTGGGAGCAAATGTCCGGCGCGTCCTGGTATCGCACGCGGCGGGAGTCAAAGGCTTCGTTGGGAATCGTGAGTGTATATTCGCGCGGCTCGGTAGCCACTTCTCGAACGGTAAAGGTGTACTCCCGGACAAGCGTTTTTGATTGGAAACCGATGAACTGGACGATGATCTTATCGCTCATGGAGTCTCTGGGACCGCTTCACCTGCAACAGCGAACCGCACAACTTGCAACTACCGAAAAAAAAGGCGGGCCGACGATTGCCGGCCCGCCCTTCTTGACTAGAGGCTGGTGACGTTCGCAGCCTGCAGGCCCTTGGGGCCGCGGGTGACTTCGAATTCAACCGCCTGGCCTTCGTTCAGCGATTTGTAACCCTCCGCCTGGATGGCGGAGAAATGGACGAAAACGTCCTCGCCGGACTGGCGCTGGATGAACCCGAATCCCTTGCTGGCATTGAACCACTTCACTGTTCCTTGTTCTCTCACTTATTTACTCACTTTTCTTTTAAGCTGTTTGTGCTTCTCGACCGCCTCCAGCCGTAAAACAAAAAAGGCCGCAAGTGTGGACTTGCAGCCCCTTCATCGAATCTAAAGGTGTTACAAGAGCAACAAACGCAAAGTAAACATACCATGATTTCGGCACTGCGGCCAGTGAAATCGTCAGCCAAAATGCAAGACCGGAACCAAATGCGCTTCGCCGAAGCAGAACGAGGCCCCAGAAACGGCAGACGACGCGCGTCGCCGATTTCGGTACAATTGGCAGAAGCAGGCCAACCGGGAAGATTGCAGATGGAAGCGGAGCGAGAAAAGCTGCGGGCAGCACGGCGGCTGGTGATCAAGGTCGGAACGGCCACGGTCACGGGAGCCGAGGGCGAGCTCTGCCTGGAGCGCGTCGAGCCGATCGTGCGTTCGATTGCGGAATTGATGAAGGCTGGCCGCCAGGTTGTGCTCGTTTCGTCCGGCGCGGTGGGGCTGGGCAGGGGTTGGCTGGGACTCCATCGTTCGCGGCTGGACGACTTGGTCACGAAACAGGCGTGCGCCGCCGTCGGCCAGAGCCTCCTGATGGACGCCTACAAGAATCTTTTCTCCAAGTGGGACGTCAAGATCGCGCAGGTGCTCCTCACCGAGGAGGATTTCACCAACTGGCGCCGCTATTCGAATCTCCATCAGACGATGGAGAGGCTGATCGGTTTCGGAGTGCTGCCTATCGTCAATGAGAACGACACGGTTTCGACCGCCGAGCTCGAGTCGGTTGCGGCGGGTCCGCGCACGGCTGCGTTCAGCGACAACGACCGGCTGGCTGCGCTGGTGATGAGCGGCCTGGAAGCCGACGCGCTGGTGCTTCTGACCAACGTGGATGGTTTGCTGCGCCAGGAATCGGGCAATGGTAGCGCGGAGGTGATTTCGCTGGTCGAAGAGATGACGCCGGAACTGAAGGCGCTAGGCGCGGGGCCTTCGGCGAGCGGACGCGGCGGCATGAAGACGAAACTCGAAGCCGCCGAGATCGCCATGAATTGTGGCGGCACCGCCGTGATCGCCAACGGCAACAGCCCGGACACGCTCGACCGGATCTTCGCCGGAGAAAAGGTCGGCACCGCTTTCCTGCCGGCCCGGAGGATGCGCGGCAAGCGGCGCTGGATCGCGTATGCGGCGGATGTCCGCGGGCGCGTGGTCGTGGATGCAGGCGCGCACCGAGCCATCACGCAGGGCAAGGCGAGCCTGCTCGCGTCGGGGATCGTGCGCGTGGAAAATCATTTCGCGCCGATGGACGTGGTGAGCATCGTCGATTCCGAGGGGCGCGAATTCGCGCGCGGAATCGCGAACTGCGCGAGCGAGGAAGCGGTGAAGAATTCGGGGAAGAAGGGCAGCCGCGGGAGGGATGCCGCTCCCTCGCCCGTCCTTGTCACGCGCGACAATATTGTGCTATTGCAGAAATCATGAGCCGGCCATCCACAGCGCAGCTTGAAACCAGCGCCGCGTCGGTCGCATCGATCGCGCAGCGGGCGCGGGCGGCATCGCGCGAACTCGCGAAGCTTTCGTCGGATGCTCGCAACGAAGTGCTGCTGGCGGCGGCGCAAGCCATCGAGCAGAACGCCCGGCGGATTCTCGAAGCGAATGCAGCCGATTGCCGCGCGGCGGAGCCTGCTGTTGCGGCTGGAAAAATGTCGTCCGCGATGTTTGCCCGGCTGCGCGTGAAGGAATCAGGCGTCGCGCAGATGGCCGCGCAGATCCGGGAAGTGGCCCGGCTCGACGATCCTCTAGGCCGCCGGCTCGCCGCGACCGAATTGGACGACGGCCTCGTGCTGTACAAGGAGTCGTGCCCGCTCGGCGTGATCGGTGTGGTTTTCGAGTCGCGGCCGGACGTGGTTCCCCAGCTCGCGTCGCTGGCCTTGAAGTCGGGCAACGCCGTGATCCTGAAGGGCGGCTCGGAGGCGGCGCAGACGAATGAAGCGCTTGTCTCGATTTGGCGCGAATGCCTCCGCGGATTCCCGTCTGTTCCGGTCGACTCGATCAGCCTGCTCCAGACGCGCGCGGATGTGCTGGAACTGCTCGCGCAGGATCGCGACGTCGATTTGATTATCCCGCGCGGATCGTACGAGCTGGTGCGATTCATCATGGAGCACAGCAAGATTCCCGTCCTCGGGCACGGCGAAGGAATCTGCCACGTGTACGTGGACCGCGCTGCCGACGTGAAGAAAGCTGTCGATATCACATACGACGCGAAGGTGCAGTATCCCGCCGTCTGCAACGCCGCGGAGACCCTGCTGGTTCACGAAGCCATCGCGGAGAAGTTTCTGCCTCAAGCCGTCGCGAAACTAAAGGAAGCGGGAGTGGAGATTCGCGGCTGCGCAAAGACCCTGGCGCTTTTGCCGAACGAAGGAATTGTGCGGGCCACCGAGCAGGATTGGCGGACGGAGTACGGCGACTTGATTCTTTCGTTGAAGGTTGTCGCCGATCTCGAAGAAGCGATCGACCACATCAATCGCTTCGGCTCGCATCACACGGATGCGATCGTGACCGAGGATGCCGAAGCCGCGAAGAAATTCATGAATGAGGTCGACTCGGCGGGCGTCTTCCAGAACGCCTCAACGCGCTTCGCGGACGGCTTCCGCTACGGATTCGGCGCCGAGGTGGGCATCAGCACAAACAAGCTGCACGCGCGCGGCCCGATGGGGCTCGAGGGCCTCACCACCTACAAGTACAAACTCTACGGCAGCGGCCAAACCGTCGCGCCTTACGCCAAGGGCGAAAAGCAGTTCAAGCATCGCCGCCTGGCGTAGCTTCGTCTTTCGTCTTCCTTCGTCGAAGTATTCCTCCGAACGCAAGCAGTGCAACGAGCGTGACCGCCGAAATTGCTCCTCCTGCGGTCCGGTCCCACGTTCGACGAAAGCTGATTTCGACGCGATGCGTGCCCGCGGGCAGCGGCAGAAGCATTTGCGCGGTCACCGGGTGCGGATCGACGTGGGCTTCCTTCCCATCCACCCGCACTCTCCAAGCGGGATAGTCAAGCAGCCGCAGCGCGAGCGTGACGGGCACCGCCGATTCCGTGTTGAAGACTTTGCGTTCGGCGGACCATTGGTGAATGTGGATTTGCGCATTCTTGACGGGAAGGATCGCGCCCGAGCCGGGATCGATCTGCTCAACCGGCGCGGCCGGGGTCGCGGATGCGTCGGCTGCGCGCGTAGTCGGGTCAGGATTGCCCGGGAGTTCGGAGCGGTCGCAACCAATGGGCATGTATTCGTCGGTGCCTTCGTATCCCTGAGCCGAGCTGATCGCAGTCGTCAGCACCGGCGCGCCTTCCGTGTCCCACCAGGCGTCTTCCGCCATCGCGACGCCGGATGCGCCAATGCCTCCCAGAATGATCGCGAACACGAGCCACAATGCACTGCGTGTTCGACAGCGGCTGAGCGCGGCAGCCACGAAAAATGCGAACGCGAGGTCAAGTATGTCGAGCCATCGCCAGGGGAACTGCACGAATCTCAGTTCTGGCAGACCGCGCCAGAGAACGGCGGTCAGCGGAAACATCAGGAGTGCGGATGCGGCTGCCAGCGCGAACAGAACCCACCAGAGTTCGCGGAAGTCTCGCCGCTTTTTCGCGGCGAAAACCGCAGCGATGGCGGTGACAAGCATCAGCCCGAGCGCCACGGCCGAGACCTTCCAATTGAAAATCACAAATTCGGGATCGTTTGCGTGCGTGAACAGGAAATTTTGGGCCGGGCGGACCTCATCCGACAAAATAAGGTTGATCTGCACCCAGCGCTGTTCCCGGGCGGCGGGCAAGATGTAGAAGGCCGCGAGGCCGAAGCCGGCGGCCATACCCATCGCACCTGTCAATGCGGGACGCAGGCGGGCGCGCAGGACGCATCCGACTGCAATGATCAGCGCGAGCGAGTACGTCGCGATGACGCCCACCGGAGCGTTCGCGAGCCAGATCGCGGCAAAGATGACGCCGAGTACCGGAACATCACTCCATCCCTCGCGCCATCCGTTGCGGATGACGCGCAGCGCCGCCCATATCAGCAGCGGGAGAAGCGCGGCAGCCATCAACTCGGCGAAATCGCTGCGGTAATAGACGATCACCAGATGGTAGGGATTCACCGCGTACAGGACGGCCGCCACGGCCGCCTGCGGGCCGGAGAGGCATTCGCGCGCGAGTTTCCACATCGCCATCCCTGCCGCGATCAGCGTGAGCCAGATGAGAGTCGCCGGCACCATCTTCCAGGGCAGCACGGAACCAAGCGCCGCGCCGGCGGTCCAGGATAACGGCGGGTAAAAGACAAATCGTGGCTCGCCGAATCCCCAATTTGCCCACTCGGCCCATCGAGGATAGAGAACTCCTTCGCGCCACTGGCCCGCCACGTCGATCCACGAGGCGAGATGGAACAGGAAGTCGTGACCCGAAGCGTCGCCGCGAAAGGGCATCGGCGAAATTACGGCAGTCGCTGCGAGCGCAACGAAGAGCAGCGCATACAAGCGCCACGATGCGACATCCGAGCCCGCCTGGCGCGCTCCTTCTCTTGTCGGCTGAATCAAAGTAGGATTCCGTCCCCGAATGCCTGGCCGGTCGAGAATACAGAAAATCCGCGCGCCTTGCCACGCGCCGTTCGAACGGCTACATTGTTTTGGATCGGTTCAGTCGCACCGAAAGGACCGTGCCGGGAGAGTTTTGTAAGCCGGCAGCGCACCTGACCAGGGATGACGAAGGAAGAACAGAGACTGCAAGCCAGCGTCGAGCGGGAAGTCCACTGGAAACGCTGGGGACCATATCTCTCCGAAAGGCAATGGGGCACGGTCCGCGAGGATTACAGCGCGGACGGCGACGCGTGGAACTACCTCCCGCACGACCACGCCCGCTCGCGCGCCTACCGCTGGGGCGAGGACGGCATCGCCGGGATCTGCGACCGTCACCAGCACATCTGCTTCGCCCTGGCCCTCTGGAACGAGAAGGACCCGATCCTCAAGGAACGCCTCTTCGGCCTGACCAATCTCGAAGGGAACCATGGCGAGGATGTGAAGGAGTATTACTACTATCTCGACGCTACGCCGACCAGCTCTTATCTGAAGTTCCTCTACAAGTATCCGCAGGGGGCGTTTCCCTACGATTTGCTCGTGGCGGAGAACAAGAAGCGCACCCGCTACGATCCCGAGTACGAGCTGATCGACACCGGCATATTCCGCGAGAACCGCTATTTCGACGTGTTCGTGGAATACGCGAAGGCCACCGCCGAAGACATCCTGATTCGCATCACCGCCTGGAACCGTGGGCCCGAACCGTCGCGGCTGCGCATTCTCCCGACCCTGTGGTTCCGCAACCGATGGAGCTGGGGCGATCCCTACGACATGCCGCAGGCCGCGCAGATCGACAGTCCGGCCGGGACGAGGCTCGCCGAACTCTCCGACTATCACTACGGCAAGCGATGGTTGCTGATCGAAGGCGAGCCGGAGTTGCTCTTCACGAATAACGAGACGAATACCGAGCGGCTCTACAAGGAGAAGAACCGCACGCCCTTCGTCAAAGATGCCTTTCACCGGTACGTGATCAACGGCGAACGAGCCGCGGTGAATACCGCCGCGAAGGGGACGAAAGCGGCCGCGCACTGCGTCTGGGAGGTTCCGGCGGGGAAGAGCTGGACGCTCCGCCTGCGGCTGATGGACCGCAACCCTGCGGCGGGTTCCGCATCTGCCGCGGAATTTTTCGGCCCGGCCTTCGATGCCGTTTTCTCCGACCGCCGGAACGATGCGGATGAGTTCTATGCGGAGCGGGCAGGCCCAAAACTGAGCGAGGACGCACGCCTGGTCCAGCGACAGGCGTTCGCCGGGCTGCTGTGGAGCAAGCAGAGCTACCACTACGACGTCAGCCGCTGGCTCGCCGGCGACCCAACCCAACCCGCGCCCGATCCGAAGCGAAGGTTCGGCCGCAACCACGATTGGACCCACCTCTACAATTCCGATGTGATTCTCATGCCGGACAAGTGGGAATACCCGTGGTACGCAGCCTGGGATCTGGCTTTCCACTGTGTGGCGATGGCGCTGATCGATCCGCAGTTCGCGAAGGAGCAGTTGATTCTGTTCATGCGCGAATGGTACATGCACCCGAGCGGCAAGCTTCCCGCCTACGAGTGGAATTTCTCGGACGTCAATCCGCCGGTGTTTGCCTGGGCGGCTTGGCGCGTGTACAAGATCGAGGGCCGCGTTCGCGGAAAACCCGATCGCAACTTCCTCGAGCGCGTCTTTCATAAACTGCTGATCAACTTCACCTGGTGGGTAAATCGGAAGGACCCGGACGGGAAGAACGTCTTTCAGGGCGGTTTTCTCGGCCTCGACAACATCGGCCTCTTTGATCGCTCGAGGCCCATCGGCGACGCTAGTTTCATCGAGCAATCGGATGGAACGAGCTGGATGGCGATGTATTGCTTGGACATGCTCGCGATGGCCCTGGAGTTGGCCCACGAAGATCCGGCGTACGAGGACGTGGCCAGCAAGTTTTTCGAGCATTTCGTTTACATCTCGCAGGCGATGAACGATATGGGCGGTGAGGGCATTGGATTGTGGAACGAGGAGGACGGCTTTTACTACGACGTCCTCCACTTCGGCGACGGTCAGCATACTCAGGTGAAGGTACGCTCGATCGTGGGTCTCATTCCGCTTTTTGCCGTCGAAACATTCGAGCCGGAGGATCTGGAGAACCTGCCTTCTTTTTCCCGCCGGATGCGCTGGTTCCTCGATCATCACCCCGACGTGGGCGAGCACGTGGACATGAGCCGCCGGACGGAGCGCGGCGCGCGGCTCCTGCTCACCATCGCCAATCGCAAGAAACTCGAACGCATATACCGCTACGTGTTCGACGAAAACGAATTCCTATCGCCTCATGGTGTCCGCGCGCTTTCGAAGTTCCACAAGGATCATCCGTTCATGCTCTCGATCGACGGGCAATCTCACTCGGTCGACTACGAACCTGCCGAATCCACCTCAGATCTTTTCGGCGGCAATTCGAACTGGCGCGGCCCCGTCTGGTTCCCGATAAACTTCCTCCTGATAGAGTCCATCCAGCGCGTTCACTATTACTACGGCGATGAGTTTCAGGTGGAATTCCCTTCAGGATCGGGGCGGAAGAGCAACCTCTGGGACGCGACGAGCGAGCTCTCTCGCCGCCTTTCGCGGATTTTTCTCCGGCGCGACGGTCGCCGCGCCGTCTACGCCGATACCGCCCTCTTTCAAGACGATCCGCTGTGGCGCGACCTGATTCTCTTCTACGAGTACTTCCACGGCGAGACGGGTGCGGGACTCGGCGCGAATCATCAGACGGGGTGGACGGCGCTGGTCGCCAAACTCCTTGAGCAGAGCGGGGAATAACTTTGCGGTTGGCGGCGCCGTTTTCTCTCTTGCGTAGGGGCGGGTTTGAAACCCGTCCGCACTATCGCGCCTCCGACATCTCCACGAGCTCGATTAGAGCTTTTCTGTCATGGGCGATCGGCACGAGAAAGAAATTCACGCGCGTGCCATCCGCGCCCGCACGCGTCGCGGGATAGACTGGCTCGAGGCCGAATCGCGTGCGGAGAATGCCCGTCGCGCGGTCCACATCGCTGACGTTGATTTCAACCTGCTGAATTCCTTCGCCGAATCGCTGTAGGTACCGCGCGATCGCTCCCGAGCCGGAAGGATCACGTGTCGTCAGGATATCGAGCGCGGCATCCTCGAAGTGCAGCTCGAACTCCCTGGCGTCCTGGTCCGGCGGGACGTCGGCAAGGCGCGGCGAGGCGTTCGCAGCTCGGATTTTGTCAAAATTTTTGGCCTGGACGGCGATTCCAACAGTGATGCCGGACGGGACGGGGCCGAGCTGCCGCGGCGCCATCTCGCGAAACTCCGGATCGGTTTTCCATTGGTTGAGCGGTGCCAGGCATAGATCGAATCCCTCCCGGTAGAGATGGCGCGCTGCCCCCAGCCTCACGTCCGGGTCGGGATCGGCCAGCTTGTGAATCCACCGGGCGATATCGTGGGCTTCGGCCATGCCGCGCGACGGTCAGGGAGTAGCGTGCGAAGGGGGCAGGGCGTTGGCGTTGGAGAGTGTGACGTAGGCCGTCTGCCCGGGGCGCACCGTCACCGGCACGTCCCACCGCGACCTCGCATCGCCTACTTCGGCGGCGACATCGAGCGTGCTGAGCCAGTAGGTTCCGGGCGAGACGCCACGCAGGAATCCCTGTCCCTGAAGATTGGTTTCCGTGCGCGCGACGAGATACTTTGACTGCGCCAGATTGAGCGCGCGCCGGTGAATCTCCGGAAATCGTCTGGCTGCCAGCTCACTCCATTTCGAGCCGGGGTCGATCTCCACGAGGTCGAGATCGATGCCGTCCACGGTCTGCGGGTTCTGCTCGATGTACTTGCGGATCGCATCCTTGTATTCCGCCAAAAGCTTTTCGTATTTTGCGGGGTCTTTGACTTTGTCGGCAGGTTTGAACTTCGGCTTCGGAAAAGCGGCGGATTTATCGCCCATATTCCTTTCCATGTAGGCCCGGTAAAATTCCGGCACGTCCATAACATCGGCCACGTGCAGCTTGTGGATGAAATCTTCGCCCGAAAGGGAAAGCCAGTGGTTCTTCTTCATCCACGCTTTTAGTTCCGGCGAAACATCGAGCTTGTCGATAAACGCATCCATGTCCGGCGCGGGGAAAGCGGTACCCGCTTCCTGGTCGATGCCTTCAAAGCTCTTGCTGAGAAGATAGAAAGGGAACCCGCGCACAGGTTCTTCAAGGCCGCCCGAGGGAGTGGCGCGTGCAACAAACTCGACCGAGCCTCCCTGCGCGGCAACGCGAGGCGCGAATGCCGTCGCTGCCGCAAACAGGAAAATCGCCACGCCGTGTGTGCGTTTCATGCCGCTCATCGTAGCAGAAGGATGCGCGGGTCGATACGGTTGGGTCCAGTTGGTTAATGCTGGGGTGGAATTAGTCAGACGGCGAGAAAGACGCCGCGAAGTGCAGGTCAATACAGCGCGAACGTGACCTCGATGATTTCCCGTACCGCCGCGGGCTTTCCATCCGGGCCGCGCGCGGGCGTAAGCCGCCAGGTGCGAACCGCTGACATGGCCTTTTCGTCAAGGCCGAAACCGAGGCCTTTCGCAAGGTGAACGTCCGTCACGCGGCCATCCGCGGTAACCACGGCCACAAGCTCGACAACACCCTGGACCTTCACCTTCATCGCCTCATCGCTGTAGTCGGCGCGGGGGCAATAGAGGCATACAGGCACGCCGTAGCCGCCCGTCCCGGCGCTGGGGAAGCCTCCGCCGACGCCGTACTGCTCGCCTGGGCCCAGTCCGTTGCCGTTGCCGTTGCCGATGCCATTGCCGCGGCCCTGGCCCATGGAATCGTTGTTCGTCTTGCCGTTGGGATCGCCCCAGTTGTTCATATTGACATTGGGCAAGTTGAGGTTCGGGTTCCCGAGGAGCGTGGGCTCGAAGGCGATCTGCGGGTGCTCGGGCGGCTTCACCATGGGCCGCGCGATCTGCGTGTAGGAGAACTTGGGCAGGCGGCCCTTTGCTGCGGGAGCGTTGTCGTGCTGTCCGCCGCCCCCTCCGGCCTTCTTGGCTGCGGGTGCGAGCTTCTGCAAATATGGCGAAATGGTGCTGTCGATCGGCGTCATGTCGATGGGGCCCGCATTCGTTGTGTGCGGCGCGAGCCACTCGGGAAGCAGCAGGGGCAGGAGTATGATCAACCCGATCGCGAGCACATGGAACGCAACGGATAGTCCCTGAACCCACGAGAACTGAGTGTTCTTCGACCAGATTTCCGGCACGGCGACCGGCTGGCTCGTCGTCTTGAGGGGCGGCAGCTTCGGCGGCGCGATCCAGTCGCGTAGGTTCCGCCAGAGGCTGGGTTCCTCGTGCCAGTCCACGAGCAAGCCCGACTTCACATTACCGCGCGGACCCGAATGGAAGAACTCCCTGACGTTTTCGCCGAAGCCCGCGCCGAATTCCGGCATCGCAAACGACGTCGATGTGCCCGGATGGATCTTCGCAGGGCGCTCCGTGAGGAAGTCCTTCAGGTTCGAAAACAGGCTTCGAATAGACGATTCATGGGTGGGCGAGGGTAGACGGCCGAGCCGGAGAGTCGGTTCGCTGGTCGAGCGGCCCACGTCGTCGAGTCTGGCACCAAAATCCGACATTCGAGCTGCCTTGGCCCCTTTGGCTTTTTGGCCCCTCGCCGCAGGATACCAAATGTTAGACGCTTCTCCGCTGAAAAGGATGTATGCCCTTGCCTACGGCTGACACGCTTTCCAATTCATTGTAACATTACGGTGGGTGACCGCAAATTCCGTTTCCACCGCACACGCTTTAGCACAGGAAATCATACCCGCGCCACAAATGCCTGAGGCGAACGGGTTTGGAAGAAAGGGTTTTTCAATCCCCGAGGATGGCGAAAACCATCGACTTAAAAAGCACTCTGAACTTGCCTAAGACCGACTTTCCCATGAAGGCGCGGCTGCCCGAGCGCGAACCCGAGCAACTGGCCGCCTGGGAGGCGGAGGGCCTTTACCGCCGCATCCTGGAATCCCGCGCCGGCGCGCCCCTGTTTGTCCTGCACGACGGGCCTCCCTACCCGACGGGTGAAATCCATCTCGGCACCGGGCTGAATAAAGTCTTGAAAGACATGATCGTGAAGTCGAAGACGATGGCGGGTTTCCGTTCCCCCTATGTTCCGGGGTGGGACTGCCACGGTCTCCCCATCGAAACGCAGGTCGAGAAGAAGTTGGGTGGGAAGACGACCAAGGTCGACCCAGCTCAATTCCGCCGGATGTGCCGTGAATTCGCCGCCGAGTTCGTGGAGGCCCACAAGCGCGATTTCAAGCGCCTCGGCGTCTTCGGGCGGTGGGACAAACCGTACCTCACGATGGACCCGAGCCAGGAAGCGTGTATCGCAGAGGCGTTTCTCGATTTCCTCGAAAAGGGATACGTCTACCGAGGACTGAAGCCTGTCTACTGGTGCATCCACGATCGCACCGCGCTCGCCGAAGCCGAAGTCGAATACGAGGATCACACCAGCCCCTCGATCTGGGTAAAATTTCCAGTGGTTGCGAATCAGAAATCGAGCAAACTCGGCGAAGGCGTGAGCGCGCTCATCTGGACGACAACCCCATGGACTCTTCCGGCGAACCGTGCCCTCGCGTTCCATCCCGACTTCGAATACGTCATCGCCGAAACCTCGGCAGGGAAGCTTCTGCTCGCCAGAGAACGCTTGAACGCCGTTGCGACGGAACTGAAACTCGATGCGAGCAACATCCACGGCTCCTGGAAGGGCAAAGATTTCGAAGGCATCGAGTTCCAGCATCCGTTTCTTGAACTGCGCGTGCCCGGCGTATTGGCCGACTACGTCACGCTCGATCAGGGCAGCGGCATCGTCCACACGGCGCCCGGCCATGGCGCCGACGACTTCCGCACGGGGCAGAAGTACGGCCTCGAAGCATACGCGCCTCAGGACGACGATGGCCGCTTCACCGAAGGCCTGCCGGAATACAAGGGCAAGACCGTATGGGAGGCCAATCCGATCGTCATCGAGTTGCTGAAGAAGCGCGGAATGCTCGTCGGCGAAAGCAAGCTCACCCACAGCTATCCACACTGCTGGCGCTGCCACAACCCGGTGATTTTCCGCGCGACCGAGCAGTGGTTCATCGGCCTCGACCAGAAAAATCTCCGCAGCCGCGCGCTCGAGGAGATCAACAAAGTCAAATGGCTGCCCGAGTGGGGCCGCGAGCGCATGCGCGAAATGGTCGCGGATCGTCCGGACTGGTGCATTTCGCGGCAGCGCTTCTGGGGCGTGCCGCTGATCGTTTTCTACTGCGACGCGTGCGGAAAGCGCCTCGAGGATTTTCAGGCGCTGCGGCACGTGCTGCCGTTCTTCGAGCGCGAAGGAGCGGACGCCTGGTACACGCACTCCGCCGAGGAGCTTTTGCCTCCGGGCACGAAATGCTCGTGCGGCGCAGCGAAGTGGCGCAAGGAAAACGACATCCTCGACGTCTGGTTCGACTCCGGCTCGACGCATCTCGCCGTCCTCAAGGAAAGCGAAGGCCTCAAGTGGCCCGCGGATGTTTACCTCGAAGGGCCGGACCAGTTCCGCGGCTGGTTTCAGAGCTCGCTGCTCGTCGGCATCGGCACGCGCGACGCCGCGCCCTACGAGGAAGTGGTGACGCACGGCTGGACGCTCGACGAAAACGGCAGGCCGATGTCGAAGTCGCTCGGCAACGCGCTGTATCCCAAGGAAATCTGCGAAAAATGGGGCGCCGACCTGTTGCGCCTCTGGGTCGTCTCGCAGGACTACACCGCGGACATGCGCAATTCGCCGGCGATGATGAACCAGCTCGCGGAAGCGTATCGCAAGATTCGCAATACGTTCCGGTTCGCGCTCTCGAATCTTTACGATTTCGATCCCGCGCGCGACGTGGTTCACGACGCCGACATGTGGGAAATCGACGCGTGGATGCTTCGCCGCACAGGTGCGCTCGTCAGTCAATGCCTTGGATGGTATGAAAAGTTTGAATTTCACCGCGTCTATCATGCGCTGCACGATTTCTGCGCCGTCGATTTGAGCGCGTTCTATTTCGACGTGCTGAAGGATCGTCTCTATACTTTCGCGCCCAATAACCGCGGCCGCCGCTCCGCGCAAACGGCCGTCTACCACATCGCGCGAGCCCTCGTGCGTTTGATCGCTCCGATTCTCGTCTTCACCTCCGAGGAAATCTGGAAATATCTTCCCCAGAGTTCGTCTGCTCCGTCGAGCGTCCACATGTCCAAGTTTCCCGACGCCAAGCCTTTCGTGAACGCATTCGACGAAGTGCGCTCGAAAGATTGGGAGCGGTTGCTTGGGGTACGCGAAGAAGTGCTGAAGGCACTCGAACAGGCTCGCGCGGCCAAGCTGATTTCCGGTGCGCTGGAGGCGCGCGTGGCGCTCGCCGCCAGCGGTGACGCACGTAAATTAATCGAGAAGTATGCTGCGAGCCTCCCGGCGCTCTTCATCGTTTCGCAGGTGGAGCTACTGCCGGCTGGTTCGCATCCAGACGGTCTTCGCGTGGAGATCAAGCGCGCGGACGGCGCGAAGTGCGAGCGCTGCTGGAACTATTCGACGCATGTCGGCGAGAGCGCTGACTATCCCACGTTCTGCGAACGCTGCGTCGCGGCCCTCGCCGAAATCGAACGCGATGGCGGATTATTGGCCGGGAGCGCGAAGTCCTGATGGCTTCCGTGTCACGTGCGGCAGGGCCTCTTGCGCTTCTCGCCGCTGCCGTACTCGCCGCCGATCAGGCGACCAAGTACGCGGTCGACAAGCTCATGGCTCCCGGCGCGTCCCGCGTCTTGATTCCCGGTTTGCTCAATTTCGTTCACGCGAGCAATCCCGGCGTCGCGTTTGGAATGCTCGCGGACTCGGAGATGCCATGGCGCGCGCCCCTGCTGATCGTCTTCTCCGTCGCCGTGATCGGCCTGATCGTTTGGCTGCTTGCGACGGGCCGCGCGGGCGGCTGGGCCGGCCAGGCCGGGATGACGTTGATTCTCGGCGGCGCGGCCGGCAACGTGCTGGATCGCGTGCTGCGCCGCAGCGTGACCGACTTCATCGATTTTCACGTCGGTGCCTACCACTGGTACACTTTCAACCTGGCTGATTCCGCAATCGTGCTCGGCGCAGCTTTGGTCATCCTCCAACTCCTGCGCGACTGGCGGCATCCCAGCCACGAACGGGCCTAGGCATGCACCCGGTTCTCTTCCAAGTCGGTCCTGTCACGGTCTACACCTACGGAGTGTTGGCTGCCGTCGGTTTCCTTCTCGGGTTGTGGTGGGCCTACCGGCAAGCTCCGCGCGCGGGACTCGATCCGAGGAAGGTGTGGAACCTCGGCGTCTACGGAATCCTCGTCGCGCTCGTAAGTTCGAAGCTTTGGTTCATTTTCAGCATGTGGGACTACTACGTCGCGAACCCGCGCGAAATTTTCAGCATGGAGACGTTTCAATCCGCCGGAACGTTTTATGGCGGCGTGATTGGCGGGATTCTCTGGGTCGTCCTGTACGCGCATTTTCACAAGATGCCGTTGCTCGGCGTGCTCGATTTGGCGGCCGGCCCGGTTGCGCTGGGGCATTCGATCGGCCGCGTGGGATGCTTCATGGCGGGCTGCTGCTACGGCAAGCCGACCTCGCTTCCGTGGGGCGTCACGTTCACGAACCCGATCGCGGAAAGAATTGCGGGAACGCCGCTCAACGTTTCCCTGCACCCGACGCAGCTCTACGAAGCCGGCGCCGAGTTTCTGAATTTTCTGCTCCTGGTCTGGCTGGGCACGAGGCAGCGCTTTGCGGGGCAACTGGTTGGCGCGTATTTCATTCTGTACGGAATCGAGCGCGGCGCGATCGAGTTCTTGCGCGCCGATCCCGGCCGGACGATGATGTTCCACGACGCGGTCTCGCTGATGCAAATCGTCAGCGTGGGGCTGATCCTCACCGGCGGGTACCTTTGGTGGCGCGGCCTGCGCGGAGCGGCGCCGATCCCGCCTGCTACATCTGTTCGCGCCGCGGAAGGCCGCTCGTAGTTGCCGCTTGCCGATCATGCCGCGCAACCAGATCGCGCCGTGACACTTTCTTCCCAAGAGACGCAATTCATCGTTGCCGCTGAAGACGCGGGCCAGCGGCTCGACCGCTTTCTCGCCTCGCAGCTTCCGGCCTTGAGCCGCTCGCGCGTGCAGTTGCTGATGGATGAGGGCCGCGTGCAGGTGGATGGAATCGCGCGCAAGGCATCGCATCGCGTCGAGCCGGGCGAAAGAATCACCGTCGAAATTCCGCCCCCGCCGCCCGCGGGCGTCGAAGCGGAACCGATCCCGATCGAGATTCTCTACGAAGACGCCGATCTCGCCGTCATCAACAAGCCCGCCGGGATGATCGTGCATCCGGGCGCCGGAGCGGACGCCGGCACGTTGGTAGCGGCGCTTCTGCACCGCTTTGGCGGAATCGAGGGATTGTCCACCGTCGGCGGCCCCTTGCGCCCCGGGATCATCCATCGTCTGGACAAAGGTACCTCGGGGGCGCTCGTGATTGCGCGAACGGACGAAGCGCACCGAAAGCTCGTGGAGGATTTTCGCGACCGGCTCGTCCAGAAAACCTACGTGGCGCTGCTGCATGGAAAGCTGAAAGGCGACACGGGCAGCGTGGAACTGCCTGTCTCGCGCGACTTGCGCCGCCGTTCGCGCATGACGGCGCGCCGCCGCGAGGGCCGCCCTGCCCGCACGGACTGGCGCACGCGCCTGCGGATCGATGGCTTCACATTTATCGAAGCGGATTTGCGGACGGGCAGGACGCATCAGATTCGCGTCCATTTCTCCGCGCTCGGGTGTCCCGTGGTCGGCGACACGCTGTACGGCGCGCCGCGCCAGGAGCGCGTAGGCGGTGGTCTCCTGCCGCCGCTCGATCGCAACTTTCTTCACGCCGCGCGCGTGGCGTTCGCTCATCCACGAACGTCCAAGCGTATCGAAGTCCGCGCGCCGCTGCCGCCCGAGCTTCGCGACTATCTGACGCTTCTCGGCCGCGCGGCAAAAGCCGATCCTGCTTTAATTGACGCTCTGCTCCGGGAGTTCCTATAATCGCTGTACGTGGGGGTTGGATGAAACGCTCGCTTTCAGATCGATTGCGCGTTTTCGCTCTGCTGATCGCGTCGCTCGCGATCCTGGGGATATGCGTCCAGGCGCAACAGACTTCGGCGCCCGCGCCGCCACAGCCGCCTCCGGGCTCTCCGCCCGCGCAGACGGGCCAGAATCCGCCGCCTCTCGCACCATCGCAGGAACCTCCCATCAAAGTCACGACCGGCCTCGTCCATCTCGTCGTGACCGTCATGGATCACCACCACGCTTTCATCACCGACCTCGATAAGGGCGACTTCAAAGTGCTCGAGAACGGCACGCCACAGGATATTCGATTCTTCGGCCGCGAGACGGACCTGCCGCTCCGCATCGCCCTTCTGCTCGACACATCGAACAGCATCCGGCCGCGCCTCGAATTCGAAAAGGACGCGGCGGTCGATTTTCTCAACAAGACCATCCGCCGCAACAAGGACCTGGCGTTCCTGATGACCTTCGACAACGAGCCGCAAATCATTCAGGACTACACGGGCGATCTCGCGCTGCTCACGGCCGCCATCAACGAACAGCGCGCCGGCGGCGGCACCGCGCTCAACGACGCCATCTACATGGCCTCGGAGAAGCTTGCTCATGCGCCGCTGCCCAAGGGGGACGAGTCTGACATGCGCCGCGTGGTCGTCCTGATCAGCGACGGCAACGACAACTTGAGCGACCGCGCGCTGAGTGAGGCAATCGATGCCTCGATCCGCTCGGAGGCCTCCGTTTACACCGTCAGCACGAACACCGACTGGATCTCCGTGGACGATACGCGCAAGCCGAGCAAGTACAACATGGACCCCGGCGACAAAATCCTCCAGCAGTTCGCGGATCAGACGGGGGGACAGGCTTTCTTCCCCTATCGCATCGACGATCTTTCCCAGTCGTTTTTCGACATCGGGACCGAGCTGCGCAGCCAGTACTTCATCGCCTATTCACCCACGCTGCCGGCCATCAAAGGCGAATACCGCAAGATCGAAGTGCAGACCACTCGCAAGGGGTTGATTGTTCGCACGAGGAAGGGGTATTACGCCGTTCCTCCGCCTTCGAGCACCGGGGCTCAATAGCTGGTTGCAGGAAGAGAGTCAGCGAACGGGCGCGTAGTAGCCTTTGCGGGCGAGGATTTTGACATCCGGGCGGGAGACGTCGACCTTGATCTTGCGGAAGGAGCCGTCGCGCTTCGGATTCAACGGATAGTAACCGAGCACGTACTGCGAACGCAGCTCTTCGGAAATCACGTCAAATGCTTTCTCGAGCCCCTTTTCGTTGCGCACGTTGATCACGCGCCCGCCTGTCTCCCCGGACATTTTCGAGGCCACGCCGGGTCCAACACCCGAAGTCTCGCCGTAATCCGAGATCAAGATCACGTGAATCACGGCGTCGGCTCGCTGCGCCGCTTCGACGGCTTCTTCCAAGCTCAAGCGGCTGCCGGTGTCTTCCGCGTCGCTCAATATGACGACGGCCTTGCGTCCCGCTTCGGACCCCAGCTCATCATGGCAAGCGAGATAGATGGCGTCGTAAAGATTCGTGCCTCCACCGCGCGACTGGACCGTTCCGCCGGTTCCACCGATTCCCGAAGCGTCCACGTTGATCTGCGCCCGGTGGATTGCGCGGTTGAGTACGGACGGGTCTTCGGTGAAATCCGCGAGCAGGTTCACATCCGTGTCGAAGCTGATTACGAGCGCTTCGTCTCTCTTCCGCATCACTTCCCGGACGAACCTCGACGCGGCGTCCTGCTCTGCAACCAAGATGTTGTGCATGCTGTAGCTCGTGTCCATCAGGATTGCCAGCGTGATGGGCATATTGACTTCTTTTGCGAAGTAGTCAACTTTCTGTTCCACGCCGTCCTCGTAGATCTTGAAATCGTCCTTCGTCAGGTCGGTGATGATCGCGTTGTGACGGTCGCGGATCGTCGCAAAGACGTTGACGACCGTGGTTTGCACCTGTAAGGGCTGGGCCGATTGCGGAAGTTGCTGCGGCTGCTGCTCGGCCGGCGGAGCTTCGCGATTCGGCGATGTCCCGAGCGGTCCCGGCGGGGCTGACTCTTGAAAAGCCGCGGGACGCGAGGCAATCGAGGTCGCGGCCGGATATGCGCCGAGAGCGAGGGTGATAATACCTGCCGCGACGCTGGTCAACCGCATTGTATAATCTCCTTGGGAAACGGTTCAGACTGATACGATGCGCCGGACGCGCTGCCGGATGTTCGGTCGGCAATTGAGAATACGCGAGCAGAGCCAGGGCCCTTGGCGTTGTCCGGGGCCAGGAGACGAGACACTCTCATGACGCGAAGCATTCTGTCGGCGGCGATGTTACTGCTCCTTGGTGTTCCCGCGGGTGCGCAGTCCCAGGCCCAGCCACCGGCCGCTCCCCCGCAAGCCCCTCCGCAGCGGAGCCAGAATCCGCCGCCGATCATTTCACGCACGGAAACTGTCGTCGTTCCCGTAACCGTAAAGGATGGCAGAGGCCAGCTCGTCGCCGGCCTCGAGAAAGACGATTTTCGCATTTTCTCCGACGGAGTCGAACAGGTGATTTCTCGCTTCTCCTCCGACGCCGTCCCGCTTTCGGCCGTTGTTCTGGTCGACGACGATCTTCCCGAGCGTGCCGTCGCCGATGTGCAGAAGAGCCTCGTGGCCATTGCGGCCGGCTTCGGTCCGCGCGATGAAGTGGCTTTCGTCAAGTTCGACCAGTATCCGACCACGGTCCTCGATTTTTCGTTCAACAACGATCAGCTTTTCACGCAGCTCAAGCGTTTCGAGCTCAACTCGCATCCCACGCAGATCATTGCCGACGCCACGACGGGGGCGCCCACGATCAACGGGCAACCTCTGCCGACCGCCACCGGCATCCCGCTGCACGGCGCGAAGCGCGCGCAGAGTACCAATTCGCTCGATGACGCCCTGTTTGCGGCGGGCGATATGCTCAAGACCCGCGGGCGCGACCGCCGCAAGATTATCTTCCTGATCTCCGACGGGAGCAATTCCCGGAACAACCATCACACGTTCGAGGAAACGCTGCGCTCGCTCCTGGTTGCCGACGTCTCGGTGTATTCGATTTCCACCACGCGGTCGGTTCCCGTCGGCCGTTCGCTCTTGCAGCATGGCGAGTCGGAGCTCGACAAGTATGCGGACGGGACCGGCGGCGACGCTTTCTTCGCTTCGAAGGCGCAGGACCTCGAGCGCCTCTACTCCGACGTTACGGAGCAGGCGCGCAACGAGTATACGCTGACGTTCTCCCCGCAAGAAGCCGATCGAACCAAGGACTTTCACTCGATCGAAGTCCGCGTCGAGCGGCCTGGACTGAGGATCAGCTCGCGCGAGGGCTACTACCAGAGCGCCATTGCCGTCGGGCGCTGACGCGCTGCCGCGCGGCGTTTCTTTCAATCCGATCGAAAATATTTTGCGGCAGAGGCGCGCCAGCTTTTTTTCTTCTTGACTTCGTTCACGCCCGCCCTTATAGATGGATGAGCGAGTGCAGCGCGATTGAAATTTTCGCCGCGCTCTCGCAGGGAGAAAGTTCCACTGTAGTTCATGCGCGGAACCGATCCGGGCTTCTGGTTCAAAAGAAGCCTCAGAGAAAGTTGAAGCGGGGCAGCCCCAAGGCTGCCCCGCTTTTGTTTTTAGTGAGCAGGTTGTATCGAAATCAACTGCTCGTGCGCGGGGCACAGCGGCTTGTAGTCGCAGTAACTGCACGACGAAAAGCTCGGCTTCGCAGGGAACTCTCCGGCGCGAATCTGGTCGGCCACTTCCGCGATTCTCTGCTTGGCCGCAGCGAGCGCTTTGTCGTCGCGCCACGTGACCACCGCCTCGTTGTTCGCCAGGTTGTAGAAGACGAGCCGCGCAGGCTCGAGGTCCAGCACTTCGCGCGCCGCCAGTGCGTAGATGCTCAGTTGCAAATCATTCGCGGCTTTCTTCGCGTCCCGCGGCTTCCCGGTTTTGTAATCCACGATCTCGATTTCGTTGTCGCCCGCGCGGTTCACCTGGTCCATTCGGCCGGTCACGACTACGTTGCGCTCGAGCGGCAGCTCGAAGGTCTTTTCCTGGTAGAGCCCGTCTGCCGGCGCCGCGGTATAGCTGCGATAGAACGCTTCCAATTGCTCGCGCCCCGCCTTGCGGTACTCCCCCTCTTGATATTCGTCCGGAAATCCCGCCGACGTCCATTCGCGGTCGAAGATCGCCATCACTTCCTCGAACGGCACCTTCTTCCGCTTGCGCATCTCGCCGACGAACTCCTTGATCGTCGTGTGCATCACGTTCCCAAATTGCGTCTGCGCGTGCGGGCCGCCGCGAATATTCCATGAATATTGGAACAGGTACTTCATCGGGCAGTTTTCGTATGCGCCGATCGCCGAAGCGCTCAATTGCAGCGGCTCGGGCCGCGGCGGATGAAACGCCTTCGCCCACAGCGCCACGCGCGAATAGGCGCGCGGGCTCGGCTCGCGCGGAAAGAGCATTTGCGCGCTGTCCGTTGCATCCGGCGCGGCGGACGCGGCTTCCTCCGCCGGCGGCACATCGACCTTCGGGGCGGACTGCGCCGTATCGAACTTCTGGATCTTCGCGTTCGCCAGAAAATCGTCGAGAAAAGGGGAAGGCTTCTTATAGCGGTTCGCGATGGTCGAAATCGTGAGCGTCTTCTTCGCGCGCGTGAGCGCCACGTAAAACAGCCGCCGTTCCTCCTGCTTTTGAAAATCCCCTCGCGGCTGTTCTTCCTTCATCAACTCGGGAGGAAACTCGAACTCCACGGGACGCGGGTTGGAGGGGAAATCCGTCTTGCTCACGCGAAGCACGAACACGTGCGGAAACTCGAGTCCCTTGGCGCCGTGCACCGTCATCAACTGCACCGCGTCCGTCGAAAGCTCTTCTTCGATGGCGATGTCTCCCCCGAGTTCGTTGAAATAACCCAGATACTCGGCGAATCCGCGCAGGGATTTGTCCTCGCTCTTCCGTTCCCACTCGCGCACGAATGTCGCAAACCGGTCGAGGTGCTGCCGGTCGGTCTCGGACGCCAGCGGCACGAGCGCCAGTTGGCCGATCAATTCCTCGAATACCTCGGTCGCGGTCTTTTTTCGGGCGCTCTGGCGCAGCCGGCCCATCGTCTGCACCAGCTCGGTCAGCAGCGCGCCTTGGCGCCCGCTTGCGGGCTGCGCGGCTGCCGCTTCCACTTCCTCCCAGAGCGAACGCCGGTTTTTCGAAGCGCGCTCGGCAAGCCGCACCAGGTCGCGAGGCTCGAGTTCCCAGTAAGGCGCTGCCAGCAGGCGCGCGCACGCCACGTTGTCCCCCGGCACCGCGATCGCCTTCAGCCACGCCAGCAGATCGCGCACGAGCGTGCTCGGCAAAATGGAAAACTTGCGGATGACGAACGGAATGTTCCTGCGCCTCAACGCGTCGAGAAGCTGGGCGCGATGCGTGTGCTTGCGGTAGAGCACCGCGAAACTCTTCCACGGCGCGCCCGCCGCATGCAGTCGCTCGATCTCGGAAGCCACCCAGAAAGCCTCTTCCTCGAATCGCCCGAACTCCACGACCCTGACTCTGTCGCCTTCCGAATTCTGCGTGGTGAGTTTTTTCGGCGGCAGCAGCCGGGACTTTTCGTTGTGCGAAATCACCTCGCCTGCCACGCGCAGGATTCGCTCCGTCGAGCGGTAGTTCTGCGAAAGCGGGACGAGATGCTTCTTCGCGCTTTCGCGTTCCGCGCTTTTCACGCCGCAGAACCGTTGCAGAAAAATCGTGAAGCTGCCGAAAGACGCGCCCCGGAACCGGTAAATCGCCTGGTCGTCGTCGCCCACGGCGAATATGTTTCCTCGCTCGCCCGCCAGCAGCCACAGGAGTTCGAGTTGTGCGATGTTCGTGTCCTGAAACTCGTCCACGAGGATGTAGCGGTACTGCGCGCGCATCCGCTCGAGCAGCGCCGCATCCGTACGCAATAGCTCCACCGCCTGCGAAAGCTGCCCGCCGAACGTGCACAGGCTCCGCTCGCGCAGCAGCCGCTCGCTCGTGCGATAGACCCGCGCCAGCTCTTCCTGCCGCGCCAGCTCTTCCTGCGCGGTCGCGCGTGCGTCCGGCTCGAGCGCCGCCTTCCGCGCTTCGTACGCGCGCCGCAAGCCGTCCACGAATCGCTGGTAATCGTCCGGCGTGACCAGTTCGTCCTGGCAGCGCGAAAAAAATTGCTGAAAATCCTTCAGGAACTCGGCGGGCTCGGCGAGCCGGCGGAAGATCACCAGTCCGAGTTCGGCGATGTTGCGCCGCAGCAGGATCTGGTGGTCGATGTCTTCGAGCGGCTGGATCTCCTGGTTCGCGGCTTGCAGGATTTTCTCCAGGCAGAACGAGTGAAACGTCCCGAGCCATACGGCTTCGGCGCGTTCGCCGGCGGCTTGCAGCACGCGATACTTCATTTCCGCCGCGGCCTTGATCGTGAACGTCAGGCCCAGAATGCTTTCGCGGGTCAGATCGGGATTTTGCTCGAGCAGGTTGCGGATTCGCTCCGTGATGACGCGCGTCTTGCCTGTCCCCGCGCCCGCCACCACGAGCAGCGGCCCTTCGCCGTGCTCCACGGCCGCGCGCTGCTCGGCGTTCAGCGGGAACCCGGACTCTTTTGAAACGAGTGTTTGTGCCATTGTGCGAAGGAGCAATTGTAGCAGAGTCCGAGGCTGGCGAATGTAAGGCGAAGACAGCCGCAGGTCGTGAGTGGCGCCTCGGGACAAGCAAGAGCAGATCCCTCGTCCCGCAGACTCGTCCGGGTCCGATCTCGGGACTCCGGTGGAGTCCATCGGACTCCTGAAACCGGAGACGCAAACGGCGCGTTGGCCAAAATGCGGCCTCACTCGGGACTGCGATCTTGGCCGGATCGAAAATTCTCGATTAGGATCGGTCGCTTTTCTTTGTTTGCAGTTAGTTAGACCGGATTCTAATAATTGTAGTTCTCGATTAGAAAACCATAGGGCTCGCCGTTCGCTCGTGCGGTGCTCGATCCCGCGAAGACGCGCGAGAGGGTGCGAGTGTCTCGGTCGCCCGTTTCTCATCGCGACTGCCGATCCCGGTGATGCGTTTGCGCATCTCATACAATTCCACGCTAGCACACGATGCAAATCGAGTCTGGCGAGCGCGCTTGCAAACCCTGCTCCGAGTGCAAGTTGCAGACGTTCTAATCGCGAATCGATTTGCGATTAGAACGCTGGGATGGCAATGGGGCGCCCGAAGAACCAGGGGTGGGTCAGTTTCCGATAATCCGATCAGGAGTTAGCCGCATGGCCTCGCGTAGATCGAGGCCGCCAATAACCTCCGAGTAGCCGACGACTCGCCAGGAAAAGCCGAAATTAAGGCGATGCGGACCGAAAAAACTTTGGCGTTAAGTGAGCTCCCGGTTGTCTCGAGACTGAAAGCCAGGAGACGACATAAAGTCCGGCGCAAATCCGCTCTCTCCTGTGGACGTTAGCAAACTCACGACTCCGGTTACTACGAAGTTGAAACACAACGCAATAAATCCGGCATTCAGTCCCATGATGGGATCGTGCTTGCTGAGCATGAGAAGAACGGCAATGAGGACGCCAGTCACCATTCCGGCGAAGACGCCGGACATGGTCGCTCGCTTTGAATATAGGCCTAACACCACACCTGGAAAAAACTGCGCCACCCCGGCATATCCCATGAGCAGAAGACCTACGAGAGTCGTGGAGTCAAAAATGGCAGAACCAAGGGCGGCGCACGTGATTGCCAAGACGGTGATCTTCGCCAACTTCCCAACCTGTCGGTCGGTCATGCCGGGCGCCAGAATCGGGCGGCACAGGTTCTTTGCAAACAAAGTTGCCGCTGTGAGTATTAGGATCGCTGCCGGAACCATCGCCGTGAGAGCGCCAGCTCCGCCAATTACCCCGAGGAACCAGGGCGGGAAGGTCTTGCGCACAATCGTTAACATCGAGAGGTCGCCATTGGCGAGCCCAGGCAACACCAGAAGCGCGGCCAGGCCGACGAAGAACATCAGCGGCATCGTAATGATGTAGAGGGGCATTACGACCGCGTTCCGGCGCAGCGTGTCGCCACTTTTCGCAGTAAAGCTCGCGCCGAAGAATTGCGGCCACATGTAAAACCCAAACGCGCAGAGGAGAACTGTTGATACGTACCAGGTGTGTCCGAGATTCGTGGTCGCGCCCGGCATTACCAGGTGGCCAGGTTTGGCGCGCTCGACCGCGGCAAACATCGGCCCAATGCCCCCAAAGTAAATGTATGGCACCGCGACGCCAACAAAAACCGCGGCAAAGAATAGAACAAAGTCCTTCAATACGCTGACCCACGCCACTCCCCGGATCCCGCTGGTGAATACAAAGCCGGCGACAATGGCGAAGGAGATCACCATGGCCGGCGTGCGATGGATCGCTCCGAAACTCGCCACTTCGACAATGATCCCGAGACCAGTGATCTGAAGTTGCAAATAAGGGATGATGCAGATCATGCCCACAAGGGCAACAAAGGCGGTGAGATACTTGCTGTTGTAGCGTACTTGAAAGAAATCGCCTTGTGTTTGAAGGCGATATCTCCTTCCGGCTTCCCAAAGTTCAGGGAGAATGTAGAAAGAAACCACATATGCTAAACAGGTGTATCCGATAATGTACAGAACGGGTGCGCCTCTGGAGTACGCCCAGCCACTCGCCCCAAGGAACGTGAACGTGGTATAGATCTCCCCGGCCATCAGCAGCCAGACCAGCAGCATGCCGAAACCTCGGCCGCCCACGATCCATTGCTCGAGATCCATCTTGCGGTGAGATCCGCCAAGAAAACCGACAAACGAGCCTGCTGCGACGATGGCGGAAATCACGGTCAGAGCAACGACGCTTGGACTCACAGCGTGCCACCGTCTTTGCGATGCGGCTCAGAAGCGCGGCGCGTCTCCAGCCAATATGCACCCCACATACAGAGTGGGGTGAGGAGCAGCCATGAGATCAACCAGAAAAAGTTGAACGGCAAACCCAGAACCATGGGATAAACACGATCCCAAAGTGACACTGAAAAACACGCGGCCGTGAAAGGAATTAGCCCCAGAAGAATCGACCCCAGCGATGGGCGCTTCGCGCAGAACCTCCGATCATCGCGGTGTTCCATGTGCGCGGGATTGTAACAGCAATTTGAGCGACAGATTAGTCGAGATGGCAAGTAGCTCCACTCACTTGGCGATTCACGGGGCACTCGGAAGTAATCCACATGCCCGATTAACGCGTAATCGGAAACTGACCACCGCGGAAAAGCCGTTTCGCTTGTCCGCCGGATGCGGCGCTCGCTAAGATGACCAAATGAATCGCTGGTTCCCCATTGAAACCGAGCGCCTGTTGCTGCGCGAATTCCGCGCCGGCGACGAGAGCCACATCCACGAATACGCCTCCGACCCGGAAGTCGTGCGCCTGATGATCTGGGGACCGAACACGCCGGAGATGACCCGCACGTTCCTCGAAGGCCTGCTGAATGCGCAAGAGCGCTGGCCGCGCCCCGGCGTTGAGCTCGCCATCGAACGAAAGGAGGACCATCGGCTGATCGGCTCCATCGGCCTTCGCATCAAGGACGAAGCCAATCGCAGCGCCGACATCGGCTACGTCCTGAATCGCAGCTACTGGGGCCGCGGCTACATGACGGAAGCCGCTCGCGCGATTCTCGACGCCGCCTTTCGTGACCTCCATTTGCGTCGCGTCTGGGCGACCTGCGATGTCCGGAATCACGCGTCCTACCGCGTGATGGAAAAGATCGGCATGCGCCACGAAGCCCACTTCCGCAAAAACGCCTTCGAAAAAAACGAATGGCGCGATTCGTACCTCTACGCGATCCTTGCCGAAGAATGGCTGGCGGATGCAGCCGGACGGAAGCCGCGCTAAATTGACCCGCCATTCCGCCGCGCCTATACTCCTACTCGGAACAATGTTTGTGTAGCGGCCGCCTTCAGGCGGGCGCAGTTTGCTTCGAAGGAGAGTTCCCATGGCATCGCTCGACCGGCCCGTGATCCTCAGCGCCGTTCGCACGCCAATCGGAAAATTCATGGGCGGGCTTTCGCCGCTCTCCGCGCCGGAGCTTGGTGCGAGCGTCGTGGCGGAATCCGTGCGCCGCGCCGGGATCGATCCCAAACAGGTCGATGAAGCGATCATGGGCAACGTCATTCAGGCCGGATTGGGCCAGAATCCGGCGCGCCAGGCTGCGCTGAAAGGCGGCCTCGACCCGCGCGTCGCCGCGATGACGATCAACAAAGTCTGCGGCTCGGGCCTCAAGGCCGTCGGACTCGCCGCACAGGCGGTCGCGCTGGGCGAATCGGAGATCGTGGTCGCGGGCGGCATGGAGTCGATGTCGAACACGCCGTATCTGCTGAAGGGCGCACGGACCGGCTTTCGCCTCGGCAACCAGGAGATTTTGGATTCCATGATCACCGACGGCCTCTGGGACGTCTACGAAAACTTCCACATGGGCATGACCGCCGAGCTTGTCGCCGAAAAGTACGGCATCTCGCGCCAGAAGCAGGATCAATTCGCGCTCGATAGCCACCGCAAGGCGGTGCGCGCGACGAAGTCGTGTTTCGTTGCGGAGCAGATTCTCCCCATCGAGATCCCGCAGAAAAAAGGCGAGCCTCTCGTCATCAAAACGGACGAATCCCCGCGCGAAGACACGTCGCTCGAAGCGCTTGCGAAACTCAAGCCCGCATTCAAGAAAGAAGGCGGCACCGTCACCGCGGGCAACGCGCCCGGAACGAACGACGGCGCCGCGGCGCTCGTCGTCACGAGCGAGCGCACGGCCGGGCGGCTCGGCAAGGCTCCCATGGCGCGCATCGTCGCGCAGGCCGTCAGCGGCGTCGAGCCCAAATGGATCATGATGGCGCCCGTCTACGCCGTCGAAAAAATCCTGCAGAAGACCGGCTGGGACCGCGACAAGGACGTCGATCTCTACGAATTGAACGAGGCCTTCGCCGTGGCCGCCATCGCCGTCACGCGCCAGCTCAAGCTCGATCCCGCGAAGGTCAACGTAAACGGCGGCGCGGTTGCGCTCGGCCACCCGATCGGAGCTTCGGGCGCGCGCATCCTCGTCACACTGCTCTACGAATTGCAGCGCCGCAACCTGAAGCGCGGCATCGCGGCGCTGTGCCTCGGCGGCGGAAATGCGGTTGGCTTGGCGATCGAACGGCTTTAGATTTCTGCTCTGTGCGGATTCCCTCTGGGAGGCTCGCGACCCTCATGCATCAAAGCTCAGCTCTGGATTCCCACGAAAAGGATCGTGCTGCCACCGCCCAGACCGTGGCGAATCTGGTCACCGCTTGGAACAACCACGACGTCCACGCGTTCGCGGCGACTTTTGCCGAGGATGCGGATTTTACGAACGTGGCCGGAAAGTGCGCCCGGGGCCGCGCCAACGTCGAGGCGTTTCATGCGCCACTGTTCGCTTCGATCTTCAAAGAGAGTCATCAAGTCTCCACGATCCGCAGCATTCGTTTTCTCACATCCGATCTCGCCGCCGTCGATATCGATTGCGAAATGACGGGCGCGAAAGCTTCGGATGGCACTCCGCGTCCCTGGCGCAAGACTCTGATCAATACGGTGATGGCCAAGCAGAGCGACGGCTCGTGGCTGATCTTGGTGCTGCACAACTCCGAGCTGACCAGCTTCGTCTCCGCCCCGCCTCCGAAATAACTCCGAAAGGCGCTATCATCATCGCCACAATGTCCGCTGACTCGATCAAAACCGTCGCCGTGCTCGGTGCGGGCACCATGGGCAACGGTATCGCGCATGTCTTCGCGCGCTCGGGCTATCGCGTGCTGCTGCGCGATGTCGATAAACGCTTCCTCGACCGCGGCCTTGAAGCCATCGGCAAGAATCTCAGCAGGGAAGTGACCAAGGGCAAGCTCACCGAAGCGGACAAGTCCGCCGCGCTCGCCCGCATCCAGCCTGTCACGGACAATGTCGCCCTCGTCGGCGCCGATTTCGTCGTCGAGGCCGTCCCCGAACAGCGCGACCTGAAATTCCGCATCCTCAAGGAAGTGGACGCCGTCCTCGGTCCCGGCGTGATCCTTGCGAGCAACACTTCCTCGATTTCGATTACGGAATTGGCCGCGCAGACGAGCCGTCCCGACCGCTTCATCGGCATGCACTTCATGAATCCCGTGCCGGTGATGGTCCTGGTCGAAGTGATTCGCGGCCTCGCCACCAGCGACGCCACGTTCGCCACCACGATGTCGCTCTGCGAAAAGCTCGGCAAGACGCCCGTCGCGGTGAACGATTCGCCCGGCTTCGTCTCGAACCGCGTCCTGATGCCGATGATCAACGAAGCCGCTTTTGCCGTGATGGAAGGCGTCGCCACGCCCGAAGCCGTTGACGCCGTGATGAAGCTCGGCATGAACCACCCGATGGGCCCGCTCGAGCTCGCCGATCTCGTGGGCCTCGATGTCTGCGTCGATATTCTCGACGTCCTGCACAAAGGCCTCGGCGATCCGAAGTATCGCGCCTGCCCGCTCCTTCGCAAATACGTCGCCGCCGGCTGGCTCGGCCGCAAATCCGGCCGCGGCTTCTACAAGTATTAGGTAACCTCCCTAAGAAACGCGCTGTCATCCCGAGCCCAGCCGCGCCTTTTGCGGATGGTCGCGAGGGATCTGCTGTTTGCCTTTCTATCCCCACCCCGTGGAAATACTCTTTGCTTTTTCTTCGCCTCATGCTAATATGCCTCCCAGAAATGACCCAATCGGTCCACGAACACTCTGCTAGAATCGGGCCGCCCGCCGCGGCGGGACCTAATCGAACTTCCTCACGAGGTGGCAACATGACGGACGAAAAAACTAAAAATCTGGATCTCGCAATCTCGCAAATCGAAAAGCAGTACGGCAAAGGCTCGATCATGCGTCTGGGGAACCGCGACGTCCTCGTTCCGGTCAGTGTGATCCCGACCGGCTCGATCTCGATCGACGCCGCTCTCGGCGTCGGCGGCTTTCCGCGCGGCCGCGTCATCGAAGTGTACGGCCCGGAATCGGGCGGCAAGACCACGCTGACGCTGCACGTGATCGCCGAAGCGCAAAAGCTCGGCGGCATCGCCGCCTTCATCGACGCCGAGCATGCACTCGATCCCGTCTACGCGCGCAAGCTGGGAGTGGACGTGGATAATCTCCTCGTCTCGCAGCCGGACAACGGCGAACAGGCGCTCGAAATCGCGGAGGCGCTGATTCGCTCGGGCGGCGTGGACGTGGTCGTGGTCGATTCCGTCGCCGCACTCGTGCCCAAGGCCGAACTCGAAGGCGAAATGGGCGAGCCGCAGATGGGTTTGCAGGCGCGCCTGATGTCGCAGGCGCTGCGCAAGCTCACCGCCATCGTCTCGAAATCGCGCACCTGCCTAGTCTTCATCAACCAGATTCGCGAAAAGATCGGCGTGATGTTCGGCAATCCCGAAACCACCACCGGCGGACGCGCGCTCAAGTTCTACGCCTCGATTCGCGTCGATATCCGGCGCATCCAGTCGATCAAGGAGGGCGACCGCGTGGTCGGCTCGCGCACGCGCGCGAAAATCGTGAAGAACAAAGTCGCCGCACCGTTCCGCGAGGCCGAATTCGACATCATCTACGGCGAAGGCGTCTCCCGGGAAGGCGATCTTCTCGACCTCGGCGTGATGAAGGGCGTCCTCGAAAAGTCAGGAACGTGGATTTCCTACAAGGGCGAGCGGTTGGGTCAAGGCCGCGAAAACGCGCGCCTCTTTCTGAAGGAACACACGGACATCCGCGACAAGATCGAGCACGAACTGCGCAAATCACTCGGGCTCGCTCCGCTTTCGGCCGACGATGCCAAGAAAGCCGCCGCCGATGGCGATAAGCAGCCCGCAAAGGCCGCTGCCGCCGCGCAGGGCCGCGCCGCCCGCTAACGCCGCGTTGCCCATCTCAATCGTTGTCATCCCGAACCCAGCCGCGTTCTTCGCGGATGGGGGTGAGGGATCTGCTGTTGTCTTCGTGTGGATTGCGGGTCGGACTCGTCTGCTTCTAGCCTGCCGCTGCGGCCCGCGGGAATCCTGGACTGGCCATCACTTCTTCGCTCTGCGCGCGATGGCGGTCGCAATGCGCCGCAATCAGGAGCAGCCACTGATACAGGTCGAGCTCGCCGAGTACGGGATGCCGGAAGAAGTGGCGCCTCAAATCCGCGGCAGTGCCGGCGGCAAAATCCCGCGTCCGCCGGCGTGCTCCTTCGAATTCCTTCAATAGCTGCTCATCCGGCCACCGGCCTGTAGGCGCCAGAATCTCCGGTGCCTGGAAACGGGTCACGCGGCCTGCCACGTCGGCGATCAGCGCATCATCTTTGCCCTCCATGACGCTGCGCTTGGAAGAATCGGGATCCGTCTCCAAAGTCGTTTGAATAAGGCCGAGCACCCGCCCTTCGACTGTCGTGATGTGCTCCACGCATTCGGCGACCGTCCACCGGCCCGGCGCGGGACGGTAGTGCCATTGCTCGCGCGAAAGGCTCTGCGCCATGCGCAGCAGCCGCTCGCGGCTCTCGGCAAGTTGATTCAGGGCAAGTTCGCGTTCGGCGGATGTCATTGCTGTCCCCCTCTTCTTTTTCGCTTTAACCGCGCCATCATACGCCGCGCGCGGGCCGGGGCCAAGCCTGTGCGGGACCACACAGACCCTGTCCACCCGGACAGTTGCTTTGGGCCTGTGCTTTGATGGAAAATACCTTGTGCTTTTCGGTTGCGAAGCCGCACCGGGCTTCCTTAGACTGATTTCGGCTTCCGCCACAGGTAAGATCGGCATCTAAAGGACATATGCACCGGACCCCAGCTCTCCATAAGGCAGTCGCGATCCTATGTATTGCGCTCACCGGCAACTTTGGTGTGGCTTTTGCGGCGTCACCGGCGCGTCCAGCGCACAAGCATCGCCCGCGCGTCGTGGAGAGCATCGATCCTGCCAAGGACGACGTCACCCAGTATGACGACCCCGAGATCCGCGCGATCGCCGTGGACGCGCTCGGCCACGAAAAAGGCGCAGTGGTGGCCGTCGATCCAACCACCGGCCGCATCCTGACGGTCGTCAATCAGAAGATGGCGTTTTCCGCCGCCTTGGAACCCTGCTCCACAATCAAGCCGTTCGTCGCGCTCGCCGGACTTCAGGAAGGCGTGATTACGCGCGACACGATGCTTCAGGTCGGCCGCCGGCGCTATATGGACCTCACCGAGGCCATGGCGCATTCCAACAACAAGTTCTTCGAGTCCGTCGGATCGAAACTGGGGTTCGATCGCGTGATCAAGTACGACGAGCTTCTCGGTCTCGGCCAGCGTGTGGGCTACAACATTCCCGAGGAGCAGCCCGGGGCGCTGCCGTCGTCGCCTCCGTTGTTCGGCGGCGTCGCCCGCATGTCGAGCTTCGGCGAGGGCATTCGCATCACGCCGTTTCAGCTTGCCTCGCTTGTCGGAACGCTCGCGAACGGCGGCAATCAGTATTACTTGCAATATCCGCGGACCGAGCAGGATCGCCAGGATTTCCAGCCGCGCATCCGGCAGCAGCTCGATATCGCGCCGCTGCTCCCCGATCTTCGCGACGGAATGCTCGCCGCCGTCCTCTACGGCACCGCGAGACAGAGTTACGACCCTTACGGCGAGCAGGCTCTCGGCAAGACCGGCACTTGCAACGACGAAGACCTCGGCGGGCGCCTCGGCTGGTTTGCTTCCTATGCGGACGAAGCGCATCCGAAAATCGTTCTGGTCGTCTTATTGCACGGGCGCAGCCGCATCATCAGCGGTCCCCACGCATCCGAGATTGCGGGCCGCATCTATCGCGGCCTCAACGAGCGGAATTATTTCGCGGAGTCAAATTCGCCGGCCGGAGCACAGGGCTCGTTCTATTCGGAACAAAGTCGAGCGAGCATGATCTCGACTCTCCCCGCCTCCCAGTAGCCGGATTCTTCCCGCACGTGCACGGTCCGCCGCGGCGGTCGAATTGCCGGCCTTTTTCTTCGTAGGGGCACAGCATGCTGTGCCCGGCCGACATGCTTGGCGAAGCGCAGCCTCCAGTCGCCCCTGCGTGGAGTGCGGCGGTACAGCTCACGGCCCGAGTTTAGAAGCTATTGCACAACCCTCCGTAAGACGATCATGAAGCAGGCGATATGAAAGAACGCCCGGTAGATTCGGAGCGAGCGGTCGTAGCGGACGACCAAGCGCCGGAAGTTTCCCAGCC
>JBEKAE010000019.1:0-53892 GCA_050018375.1 Candidatus Acidiferrales bacterium | reverse complement strand
TCGTACGTGCTCGTAGTCGGCGATAGCCACTACCGGCTATCAGGCGCCGAGAAAGACTTGGCGAAAGCAGCCGGCGACACGGTCACAGTTACGGGTGACCTGAATGGCACCGAACTCGCAGTTGCGACTGTGGCTGCCACGCACAAGGAAAAGTAGTAGTGGCAAGGCAGGCAGTTCAACCTCAACTTTGTCGGCCTCTCGTGGCGGATGGCGAAGGGCTGCGCTAACCGCCACGATGAGGCTGATCCCTACCGAATGACACGCGAAGAAAAAGAGCGGCCGTTGGGCCGTCCGAGGCTTACTGGGACTGTGCGATCTTGCCGCCTTTCGCGGAGACCATGAGCTGGACGAGCTCTTCTGTGATTTTCGGCTCGAGGCCTTCGGTGTGTCCCTTGCCCGCTCGGATGACATCGGCGACGACGCGGCCGTCCTTGCAATCCGGATACTGCATGACCTCAGCGGTGCCGGGCCGAGGCAGGTGTCCCCAGGAATCGGAGCCGGGATTTTGGTGCTCCGGGTCGTAGACGTAGCCCGCCTTGGTGTCGACCACGTCCGCAAGGCGCATGCGCGCGCCGCAGCCGTACTTCGCGGCCCAGGGCGAGGCGTCGGACAAGGGCTGGCCTCCGAGTTCGTACTCGCCCGTCTCGAAGATGAATGAGAAATCCGCCGCCGGAGGGTCGCGCAGCGCGGCCATCGCCGCCATAAGGTTAGCGGGAGAGAGAGGCGGAAGCGTACCGGGATTGGGCCGCGTGGCCGCGAAAAAGCTGGCGGGGATCGGCGGCGTGGGGCCCAAGCGGCCGCCGGATAGGCTGAGCCAGCCGTCCACGCGGCTCGCGAAAAAATCCGTGCGCAGGAGTCGGTTGGAGGTCATTCCGCCCTGCGAGTGCCCGACCAGCCAGAACGCTTTGACGTTCTGCTTGCCGATCTGGTCGACGAGGGAGCTGACGATATTCTGAAGGTACTCGTCGTCGGCCGTGGACCACACGTGCGTCGGCGAATTCGGCGTGGCGACGACGAGACGGTATTTGTCCACGTAGTCGAGGAGCGGGAAATAGTGGCGCTGCCAGTTGCCAAACGCCCCGGCGCCGTGAATGCTGAGGATCAGCGTGACCTTCTCGCCCGGCTTGAGGTCGCACGGATAGTCGAGGAAGTACGTGCGGCGCGTTTTCATCTCGACGACCGGGCCCTGGTTGATTTCCCTGTCCGCGGAGCAGTCGGCGTCGGGACAGTGCAGGAGCGGCGGGGTGACGCAGGGCGCGCCTGCGAAGCGCACGGGCGGCTGTTGGGCAGCGGCGTGTCCCATGAATGCTGCCAGCATGGCGCCGACCATAAGCAAGGGCCTGATCAAATTGCGCGAGGCTTTCATGCGGGTCCCTCCGGCTCTTGAAACCATCACCTCTGTGGGTGGTGCGGTTACCCGGTTTTACCTTTGAAAGGCATCGGAAGGCAACAGCAGATTCCTCGTCCCGCAGGTTCGTCCGGGACGCAAGAGATGCGTTTGAGATACGCCCCCACGGAACCCAAACCAATAGCAGATCCCTCACCCCCATCCGCCACAGACGCGGCTGGGTTCGGGATGACAACGGGGTTGGGTCGCGGCGCGCAGCTGAGGATCTGATCTCCCAGGCTCGACTAGCCGTCGACCTGAGAGCCCTTTCTGCCCGGGCGTCCGCCGCGGCGGACCGTGCCCCTACCGAAGAGGAAGGCAGAGTGGGAGATTATTCGAGGGCGGCGGAGAGCTGGGGCTGCTCGATTTCTTCTTCGCTCGGGCGGGCGCGATCGATCGCGAGTCCCGCCTGCGCCGCAATCACAGTGAACACGTTGAGGTCCTGGACGGTGAACATGCCGCGGCGGGAGAGATTGTCGACGTAGAGCAGACCGAAGTGCCGGTCCTTGACACCGAGGGGCGCGCACATCGCGGACTGAATCCCGGCGGCCGCAATGCTCTCGCTGGCCGAAAGGCGCGGGTCCGCCTGCGGGTCCGAGACCAACAGCGGCAAGCCGCCGTTGATCACCTGGCGAATGATGCTCTGCGAAATGGTGAGCTGCGGCGCGCCCTGGGCGGAGAGAGCCTTCGTCCCCGGCCGATAGCGGATGATCGCAGGCTCGAAGCCGTAACCGCCCTGGCTTAGGTCGTTGCGGCCCATCGTGTACCGATCGAACCGCATCGCGAAGCCGCGCTCCGCGCCCTCGATTTCGAGAACAAGGTCGAGGATGCGGTGCGTGATGTCTTCCACCGTGGTCAGCTCGCCAAGCGACCGGTTGACGCGATAGAGAAGCGTCAGCAGGCGATTCTCGTGTTCCAGCGCGCGCAGGCGTTCTTCGGCGTTCGCATGGCGCTCGACGTCGGGAGAAGCAAGGTTCCCCACAGGCTGAACTGGGAGGAACGAGGCCGAATATGCAGGCTCGGAGAGCACGCGGGCGAATCGCGGAGGAAGCTGCGCGGTCCCGTACGTGACCATGTTGCGCGCCGGGGAGTCCTCGAAGAAGCGAATCCGGTATTCCCCGAGGATGAGCTCATCGTTCGCGCGCAGCACCGCTTCTTTCACCGCGACGCCGTTGACCTTTATGCCGTTCGAGCTGGCGCGGTCGATGATTTGCCATTGGCCGTCGGGCGTCGAGCGCACAACGGCGTGCAGCCGCGAGATGCTGGCGTTATCCAGCACCAGGCTGCTCGATTTGGCGCGGCCGATCGAGATCGGACGATTCCCGGGCAGCTCGAAAACGCGCGAATCTTCGCCGGAACGATGGATCAGGAATCTAGGCATCGATGCGACCCTAGTGCCATCTTCAGGCCGCCCGGGATCCGAATCAAGAAGCAGCGGGCCGCGGCTTGTCCGATGCCTAACGGCTGTCGATGTGAGCGACTAGAACTTTGGTACTGGGTACTTTTTCTTCACACTTTCCGGCGATTGATCACCAACTGGCGGCTTCTACCCTATTCTAAATAAGCCGCATCATGAGTGAACCGACCAATCCGAACAGGGGCTTCCCTGCTCCGGACAATTCGCGGGCTGGAAGCGATCAGCGGACAGTGATTCTTGGCGACGTCCCTGAGGCGCACGCTCCGAATCCGGAACCGACCGCGCCGCCTGAGCGCGCTCCCGAGCTCAGTTCCACGGCGCTCGCAGCCATATCGCAGCGCTACGACATCCTGGCCGAAGCTGGCCACGGGAGCATGGGCAACGTCTACAAAGCGCGCGACCGAGAAACCGGCGAGATCGTCGCCCTGAAGCTTCTAAAGCCCGAGATCGCTTCGGACCAGGCGATGATGGAGAGGTTCAAAAACGAACTCCTCTTTGCCCGCAAAATCACGCACAAGAACGTCTGCCGGGTTCACGAGTTCAACCGCATCGGCGGAATTGCATACACCTCGATGGAGTTCGTCGAGGGAGAGAGCTTGCGATCGGTGCTGGACCGCTTCGGGGGCCTGCCACCGCGCAAAGCCGTCGATCTGGTGCTGCAAATCTGCTCGGGCCTCAAAGAAGCGCACGCCCAGGGAATCGTTCATCGCGACCTAAAGCCTGAGAACGTGATGATCGACGCCCAGGGCAACGTGAAGATCATGGATTTCGGCATCGCGCGCTCGATGGAAGCCGTCACGCGGCTTACGGGCTCGATTCTCGGCACGCCCGCCTACATGGCTCCCGAACAGGTGGCCGGGAAGCCGGTCGACTATCGCACCGATATCTACTCGCTGGGCTTGATGATGTATGAAATTTTCACGGGCCAGCAGGCGTTCCGCGCCGACAATGCCGTCGCGGTCGCGCTGAAGCAGATGCGCGAATCGCCGACTCCGCCTCACGAAGTCGATCCGACGGTGCCCGTCTCGATCGAGCGCGCGATCCTAAGATGCATCGAGAAGGAGCCTGCCAAGCGCTTCCAATCGATTGCGGAACTCGGGGATGCTCTTCGCTCTCGGGGAGTGGCGACGGTGCCGGCCGCTGCGTCTGTGGGCGTTCCTGCCGCGCCTCCGGGCCGCGCAACGCTCCCCTTGTCTTCGCAGCCTTTGCGCGCACCGACGGCGGCGCGCAAACGGACGTCTCCGATTGGGTGGCTTCTGCTCGGAGGCGCACTTGCGCTCGTTACTCTCGCGGGGTGGCGCTGGGTGCAGGTCACCCGAGCTGCGGCGAATCTTCTGGCGGGCGCTCAACTCCCCGCGCCGAAGCCGCCGGATTTTGCGCTCGACATTCCCGCTCCGCAACCTGCAACGCAGCCCGCGGCGCCAAAAAAGGCGGCGCCGTCCGCGACACCAGCCGCCACAGAGCCCCCGGCGCCCGCGCCAGATGCGGCGCAACCCGCGGTGGCGGATGCGCCTCCGGCCCAGGAACCCGCCCCCGCGAAAAATCCACCGCAGATTCATGCGGAAAATCTTGCGCCTCAAGACGTGCAGCAGCACGCCGACAAGGCCTTCGGCGAGACTCCTCCTGCTGCGGCGTCCCCTGTAATCGCCAATGACGGTTATGTATGGGTAGGGCGATTCGAGCGCGAAGACCGCGCACAAAATACGGCGAAGAAAATTGAAGATCTTCGGCTGCCAACGGTCGTGATACCAAGGCATAACAACCAGGGCGAGTTCTTTGTTGTCCTGACCGGGCCATTTGGCGGAAAGCGACTCCAGAACGTCTTGCAGCAGCTTCAGACGCAGGGCTTCCCGAACGCGCACATCATGAGAGCGCCAACGGGAAATCACGATCTGAACCAGAACCCGAGGCCGAATCCAGGACTGAGTCAATAACCGGCTCCTAATGGCGCAACTCGCAAACGAGATCGATCGGCCAGACGCGGACATGACAATCGAAGTCGAATTCGGAGCGCAGAGCGACACCGGCTGTGTCCGCGAAAACAACGAGGACAGCTTTGGCCTGGCGCCGGACATCAGCCTCTTCGTGCTGTCGGACGGCATGGGCGGGCTCGCGTTCGGCGAAGTGGCGAGCCGCCTCTCCGTGGACACGGTTCTCGGGCACTGCCGAGACGCCGTTGCGAGCCCCTCGCTCCCACTCGTCGGCGAACGCGTGGACGGACTTTCTGAGGCGTCGAATCGCTTGGCCAGCGCGATTCGCCTGGCAAATCAAGCTGTACACGAGACGGCGCGGCAAAATGGCGCGGAAGGCAAGATGGGAGCCACGCTGGTAGCGGTTTGCTTCGCCGACCAGCGCATGAGCTTGGCGCACGTCGGAGATAGCCGCGCGTATCGCCTGCGCGGCGACGCCTTCGAGCAGCTCACCCGCGACCACTCATTCGTCGCCGAGCAGATGAGACAGGGGCGCATGACCGAGCAGGAGGCTGGCAGCAGCGCGTTGCAAAGCGTCCTGATCCGGGCAATTGGCATCGATCCGGAAGTCGACGTGGACGTGAGCGAGGAGCCTTCCATGGAGGGCGATACCCTGCTGCTTTGCTCCGACGGACTCACGCGCGAGCTTTCCGACGCCCAAATCGCCGCGGTACTCGGCGAAAGCGACGACGCGCAAGAGGCCGCCGATCGCCTGGTGGACCTCGCGAAGCAGGCGGGCGGCGGAGACAACGTTACAGCCATCGTCCTGCGTTGTGCTGCGAAGCCGGTGGGGGCTTTCGCGCGAATTGGCAAGTGGCTCAAGGATTTTGCATAGCGAAGTACGGCCATGAATTTCAAATTTGGGATGCGGATTTCGTTTCATCGAGGAGATTAAAATGCCGAAACTCGTGCTGAAGTTCGAAAACTCCGTATTGAAGGAAGTCCCGGTTGGCTCGAGCGAAGTCAGCATCGGCCGTTCTCCGGACAACGGCCTGGTGATCGACAATCCGGCGGTGTCGCACTACCACGCGCGAGTTTTCCACGAAGAGGGGCGGCTCATGCTCGAGGACTTCGGCAGCCTGAATGGGACGTTCGTGAACGGGCAGCGCATAAAAATGGTCACACTCAAACCGGGCGATTCGGTCGTGCTGGGAAAACACACGATCGTGGTCTCGGAGTCGCGCGAGCCGAACGGTTCGGGCGCCGGGAATGGAGATGCACGGCCGGCGGCGCCGAAAATCAATGAGACCGTGATGCTCGACACGAAGGCACGGCGGGATTTGCTTCAGCAGGTTGCTGCAGTTGGAGAAAGCTCACAGGTGGCGCCGGCCCGGTTGAAAGTGCCCACGCTCGTCGTGCGGAGAGGCAAGACCGACCAGCGGGAATATACGCTCAACGACAAGCTCACAGTGATTGGAAAATCGGCCATGGCGACCGTGAAACTAAAGGGTTGGTTTGCGCCCAAGGTCGCTGCGCAGATCAATCGCCGGGAGGACAATTCCTACTATATCGGCGCTGCCGACAAAGTGCCGAGCGTCAACGGTCAGCCCATCGTGCACCCCACCAAGCTTTCATCGGGCGACATCATCGACGTGGCGGGCATTGAGCTTCAATTCGTCTACCGCGACTGACGACTTCAACTGACGGCGATTTCAGTCGATCGTGTTACCTCGAATACGCGGACCCAATCGCCGTTTCCATCCTTTGTTGCTTCCCGGAGTGGAGTTGAATATTTGTGTGACGGTATCGGAAACCGGCGAAGCGAACGCTGCGGTATAGGTCCCGTCGCTCGGACCGCGAAGGTGAGACTTTCGCTGTCAGGCGACTGGGAGGAGAGCGGAGGCGAGTTCGGCGGCGAAGGCGTCGAGTTCGGCGATGCGTTCGGGGGTAGCTTCGAGCTGTTCCTGCTTGCGCACGAAGTAGTGGCCGTTGACGCGCATGACGCGGGCGCTGAGGTTTCCGCCGACGAGATAGGTCGGCTCGCCCTGAATCATCAAGCCACTCGGCCCAGCCGGGGCCAGCAGCGCGGCGCAGTTCCCTTTCCGTACACCGACCAGGCTTTCGAACATAGGGAAGGCGACGATTTCGAGGCCGCGCGAGCGGAGGCGGTCGAGAATGTCTTTCTGTTGTGGCGTCAGTTCCATGGGCATAAGGATAGCAGGGGCGAGGGGCGAGAAGCGAGAGACGAGAGACCGGGAAATCTGAGCCCAAGAGCAGATTCCTCATTGCGTCCCCATCCCCCGCCTCGAACGGCGAGGCGCAAACGCGGAGTCTTAGGGCAGAGTTGAAATTTGTTCTATTTGAGACAGACGACCCAGTCTCGAATCGTTACACTACGGACGAATTCAAATTTGAGGTGACACACATGAAACTCGCAATCCCTACAGCAGTACTGCTCTTGCTTCTCGGAACCACTGCTTCCGCCTACGCGCAAGAAAAGGGGCAGGAAGAGCCTAAGCAGGAGGCCAAACCGGCGGAGAGCCAGGCCAAGCCCGCACAACAGCAGGCCAAGCCGGCACAACAACAGCACGCCCAGGCCAAACCGGCACAACAACAACACGCCCAGGCCAAGCCAGCACAGCAACAACACGCCCAGGCCAAGCCAGCACAGCAACAACACGCCCAGGCCAAGCCGGCACAACAACAGCGCACACAGCAGGTGCGCGCGCAGCAGTCGCAGCCTGCGGGTGGCACGCATGGCCGTATTTCTGACGCCCATTACGCGTCCAATTTTGGCAGCGGGCACAGATTCCACGTTAGCCAAAGCGATTATCAGCATCGGCGCTTCTCGTATGGCGGCTACTCATTCGGGTTCGTCGATCCCTGGCCGAGCGATTGGGCCTACACGGATGACGTTTACGTCCTGTACGTCGATAACGGGTATTACATGTACAACCCTGCTCATCCCGGCGTACGCATCTCGATCAGCATTTTTTAACGTTTTCTCCATCGCAGCTTCAGGAAAGTTTGCCAGGTACCATTCTTGAGAAAGCCAAGAATCGGCTATCTGGCAAACTCTGCCCTCCAACAAGCGCCGCGCTCCTGCGGCGAAACGGTCCTACGCAGGCAACAACGAGACGTATGAAGAGCAGATTCCTCGTTGCGTAGCCGCGCGCCCCTCAAAACCGGGACCGCGGAAGAAACACGCAGCCACTCCGCTCGGGATGACAGCGCAAGTGAGTTCGATGGTAGAATCCCGGCAGTTCTGGGGAGGATACGAATGCGCAAACTCTGCGTCCTTGCACTGCTCCTTCTGCCCGGGCTCGCGCTGGCCCAACAGCCGCAGGATTTCTCGAAGGTCGAAATCAAGGTCACGAAGGTTGCAGGGAACGTCTACATGCTGGAGGGCGCGGGCGGGAACATCGCCGCGTCGGTGGGCGACGACGGGATCGTGATCGTGGACACGGAATACGCGCCGCTGGCGGACAAGATTCAAGCCGCGCTCAAGAACATCGGCGCGACGGACAAGCCGGTGCGGTTCGTGATCAACACGCACTACCACGGCGACCACACCAACGGGAACGCGGCGTTTGCCGCGGCGGGCGCTACGATCATCGCTCACGATAACCTGCGCAAGCGGCTCGAGGACGGCAGCTCGATCGGCAACGGCCCCGGCGGTGCGATCCACACCCAGCAGCCGGCGCAGCCGAAGGCGGCGCTGCCCGTGATTACCTACGACGACCGGATCACGCTGCACGTCAACGGCGATGACATCCGCGTGATGCACTTTCCGGGGGCACACACCGACGGCGACTCCGTGATTTTCTTCTCCAAAAATGGCGTGGTGCACATGGGCGATGAGTTCGTGCGCTACGGATTTCCGTTCATCGACGTGAACGGAGGCGGGAGCGTGCAGGGCATGATCGCCGCGTGCGAAAAAGCCATCACCGAATTTCCGCAGGATGTGAAGATCATCCCGGGCCACGGAGCGCTCGCAACCATAGACGACCTGCGCGCGTACGCGCAGCTGCTGAAGGATACGACTGCGGCGGTGCAAAAGGCGCTGGCCGAGCATAAGACGCTCGCTCAGATGAAGGAAGAAAAGGTCCTCGCGCCGTGGCAGAAGTATTCCGGCAACTTCGTCAATACGGACGCGTTCATCGAGACAATCTACAACTCGCTGACGAGCCCGGCGAGCGCGTCGATGGGGCGGAACTGAGCGCCGGCCGCCGCGCGGGAATTGATCGCAGCAACTCAGGGGAAAAAGCACAACAGATTCCTGCACCTCGCGCACGTCAAACACGGACGCGCCAAGCGAGACCGCGCGGGGCCCCGCTCGGAATGGCAGCGATTGTTGTCGCCAGTTATGCGGCAGAGGAGGAAAGCGAGCCGGATTCGAGGCGGCGCAGGACCGTGCGCAGCGCCGCGGCGAGCTCTTCGTTGCCGACGTGGCTCTTGCGGAATTGGAGGCGGATGCGGAAGGCGCCGTCGTCGGCCTCGAAGTCGAAGACGAATGGCTGAGGCCGTGGCGCGGATTCGGTTTCTTCCTTGCGCGCGCGGCGGGCTTCGTCGCGGGTCAGTCCGCCCTGCACGATGCGGTGGACCATGTCGTGCATCTTCTTTTCGGTGGGCTGGCGCGAGACCTGGAGCAACAGCGACTTCGAGATAATTCCGTTGTCGATGCACGCCCGGCGGACATCCTCGGGGATGACGCGCAGGGACATCGTTTCGGTGACCGAGGAGCGCGAGCGGCCGATTTTTTTCGCGATATCGTCGTGCGTGTAGTCGAACTGGTCGGCGAGGCGCTGCAAACCGTCGGCCTCTTCGAACGCGGTGAGGTCCTTGCGCTGGAGGTTTTCGATCAGCGCGATTTCGAGAGTCTCGGCGTCGTCCGCGATCTTCTCGATGCAGGGCACTTCGTGCAGGCCGGCGGCCATGGAGGCGTGATAGCGGCGCTCGCCCGAGATGATGTAGTAGGTGTCTTCGCGCGGAACGAAGCGGACGAGCAGCGGCTCGAGCACGCCCTTCTGGCGGATCGAATCCGTCAGCTCGCGGATGTCGCCGATATTCTTGCGCGGCTGCTCCGGGTTCGGGCGAATCTTGTCGATCGGGATCATGCGGCCGACGGACGCGCCGCTGAAGCTGGTCAGTGTTTCTACGTAATGCGCGTCATGCCGCATCTTGAGAGTGACGGGCAACCCGATCCTCTTGGACACGTTGCAATACCTCCTGGGCAAGCTTTTTGTATTCTTCGGCGCCGGAAGATTTCGGCGCGTAGGTAAATACCGTTTCCTTGTAGGCCGGGCTTTCCTCAAGGCGGACGTTCTTGCTGATGCGCGTTTTGAAGAGCGCGTTCCCGAAAGTGGCGCGAATCTGCTCGTGGGTGTCGCGCGAGATGTTGGTGCGCTTGTCGAAGAGCGTGATCACAACGCCGAGGACCTTCAAATCCGGGTTTGGACGCGAGCGAATGCGGCCGTAGGTTTCGAGCAGATCGTCGGTGCCCTCGATCGCGAAGTAGGCGGCCTGAATCGGCACGAGCAGGTGCGTGGACGCGACGAGCGCATTGACGGTGAGGATGCCGAGCGCCGGCGGCGTGTCCACCACGATGAACTCGAAATCCTTAAGGATCGGCGAGATCGCGTCCTTGAGTTTGAACGGCGCGTCGAATTGGCCCGCGAGCTGCTGCTCGAGGCGCGCGAGTGCAAGCCGCGCCGGCGCAACGAACAGGTATGGGTCTTTGGTCGGGCGGATGACCTTGGACATCTCGGCCGGATGATCGGCGAAGACGTCGAACATCGTGCTCTGAATTTCGCCGGGGTTAAAAAAGGCGATCGTAGCGTTGGATTGCGGGTCGAGGTCGATCAGGAGGGTCTTTTTCTTCTTCAGCGCGATGGCGGCGGCAAGATTGATGGATGTAGTGGTCTTTCCAACGCCGCCTTTTTGATTGGCAACTGCCAGGACGCAGGTCAATCCTTTGCCCCTCGCTCCCCGTGTGGCAACGCCAGGCCCATATATAGCGCCATGCAGCCGTCGCCCTACTACGAGTAGGCTCACTGTACCCACTCTGCCCGGCTGAACGCAAGAGAAATTTGACGATTTGCGAGGCGTCCCAGCTTGGTACACTCGGCTGCTCGCAATGCGAGCCTGCCTTCATGGCAACCACGCCGACAGAAACGCCGCAGGTCACGGACCGCGATGCGGTCGCGCCCTGGTGGCACACCGTCTTTTTTCTCGTTTTTCTCCTGGTGCTGGCGGCCGCGGACGCGCTGCAGCTCGGCCGGGGCACGCCCGAGCACGTAAACCGGATGGGGTTGTACGCAGCGTCGATCGTGATGGAGCTCGCGATGGTCGGCTACGTGTGGTTGTTCGGTCTCCGGCCTCGGGGCAAGCGCATGCGCGATCTGATCGGAGGCAGGTGGGAGCGCGTCGGAGACTTTTTTCGAGACGCGGGCGTGGCGCTGGTTTTCTGGGGGGTCGTGCTGATGGCCCTGGTGACGACCAGCATCATCCTCCGCGAGAATCCCACGGCCATGAAAGCGATGAAACTGATGCTGCCGCAGACCGGCGCGGAAATGATCGGTTGGGTCCTGCTGTCGGTAACGGCGGGATTCTCCGAAGAGTTCCTGTTTCGCGGCTACCTGCAAAGGCAGTTCCTGGCACTGACGGGGAAGCAGGGAGTCGCCGTCGCGCTGCAAGCCGTGGTGTTCGGCGCAGCGCACGCCTATCAGGGATGGAAGGGCGTTGTGACGATCACGGTGTACGGCGCGCTGTTCGGCGCGCTGGCGGTAATGCGCAAAAGCCTGCGGCCGGGAATGATGCAGCATGCCGCGCAGGACACCTTAACCGGAATCGTCGTCAGCCTGCTCTCAAAGCACGGATACATGTGAAGGTAGAACCGCGGGCGGCACGAAGCGCGCCAGACTACATCTTGTAGCGGCCGAGATCCTCGTCGTTCAGATTCTCAAGCCACTTGCGCAATTCCTCGTTGGAGCCTTTCTCGGAGGCCGCGCCGGCTATCTTGGAGCTCTTCAGCACCTGATCCTCTACAAAGATCGGGCAATCGAGGCGAAGGGCGAGGGCGAGCGCGTCGCTCGGGCGCGAGTCCATCGAAATTGTCTGGCCGTCGCGCTCCATCCAGATCAGCGCGTAGAACGTGTCGTCTTTCAGATCGGAGACGACCACGCGCTGCACGTGGACGTTCAGGCCGGTGAGGACGTTCTTCAGCAGGTCGTGGGTCATGGGCCGGGGCGTTTGGACCTTTTCGATTTCCAGAGCGATGGCGTTCGCTTCGTAAACGCCCACCCAGATCGGTAGGATGCCGCTTCCCTGCGTTTCCTTCAGGACGACCACCGGCATATTGGTCATGGGGTCCATCATCAATCCCCTGATCTTGACCTCGAGTTCCATGGTGGCCTCCGGTTATGACTGCCGCTTCCTGCTTATACCACTTCGTCGCCTACGAGGCTATTCGGAGCCGCGCGCGTTACTTTGACCTGCACATATTGTCCCAGAAGGTTTTCGCGAGGCGAAGTGAAATTTACCATGCGGTTGCTCGTCGAGCGGCCGGCCCACTGCCCGCGCGCCGCGTGACGCCCATCCACAAGGACCTCGAACGTCGCGCCGACCAGCTTTTGATTGCGCGCTATCTGAATCTGGCGCTGGCGATCCTGCACAACTGCGAGCCGCCTGCTCTTCTCTTCCTCCGGCACAGCATCGGCCATCGAAGATGCCGTCGTGTTGGGACGCGGCGAGTATTTGAATGAGAAGACCCCGTCGTAGCCGACGGCGTCGAGCAGCGTCAGAGTGTCTTCGAAGTCTTTTCCCGTCTCGCCGGGGAAGCCGACGATGATGTCCGTGGTCAGGCTGATCGATCGGCGCGCGGCGCGAATCCACGAAATCTTCTCGAGGTATTCGTCGCGCGTGTACGTGCGGCGCATGGCGCGCAGGATACTCGTCGATCCGGACTGCACGGGAAGATGGACGTGGTCGCAGAGCGTAGGGATCGCGTCGATTGCTTCGACGATCCCGCGGTGAAAATCGTTCGGATGCGAAGTGGTGAACCGCACGCGCCGGATGCCTTCGACCGCGGCGACCGCGCGCAGCAGCGCGACGAAATCCATTCCCCGCGGCGAGGGATCGCGGTACGAGTTCACCGTCTGGCCAAGCAACTGGATTTCCGTGTAGCCCGCATCCGCCAGGCGGCGCACTTCCGCGAGTATTGAATCGCTGGCGCGGCTCCGCTCGGGCCCGCGCGTGTGCGGGACGACGCAGTAGGAGCAGGCGTAGTCGCAGCCCTCGATGATCGTGAGATACGCCCGAAAGGGATTGTCGCGCCGCGTGACTTCCGTCTCAAAGGTCTCATCCGTTTCGAGATCAAGGCCCATCACGCGCCGCCCGCCCTCTTCGAGCTCCGCCAGCAGCTCGGGGAGTTTTCGGTAGCTCGCCGAACCGCAGACCAGGCTCACCCACGGCGCGCGCTCGAAGATTTCTTCGCCTTCCTGCTGCGCGAGACAACCCAGCACCGCGATCACCTTCTGCGGGGACGCGTAGCGAAACTCGCCGAGGCGCGAGAAGACCTTCTGCGCGGCCTTTTCGCGGATGCTGCACGTGTTGTAGAAGACGAGATCGGCCTGCGCGAGATTTTCCGCGGCGCGATACCCGCGCTCGAGCAGCACGCCCGCCACCTTCTCGGAGTCGTGGACGTTCATCTGGCAGCCGAACGTCTCGATGTAGAATCGTTTGCCGTTCGCCGCGCTGGCCTCCCGAGCCGACGTGGCGGCGGCCACCGGCACGTCACGCGCCAGGGTCTCCACTCGAATATCGAACGCTTTGCCCATCGCCCCCGAATTCTAGCATACGGTGCACAGCTGGCTCGATGAACGTCAGATCGGTGATCTGCGTCACAGACGATCCTTCATCTCTCATCGTATCCAGTCCCTGGGAGGAGGATCCATGCTTCCACTCAGCTTCAGAACCAAGACGAACATCGTGTTCGCGGTGGCTCTGCTGGCTCTGGCCAGTATCGGCTTTGTTTCCTTTCGAGAAACTGCGCGACTGGTCCAAGGCGAGGCGTGGGTTTCGCATACCCGCGAAGTGCTAGAGAAGACCGCGTCGATGTCTTCGCATCTGTCCGACGCCATCGCGGCGCGGCGAGGATACCTACTGTTCGGCAACCCGAAGCAGCTGGACCTTTTCGCAGAGGCGAGCCGCGCGACGCAAACGGATCTGGACGATCTCCGCCGGATCACCGCCGACAATCCCAGCCAGCAGCAGCGTCTCCGTGCGCTCGAACCGCTGATCCAGACGCGCCTCGCGATTCTCAAACAATCGATCGAGCTACACCAGAGCAGTGGAAGCGGAGACGACCGTGAGGCCCAGGCCGCGATGGGGAAGCAAGGGGGCCAGCTGGGAGAACAGATCTCGGAGCTTCAGCGGGGTTTCCATGACACTGAATCCGGACTTCTGGTGCCGCGTTTGGCTGCCGCAGCGGCCAACGTTCGGCTGACATTCCGACTTGAGACCGCTCTCGCCGTGTCGTTTTTCACGGTGTTGATCGCGGCACTCGTATTCATCAACCGTGAGCTTTCGCTTCGGGAGCGGGCCGAGCGCGCGTTGATAGAGCAGGAGAGGCTCGTTCGGTCCGTATTGAACAGCAGCAGCGACGCAATCCTGGTATCCGATCGCTGGGGGAACATTATTCTGCGCAATGCCGTCGCTGCGCGATACCACCTCAAGGTGCCGCCCGACGTGCAGCCGGAGGAATGGCCGCAGGCGTTTGGCGTTTTTCGGGGCGACAAAACGACGCCTGTCCCTGCCGCGGAGCTACCCCTCGCGCGTGCTGCCCTTCGTGGCGAATCGGTCGACAATCTCGAGGTGTATATCCGGCCTCCCGGCTGGGAGGGCGGGCGCTGGCACCTCGCTTCCAGCAGGCCGCTGCTGGACGGAGCGGGGCGGCCGCACGGTGGCATCGTTGTTCTGCGGGACATCACCGAGCGCAAGTTTGTGGAAGAAGAACGCGACCGGTTGATCGTCGAACTCTACAAGTCGCTGGCGAACGTCAAGACGCTCGCTGGACTGCTGCCGATCTGCGCCGGGTGCAAGAAAATCCGCGACGACAAGGGCTACTGGACTCAGGTCGAAGACTACATCGCCCAGCATTCCGATGTGACTTTCAGCCATGGGCTTTGCCCGCAGTGCGTCAGCGGCTTATATCCGGAGGTGGGGAAGAAGATTATTCCCTAGTTCGCTCGGCTGGACGCTTCATCGCGTCACCTATCTCCTAGCTCCAGTAAAACACGCGAATCGGCAAAAGGTTGCAGAGAGTTCCGCGCGTGCAACGCCGTGGATGTTACAAGAGGCGCTAAGAGATGCGCCGGCCAGCGAAGACGAGCACCGGCGAGCCCTCGGCGATGAGCGCAGAGTCGGGCGGCCGACGAAGAATCGCAGCTAGTTCGGGACCGTAGAGCAACGTGCCATCGCCTCCAAAACCGGCCGTGGTAGTTGTCCAAACGCGCCACGGCACGTGCGACACGTGGTATTCCACGCAGCCGCCGTTGCGTTGCGCAGCGTAACCCCAATAGTGCTCGGAGATGAATTGTTCGACGCTGCCTTCCGCCGCGTAGGCCTGTGTGTCCGAGGCCTCCGCGTGCAAGCTGCACCATTCGCGTTCGACTCGCCATTGATATTCCGTGGTTATGCCAGTGCCATTCCTGCGGACGGTGTGGCGCATCGGATGGCGGACATAGTTCTCGCCATAAGCCAGCCGGGCCACGTGCGCCACCGCACGTTTCGGCACAATCTCGCGAATGAAAACGACGCCCCGGCGATCTCCTTGGGGGTCGCGACGCCGGACATAGAAGCGAAGATTGACCTCTTCGAATTCGTCGTGGAAAGGGATCGGAAGAATCCCGAACAGCTTGGTATGGAGAAAGCGGAAACCGACGAGGCTGACGTATACCCTGCCCCCGAAGGCATCCAGTTCGGTGCCGTGCGGGACGTGTCTTATAAGGAGGCCGGGATCCACTTCGTAGTTCAACATCACGAGGTCCCGCCATTCGGCGGAGAGGAAGACGCGCTCACCCGGCATGCGCTTTGATTCGTTTTCCACTTCACGCTTCCGCCTGCGGCAATCGAACGACCTGATCGCAGTATAGCGCGCCCGCGCTTCGTGGGCGCCCCGGCCGCGTCATGCGGCGTCGCGGACTCGCAGATTCCAGGACTTTTTCAGGCACTCCCTGTGTCCATTCAGGCAGCAAGAATCCTGTCTCGTGCGTCTGATATGTTTGAATCTGGATGGCGTTGTGCTACGGTAGATTTTGCCCGGCGAAAAAGTTCTTTCTGGGGGAGGAAGTCATTTCTGGCCTGGCGCTTCTTTTTTTCGCCAATCCGCTCACGCTTCTCGAACAGACGAGCGGGCTTGCTCGCGTTATTCTCGGAATTCTCCTGATTCTCTCCGTTTTTTCCTGGGCGCTCATTCTTCAAAAATGGCACCAGCTCGGCGGGATGGACCGCAAGACCACCCAATTCGTGCAAATGTTCCGCGCGGGCGGAGGGCTTCCGAATCCCAAGACACTTCGCGCCGGGTCCGGCGGCACGCCGCTGATTGCCGTCTATGATGCCGGCTACGCGGAGCTCGCGGCGCAACTCGACGGCGCGAGTCCCCGGCCAAGCGGGGGCGGCGGCAAAGTGAAAAACGCGAATGCCATCGGCGTCGAGATGCAGGTGGCCGCCAGCGATGAGGTGCGCCGCCTCGAACGAGGGATGTCCACGCTCGCGACGATCGCGTCGGTTTCACCTTTCATCGGACTTTTCGGGACCGTCTGGGGCGTGATGGACGCATTCACCGGCCTGGGCGATGCAGGCACGGCCAGCCTTCGCGCAGTCGCCCCGGGTATTGCCGAGGCGCTGATCACAACCGCTGCCGGTCTTGCCGCGGCAATCCCGGCGTTGATCGCCTACAACCACTACCTCCAAGGCATCCGCTCCATCGCGGCGCGGATGAACAACTTTGCGTCGGAGTTCGTCGCGAAGGTCGAAACGCTTTACAGCAGCAACGCATAGAGCATCCCCATGCCGCAACTCCAGAACGAGACCGGCACGTCGCTATCGGAAATCAACATGGTGCCGTTCATCGACGTGGTGCTCGTGTTGCTGATCATCTTCATGATTACGGCGCCAATCCTTCAATCGGGGATCGAAGTGGACGTCCCGAAGACGAAGACGGTGAAGGAACTTACCGAGCTCCGGATGGTAATAACGATCGACCGCGGACAGCGCGTCTATTTGAACGACAAGCCGATCAACATTCACGACCTGGGCCAGCAGGTGGTCGCGCAATCCCGCAACCCGAAGACGCAGGCCGTGTACGTCCGCTGCGACGAGACCGTGCCGTTCGGGAGCTGGGCCACGGTGGTCGACACGTTGCGCCAGGCCGGCATCCAAAACATCAGCGTGGTGACGCAGCCGCTCAGCGAGCGGCCGCAGGCGCAATGACATGTCGTCGATAGCCATAACTCGACCGGACGAAACTCTCAGACGGTTTATCCTGATTTCCCTGCTTCTGCACGTTGTGATCGCGGCGGTGGCCGCTGTTTCAACCTTTCTTTCGCACCGCGGGCAGGATTGGGGCGGCCCGGGAGGCTCGGTCACCGTCGGCATCGTGGGCAGCGTGCCCGCCATTCCGCTTCCCAGCCCCGAAGTGGAATCGCCCAATCGCGTGGTTGACGAATCGAAAGGTCTGTTCAAGTCCGAACCGCAACCCAAGCCAAAACCCGAACCCGACGCCACGCCGATACCGAAATTCGAGCGCAACAAACCCCCGAAATACGTTTCACGCCCGTCGAAAGTGCTCGAGAATACGACACCGCCCCCGACCAACGCGATTCCCTACGGCGGAGGCGGCGCGCCGACGATCCCCGTCACATCTTTCGCGATGGGGACCACGGGAGCAACGCAGGCGGGGCTTAGCTTCAGCGGAGTGGGCGGCGGAGATTTCGGCTCGCGGTTTTCATGGTACGTCGAGGCGGTGCAGCGCCGAATCAGCAGCAACTGGCTGCAGTCGACGGTGGACCCGAGCGTGGCATATGCCCCGCGCGTGATCGTCACGTTCACGATCCTGCGCAACGGCACGATCGCAAATATTCAGATCACGCACCCGAGCAACAACTCTTCCGTCGACAACTCGGCCATTCGCGCGGTGCAGGCATCGAGCCCGCTCGATCGGCTGCCCCCGGCGTATTCCGGTTCGGAGGTGAACGTTGAGTTCTGGTTCGATTTTCACCGCTGACAGCATGAGCAAGTCGGTCAAAGGCGCATATTGATGACGATGACGCGAAGATTTCGTCTCTCAGCTTTCGTCTTAGTTACCCTCGCCGCACTTTCTTTGAGCCGCGGCGCAGCGGCGCAGGACTGGTTCAAGACGGGCACCGGCCTTGGCGTAACCAAGGCGCGCGTCGCCGTCCCGGACACCGTGGCCCGCTCGACAGCAGCGCAGCCGCTCGCGAAGACACTTCACGACGTGCTGTGGGCCGATCTCGATTACTCCGGCATTCTCGATCTCGTCAGCCCGAGCTTTTATCCCACGCAGGTACCAAGCCAGCCGAGCGAACTCAACGCGCAGGATTGGGCTGCGGCCCCGGCGAATGCGTACATGGTGGCGTACGGCAACCTGACCCTCGACGGCTCGGGCCTGGCCCTCGCGGGCTTTCTTTCCGACGTTCACAATCCGGCCGCGCCGCTCGCGCTGCAGAAAATCTATCGCGGCGCTGCGACCGATGCTGACGCCCGCCGCCTTGCGCACCAGTTCGCGGACGACATCGTTGCAGTCCTGAGCGGTGGCCAGCCGGGCATCGCCCAAACGCAGATCGCCTACGCCAGCGCGCGCGGCGGCAACAAGGAAATCTGGGTGATGGACTACGACGGCGCGAACCAGCACCAGGTGACGCATCTCAACTCGATTTCGCTGACGCCCCGATGGTCCCCCGATGGCACGCGCATCGCATTCACGTGCTACGTCCCCTTTCGAGGGGTCACGTCGGCGCAGATTTGCATCTACTCGATGGCTGCGAATCGCCTGATTGCTTTCCCTCGCTATCGAGGAACGAGCAGCTCCCCGGCGTGGTCTCCCGACGGCTCGCAGATTGCCTTCATGTCGAGCCTCAACGGCAATCCGTCGATTTATGTGGCGCAGTCGGACGGCGCGCGCCTGCATCGCATCATATTCGGCGCCGGGGTCAGTACATCCCCCGCGTGGAATCCGAAGACGGGCAAGCAAATGGTCTTCGTGAGCGACCGCGGCGGCGACCCGGTCCTCTATCTTTCGGACTCCGACGGGTCGGATACGCAGAAAATCGACCTGCCGGACATGGGCTACGTCATCGACCCGGCGTGGTCACCAAATGGACAATTGCTCGCATTTAGCTGGCGACGCCCGAGCGGCAACTACGATATCTACGTGATGGACATCATCACCCACCAGCTCGTCGAGCTGACGAAGGATGAAGCCCGCAACGAACGCCCGAGTTGGGCGCTGGACGGCCGCCATCTGGTCTTCGAATCGACGCGCACGGGCACGCGCCAGATATGGTCCATGCTGGCTGACGGCAGCCAGCCGCGCCAGTTGACTTTCGAGGCGCAGAACGAGTCGCCTAACTGGTCGCAGCGATAGCGGTAATCGCACTCGGTTCGATGTAGCCGTTTTCCGTGCCCGGCCGTCCCAAGATTCGCCTCGCGCACCACGCGGGGTGAAAGGCCCAAGTAGATATGGGAAAGCTTTATTTCTTAGTGATGTTCGACAAGTAGCTCCATTCCAGGCCGTTTCGCTAAGCCCTCGCGAAACGCCAAAGGAGGCAGTACATGCAGCACCGTACTCTTCGGAAGTTCGCAGTATTTCTTAGTCTTTTCGCTTTTGCTGTTTTCAGCAGCGGTTGCAAGAAGCAGGTAGCGGCGACACCGCCCGCTCCGGCCCCGGCGCCGCCTCCGGCGCAGCCCACTGTGACGATGAATGCGTCCCCGTCAACGATCAATCCAGGGCAGACCGCGACGCTCTCGTGGTCGTCGACAAATGCCACCGATCTCGACATCGAGCCCGGCGTCGGCAAAGTAGCGCCGCAGGGCGCGACGCCCGTCAACCCGACCGAGTCTACAACCTACAGAATTACGGCCACCGGGCCCGGCGGGAACGCCACCGCCACCGCGCGCGTCGAGGTGAGCGCCGCTCCCGCGGCGGCGGCGGCTCCCCCCGCGCAGCCAAATCTGAGCGACCTCTTCGCGCAGAACGTGAAGGACGCATTCTTCGATCTCGACAAGGCTGAACTGCGGCCCGATGCCCGCGATGCTCTCACGAAGGACGCGGAATTCCTGCGGTCGTATCCGCAGGTGCACGTGTCGATCGAAGGCCATTGCGACGAACGAGGCTCGACCGAGTACAACCTCGCGCTGGGACAAAGTCGCGCCGAGGCTGCGAAGAACTATCTCATCTCGCTCGGCATTTCCGCCGACCGGATGGAAACCGTGAGTTGGGGCAAGGAGCGGCCTGTCTGCACCGAACACAACGAAGACTGCTGGCAGCAGAATCGCCGGGCCCATTTCGTCCTGGCTCACTAGAAACCAACTTTCAACCGCGTGCGGCGGGTCCGGGATTCTGTGACGGGCCCACCGCTCGCGCATTCCGTTAGGCAAACGATGCCCCTTAGGACGAAGCCCGGTCACATTCTCGAAGGAGGAAGTCCCTTGCGTACACGATCGGTGGTGTTTGCATTCGCGGCGATGTTCTTTGGAGCGCTCGGCGGAGCGATTCTCGCTCCCCAGCCTGCCGGCGCCGTCTCAAAAGAGATGATCGAGCTACAGCAGCAGGTCGCGCAGTTGCTCCAGGGGCAGCAGGATCTGCGCACGGCCTTGGACACCAATAGTGCCACGCTTAGGACGCTCGTTCAGCAGTCGCTCGACTCCGTCGGCAAGATGAACGGCGAGATGGGCGTGCTGCAAAAGACAGTGCAGGAAGTCCAGGCGAACACCGGCGCGCGCATCGACACGATGACCCAGCAGACGCAGGGCCTCTCCGACAATTTGCAGGACGTCCAGGCGCGCGTCGGAAAACTCTCACAGCAGTTGACCGACATGCAGAACTTGCTGCAAAGCATCGACGCGAAAGTTTCGGGCGGCGCGCCGGGAGCGGCTGCGCCGGGCGCCGCTGCACCGGGAGGTCCGGGTGCGGTGAATGCCCCGGGGCCCGGAGCCGCGACGTCTCCGACTTCCGCCGACACGCTCTACCAAAACGCCCTGCGCGACTACGGCAGCGGCAACTACAGCCTCTCGCGCCAGGAGTTTTCCGACTACATCAAGAATTTCCCGTCCAACGATCTCGCTTCGAACTCGCAGTTCTATCTCGGCGAAATTGCGTACGCCCAGAACGACTTCAAGGGCGCTATCGCCGCTTACGACGATGTGCTCGCGAACTATCCCAAGAGTTTCAAGCTTGCGGCTTCCCTGATGAAGAAAGGCATGGCCGAACTCGAGCTCGGCATGAAGGCTAGCGCCATCCGCGACCTGCGCGAAGTCGTGCGCCACTATCCCGGCACCGACGAAGCCACGCGCGCCCAAGCCAAGCTGCGCGAAATTGGCGCCTCGACAACCTCTCGCCCGACAAGCCGTTAGGGGCTAGTGCGCACAACAAAGCCCTCGCTTTGGGAACTTTGCGCGGATTCTAGCAGAATTGTCCCGTGCGTACGGCGCGGCGGCCGCGCCAGGCTGGCTTCAACTCTCGACCGTTGGCTTCCGACTTTCTGCTATACTCCTGCCCATGTCGGTCAATAAGGCCATCCTGGTCGGGCGGCTCGGGCGCGATCCCGAGACGCGCTACACGTCCGGCGGCCAGGCCGTGGCGAACTTTACCCTCGCAACCGATGAAACTTTCAAAGACCGTTCGGGCGAGCGCCAGAAGCGCACAGAATGGCACCGCATCGTCCTGTGGGGAAAGCTTGCGGAGATCGCGCAGCAGTATCTGAAAAAGGGGATGCTCGTCTACATCGAGGGACGCATCCAGACCCGCCAGTGGGAAGACAAGCGCGACGGCCAGAAACGCACGACCACCGAGATCGTCGCCAACGTGATGCGTATGCTCACTTCGCGCGCCGAAAGCATGGCCGCCGGCGCGGCTGCGGGTGGCGGCGCCAGCGCTCCAGCAGGCCGCTCCGTCGACGCTGACTTCGAATCCGGGCCTGCGCCGGACGAAGCAGCTCCAGCCGGTCCCGAAATCTCCGACGAAGATATCCCGTTCTAGCCAGCCCGCGTTATACCACGCCGCATGTAAGATTAGCGACCGGCCGCCCGTCCCTGTAGCTCCGCGCGTACGATCCGCGCGCCATCAGCCATCGCTTTCATCTTGCCGAAGGCCGCTTCCCGCGACAGATACTTCATGCCGCAATCCGGAGCCACGATCATCCGGTCCGCATCGACAAACGGCAGCGCGCGCCGGATGCGCGCGGCGACCACCTCGGGCGTTTCCACATGATTGGACGAGAGGTCGAGCACGCCCAAAATGATCGTCTTGCCGCGCAGCTTTTCGAGGATGGAGCAATCGAGCGACGATTGCGCCGTCTCGATCGAGATCTGATTGGCCTTCGTGTCGCCAAGCTCGGGTAGAAACGAGTATCCGGTCGGGCGCTGATGGACGATCGCGGCGTAGCCAAAGCAGAGGTGCACGGCGGTCGTCCCGCTGACGCCGTCGAGCGCGCGGTTCAGCGCCGTCACCGCGTACTGGCGAGCCTTCTCCGGGCGGGCTTGCATGTAAGGCTCGTCCACCTGGACCACGTCCGCGCCCGCGGCAAAGAGATCCTTGATCTCCTCATTCACCGCCGCCGCGTAATCGACCAGCATTTCCTCTTCGCTTTTGTAGTAGTCGTTTTGCGCCTGCTGGGCCATGGTGAATGGGCCGGGGACCGTCATCTTGATCGGCCGGTCCGTATTCTTCCGCAGGAACTCGACGTCGCGGACCTCGACCGGATGCTTGCGCCGGATCTTACCGGCAATCCGCGGCACGACGTTCGGATTGCCCGTGCGGTCGATCCCCCTCCCCGGATTGTCGATATCGATGCCTTCGAGCGCGGTCGCAAAGCGGTTCGAGTAGCTCTCGCGGCGCATCTCGCCGTCCGTGATGATGTCGAGACCGGCGCGCTCCTGGTCGCGGATGGCGAGCAGCGTCGCGTCATCCTGCGCCTGCTCGAGCCATTCAGGGGCAACCCTCCACAATTCCTTTAGCCGGATCCGCGGAGGCAGCCTGCTGCCGAGTTTCTCGCGATCGATCAGCCAATCCGGCTGCGGATAAGAACCGACAAGCGACGTCGGAAGCAGGGGCAATGTTTGTGCCATGAGATTCCTCAGGCGTTGTTTATATGCTGTTTGCGGGGATTTGCCAAGCGGGGGTTGCTATTTGCGGCTGTCGCCGTTCGCCGAATTCGCGGAGTCAGAAGCAGCAATGTCTTCGACCATGTCCTCGTCGGCCGCCGGTAGCGTGGGCAGGACCTGGGACGCGATTGAGCGGTTGTGGATCAAAACGTCCTTCTTCAATCTGCCGTCGCGAAACTCGAGAGCGCGTTTTGCAAATTGAGCGATATCCGGCTCGTGGGTGACGATCACAACGGTCAGGCCGTGCTCGTCGTTGAGCTTCTGAAGAATATCCATGATCTCGACGCTCGTGCGGCTGTCCAGATTTCCCGTCGGCTCATCCGCGAGCAGGAGCGATGGGCTGTTCACCAGCGCCCGCGCGATCGCCACGCGCTGCTGCTGGCCGCCCGACAACTGCGACGGAAAATGGTCCGCGCGATCGGCCAGCCCGACTCGATTGAGAGCTTCTTGCGCGCGCCGTTCGCGCTCCTCGATCGGCACGCCCGCATAGATGGTCGGCAGCTCCACGTTTTCGAGCGCTGAAGTTCGAGACAAGAGATTGAATTGCTGGAAGACGAAGCCGATCTTCCCGTTGCGGATCTTGGCCAACTGGCTCTTGCTCAAGCCCGAGACATCGCTCCCGTCGAGGAAGTAGCGGCCGCGGGTCGCTTTGTCCAGACATCCGATGATATTCATCAGGGTCGATTTGCCCGACCCCGACGCGCCCATCACGGCGACGAACTCCCTCGGATAGATTTCCAGCGAGACGCCGCGCAGCGCTTGAACCTGCACTTCGCCAAGATCGTAGGTCTTGTAGATGTTCTCGAGCCGTATGGTGGGAATGTTGCCGGCCGTGCCGGGGGCCGTGGAGGTGGAGGGAGCTTGACTTGTGGTGGAGCGCTCGTCCATGGGATTCGGCCCGGGTGTGCCGGCGTGTCACGCTGCGATTCAGCGGGTGGCTGGGCGTTCGGCCGTGTCTTTCTTCCGCTGATCGTCGAGGCGCCGCATGAAGTCGTCGAACTTCAGCTGCTGTTCCGGCGTCAAGATTGCCCGGATGTGAGCGCGGCCATCCTGCCGAATCTGCTCCCGCTGCGGATCGAGCGGCGCGTACAGCGCAGCCCATTTCGACCGGGTATCATCGATAATGGCGGCAAGCTGCTTCTGTTGGTCGGGTGTAAGCTGCAATTCGTGTGTGCACTGCGCGATGACTTCATTGCGCGTCGGCCTTGTATTCACCGGCGCCGACCCGCCCCACACACGCTCGCCCCACAAGTGGCTGCCGAGGCCGCCGAGCAGCAAGCCCAGCAGAAAGACAACCAGAAACAGAACTGCCGCTTCGCGGCGCGCCTTATTGGTTCCCATGACCTGTTTCCGCCACCATCATCAGAGCCTCGTCGCCGTTTGCCGGAGTGATGACCCGATCCTGCACGAATATGTCTCGTAAAGTGGGACGTGCGGAGACCGCATCTGGTTGCGGCCGTTTCGCCCAGCCTGCATCGTAGGTTACAAGCAACCCGAGCGCCAGAGTCGCCGAGACCGCGAATTTCCATCCGAACGATACGAACGGCTGCCAGAAACCGGCGCCTTCGGTCACGCCTTCCTGCTCGGCCGCGCGTACTCGCGCCATCACGACGCGCGCGAACCCCAGCCCCGGATCTTCCGCCGGTTGCGCCACCCGCAGCAGTCGCAAGCTCGCCTCAGCGTCCGCCAGCGCTTCGCGGCATCCCGCGCACGCCTCCAAGTGCCCCGCCACGCGCTTGCCATCCGCGCCGCTCAAGGCTCCGTTGAGATGGTCCTCCAGCAGCGCTTCGTACTTCGAACACGCCGTGCTTCCTGATCCCAAGTCCGTTGCCATGGCTCCTACGCCTTCCTTTCCACCGACGGAGAAACACCAGGTTTCCTACCGGACGCCGCCATTCGTCTCCGATAGGCATCCATGATTCGGGCGCGCGCACGGAACAGTCGCACTTTCACCGTATTCACGTTGAGATTGAGAATCTCTGCCAATTCCTGCACCGAGAATCCTTGGACCTCCTTCAAGAGCAGCAGTTGGCGGTCCTGCTCCGGCAACGCGTCGAGCATTCGCTCCAGCAGTTCCCTTGCTTCCGCCCTGTCGTCGGGGCTCGCCGGCGGCCGGTCCGCCGAGACGATCCCATCCAGCCTCGAAACCTGCTCTTCCGAGAGGTCCGCCTCGTACACTAGCGGCCGGACTTTCTTTTTCCTCAAATAGTCCCAGCACTCGTTGACCGCAATCTTGTAGAGCCAGGTCGAGAAGGCGGCTCGCTGATCGAACCTCTTGATCCCGAGGTAAGCCTTGAGAAAAACCTGCTGCGCCACGTCCTCCACATCCTGTGGGTGCCGGAGGATGCCGCCCACCAGAGCGAGCACCCGCTGCTGATGGCGCCGCACAAGCTCCTCAAATGCGGCCTGAGTCCCATTTTGGGACAGACGTACTAGTTCTCGGTCCTGCTCCTGCCTTCCCGCCCGATTCAGCGGGAGGGCGATCGCCGAGGCGCTAGCCGCCATAGTCTTTGGGACGTTCGCCATTCGCGTTTGGTTACGAAAGAAAAAACCTTGTTTCCGTTACTTTGTTGTTGCGAGGTCACTGGTTCATATATACAATACCCGCCATGATAATCGGAGAACGTCTTCGCTTGCTACGTGAAACAAAGAAACTGTCCCAGGGCGACATTGAAAAGCGCACGGGGCTGCTTCGCTGCTACATTTCGCGCGTCGAGAACGGCCACACCGTTCCGGCGATCGAGACGCTGGAGAAGCTGGCACGAGCCATGGAAGTTCCGCTCTACCAGCTTTTCTACGACGGTGAAGAGCCACCCGAGCTGCCGAACCTTCCGAAGCGGAAGAGTGCGGACGATATCGCCTGGGGGAGCACCGGGAAAGACGCGCGTTATCTGGGCCGCTTCCGCCGGCTCCTCGGCCGTATCGAGGAACCGGATCGGCGCCTCTTATTGTACATGGCCCAGAAGATGGCGAACCGCTAACGGAGTTTGGGGGGAATTCTCTCCGGGGCGGGCCCGTTTTCTTTGCAGTGCGCATATGCCTACTTGTGGTGTGCGCATACACGGCGTTTCGCACCACGACTCCCCTACTCCCACTCGATCGTGCTCGGCGGCTTCGAGCTGATATCGTATACGACCCGATTCACGCCGGGAACTTCGTTTACGATCCGCACCGAAATGCGCTCCAGCACGTCCATCGGCAGGCGCGACCAGTCGGCCGTCATCGCGTCCAGCGACTCGACCACGCGCACGGCAATCGTGTGCCCGTAGGTTCGGCCGTCCCCCATCACGCCCACGCTTTGCACCGGCAATAGGACGGCGAACGCCTGCCATACCTTTTCGTAAAGTCCCGCGCGGCGAATCTCCTCGACCACCACTGCGTCCGCGCCCCGGAGCGTCTCGAGCTTTTCCGGTGTCACGTCTCCAAGGAGCCGCACCGCCAGTCCCGGACCCGGGAACGGATGCTTGACCAGAATCTCCTCCGGCAGGCCCAGTTCTCTTCCGATCTGACGCACTTCGTCCTTGAATAGATCTCGCAGAGGCTCGATCAGCCCGAACGGCATATCCGCCGGCAAGCCGCCGACGTTGTGGTGCGACTTGATCACCGCCGACGGCCCCTTCACCGAGACGGATTCGATTACGTCCGGGTAGAGCGTTCCTTGCACCAGGAATTTCACCGGCAGGCCCCGCGCGCCGGCCACGAGTTTTCGCTCTTCTTCAGCGAACACGGCGATGAATTCGTTGCCGATGATTTTCCGCTTTTTTTCGGGATCAGTGACGCCCTTCAGTTTCCCGAGGAACCTCTGGGACGCGTCGACACCAATGACGTTGAGGCCGAGCCGCTCGCGCAGCATCTCGAGCGTGTCGAGGAATTCGTCCCGCCGCAGAAGGCCCGTGTCCACAAAGACGTTCGTCAGCCGGTCTCCGATGGCGCGATGGACGAGCACAGCCGCCACCGTCGAATCCACTCCGCCGCTCAGCCCGCAGATTGCTCGCGCACCTTCCGCTTGTTTGCGGATATTCTCGACCGTCTCGGCGATAAATCCCGCGCGGTTCCAGTTCTTTTTCGCGCCGCAGATCGCAAAGACGAAATTTTGCAGGATTTCGGCGCCCCGTTCCGTGTGGTTGACCTCGGGATGAAACTCGACGCCGTAGAATTTCTGCTCGGGGTTCTCGACGGCCGCCACGGCGTTCTCCGTATGGCCGGTCACGTGAAACCCGGCCGGCAATTCGACCACGTGGTCTCCGTGGCTCTCCCAAACCTTCAGGCGGCCGGGCAGGCCCTTGAATAGCGTCGAATCTTTCTGAATCCCCAGCTCGGCAGGGCCATATTCCCGCCGCCCGGCGCGCTCCACTTTCCCGCCAAGTGTGTGCGCGAGCCACTGCATCCCGTAGCAAATCCCGAGCACGGGCACACCTAGCCGCAACACGTCGGGGTCGCAAACGGGCGCGTCCTTGTCGTACACGGAGCTTGGGCCGCCCGAGAGAACGATCCCAACCGGCTCCTGCGCTCGAATCTCTTCGAGCGAGGCCGTGCACGGCAGGATCGCCGAGAATACCCGCTGCTCGCGAATCCGGCGGGCAATCAACTGCGTGTACTGCCCGCCGAAATCCAGCACCACGATACCGTGTCGCGTGCTCACCATGTCTCCGCGTTCTTTTTGCACCACCGCACCGCTATCCGCCATTGTTATTCGACCGACCCCTTGCCGCCGTCCGCTTTGGCCGCACGCCAGCACAGCCGAGCGGTCTGTGTCCTTAGCGCAGCACGATGTTCACAAGCTTCTTGGGCACGACGATGATTTTCGCCACCTGCTTGCCCGCAATCAACGGAGCGATGCGCGCATCGCCCAGCGCTCGTTCGCGCGTTTCGTCCTCGCCCAGATTCTCTTCGACCAGGATTTTGCCGCGCAGGCGGCCATTGATCTGAATGATGATCTCGATCTGCTCCTCGCGCGTCAGGTCCTCGCGATACGCGGGCCACTTCTGCTTCGAGATCCCCGTGGTATTCCCCAGTATCTGCCACAATTCTTCGGCGATGTGCGGCGCCATCGGCGAAAGCATCAGCACCAGCACGGCGAAGATGCGCTTCAGAATCATCGGCGAAACATCCTGATCGAGCGGCTCCTGCGCGCTGAGTTCGTTCACCAACTCCATGATCAGGGCGATCGACGTGTTGAAATGCCAGCGCGACTCGAAATCGTTCGTCACGCGCTTCAGGGTCTGGTGCGTCCTGCGGATCAGTATCTTCTCTTTCGCCGTCGCTTTCGCCAGATCGGTGGTCTGGCCCAAATCGACTGCGGCCACCGGCAGCCGCCCGGCGTGCTTGTCGATCAGGCGATAGACGCGGTTCAGGAAGCGCGCGGAACCCTCGATTCCCTGCTCGCTCCATTCGAGGTCTTTTTCCGGTGGCGCGGCGAAGAGCGTGTACATCCGGCCCGTATCGCACCCGTATTTGTCCGCCATCTCGATCGCGCCGACCACATTACCGCGCGATTTCGACATAGCCACTCCGCCCTTCTGCACCATTCCCTGTGTGAAAAGGCGTCCAATCGGCTCGTCGTGGTTAACAAGTCCGAGATCGCGCATTACCTTGCAGAAGAACCGCGAATAAAGGAGATGCAGAATCGCATGGGTGATTCCACCGACGTATTGGTCGATCGGAAACCAATAGCGCACCTTCCCTTGATCGTATGGCGCTTTGGCGTTGTGCGGGTCGGTGTAACGGTAGAAATACCACGACGAATCGACAAAGGTGTCCATCGTGTCTGTCTCGCGCCGGGCCGGGCCGCCGCACTTCGGGCAAGTCGCGTTCACGAACGCCGGGTCGCTCGCGAGCGGCGATTGGCCCTGTCCCGTCAGCGCAACATTTTCAGGCAGCCGCACCGGCAGTTGATCGTCCGGCACGCCCACGATTCCGTCCTTCTCGCAGTAGACGACAGGGATTGGCGTGCCCCAGTAGCGCTGCCGGGAAATGCCCCAGTCCCTTAGCCTGTATGTCGTTTCGCCCTTGCCGAATCCCTTGGACTCGGCGTCCGCGTTCATCTTCTCGATCGCCTGTCCGGACGTCAGCCCGTTGTACGGTCCCGAATCCACCAGACGCCCATATTCCGTATAGGCCTCGTTCATCCTGTCAGAACGCAGCGGCGGACCGGCCACGGGCTGTATGACGATCTTGACCGGCAGATGATATTTCTCCGCAAACTCGAAATCGCGCTGGTCGTGCGCCGGCACGGCCATCACCGCGCCTGTGCCATATTCCGCCAGGACGAAATTCGCGACCCAGATCGGCACGCGCTCGCCCGAGAACGGGTTCAGCGCAAACCGCCCGGTGAAAAATCCTTCCTTTTCAGCGGTCGCGATGTCCGCTGCCTTCACGCTCTTCCCTTGCATCACTTTGAGCTGCTTTTCCATCGCTGCGCGCCCGCGCACTCCGGCGAGCAGCTTCTCGACCTGCGGGTGCCTGGCCGCAATGACGATGGCCGAAGCTCCGTAGATCGTGTCAACACGCGTGGTAAAGACTTCGAGTCCGAGGCCGTCGATGCCAGACACGTCGAAACGTACGCGCGTGCCGCGCGACTTCCCGATCCAGTTCTCTTGCATCACCAGCACGCGCTCGGGCCATCCTCCTTGGAGCTGCTTCATGTCGTCGAGCAAAGCGTCCGCGTATCTCGTAATTCGCAGGAACCACTGTTCGAGTTCCTTCTGCTCGACCTGTGTGGTCTCGTGCCGCCAGCAAAACCCTTCGATCACTTGTTCGTTCGCGAGCACGGTGGCGCACTCGGGACACCAGTTGACCTTGCTTTTCTTCCGGAAGGCAATTCCCCTCTCCAGCATCCGCAGGAAAAACCATTGATTCCATCGGTAGTATTCCGGCTCGCAGGTGGAGATTTCGCGCCGCCAGTCGTAACTGAACCCGAAACGCCTTAGAACTCGGCGGAACTCCTCAATATTCGCGTTCGTCCAATCGCGCGGATGCGTGCCGTTCTTGATGGCCGCGTTTTCCGCCGGCAGCCCAAAGGCGTCCCAGCCCATCGGGTGCAGGACGTTGTAGCCGCACATCCTTTTGTAGCGGGCCACGGCGTCGCCGATAGTGTAATTCCGCATGTGGCCCATGTGCAGCGTGCCGGAGGGATACGGCAGCATCTCGAGCAGGTAGTATTTTGAGCGCGAGGCGTCGTTGTCGTCGGCGCGGAAGGCGTGCTGCTCCTCCCAGGTCTTCTGCCATTTCGCCTCGATTCGCTGCGGATCGTAGTCAGCCACTCTGGTTTCCCCCGGGGTTTCGGAAATTATGGTTTGCTCCATCTTGTTCTTGCCGTTCTTGTCTTTCTCCGCGCGCTCTGTCTTCTTCTCTCTGTGTCCTCTGTGCTGAGTCCTTATCGTTAACTCCGGATTGCTCTCGCTCTTCTCCTTCACTTCCTCGACTTACTTCCTCTCCGTCCTTTCTTCACGCGCGGCTTCATTCCTGGTCCCGTGGCCCGCACCACGCGTCCGGTCAATCGCCACAGCGCCGCCACATTTCGCTTGTCGTCGCCCGGCTTGTCGATGGGCGTCTCGAGAATGAACGCGCACGTTGCCAGCAGCGGATGATTCAGGACTCTGCGAAAGCCCTCGAGGCCGATCTTGCCTTTGCCGATATGCTCGTGCCGGTCGACGCGCGAGCCAAGCGGCGTCTTCGAATCGTTCACGTGGACGACGCCGACCCGGTCGAGCCCGACCGTCCGGTCGATATCGCGCAGCGCCGTTTCCAGGCCCTCCGCAGTCCGAATGTCCCACCCGGCGGCAAACAGGTGCGCCGTGTCGATACAGACTCCGAGCGGCAATTCGGGGCAGGCGTCCAGAATCGCCTTCAGCTCCTCGAAGCGCGAGCCGAGCGAACTTCCCTGTCCCGCCGTGTTCTCGAGCAGGATTTGCAGTTCGCCGAGCTTCAATCCGCGCACTGCCTGCTTGATGCCCTGCGCGATTGCCGCCAAGGCCGAACCGCTGGCACTCCCCTGCCGGCTGCCCGGATGCGCCACGAGGTAATCTGCTCCGAGCGCATTCGCCCGCACGATCTCCTGATGGAACGCCTGCACGGACTGCGTGCGAAGCACCGGGTTCGGCGAGGCGAGGTTGATCAGATAGTTGCCGTGGATTACCAGCGGCCCGAGGCCCAATTCCCTGCGCCGCTCGCGAAAACGCGCGGCTTCGGCTTCCGAGATTCGCGAACTGCCGCCTCCCCACATTCGCGGGCTCGAGGAGAAGATCTGCAAGGCATTCGCGCCAAGGCCGTGCGCGATGTCGAGCGATCCGGAGATATCTCCTGCGATGGAGGTGTGAATCCCGATGCGGAGGCTGCCGTCCTTCCAGGCTGGAATTTCGGGTGCGGGAGGCGGTTCGGGGCGGTACTCGTCGGCTGCGTCGAAAACCAGGTTGCTTCGGTGTTGTTCTTCCGCCATTCCCTCAGGGTGTCCGAGAGTGCACCACTAAGCTAAATTTTATCGGAAAGCGCCGGGATGCGCAACGCGCGTGCGCGCGGCATCGGGCCGCAGGCTTTGCGCGCCTGCGGCCCGGCACACTTCGCAGGGCCCTATGGGCAACCTGTCAATTCGTCGGGGCCGGGGCCTTGGCCGGTTTCTTTGTCTCGGTGGCCGGAGCCTTCGGGGCCATCATTGGCTTCGGCTTCCAGAAGTCTGGGTAGGCCTTGACCCAATCTTCTGCCGGATAGCTCATTTCGGAGCTGAACTCCACTAGAGTCGTGCTGTCGGCCGCGATCGCCGCCTCCAGCAGTTTCGCCCACTTCTTCTGTCCTTCCTCGCCGAGCGCGTCTTGGAAGGCTTTTCCCGTACCCATCGCAGCGTCCAGATCGGCAAGCGATTTTCGCGGCGTGAAGATATAGATTGTTCCGTTCGGAGCGCCGTAACGCGCCTCGAAGAAGATGTCATGCTCGTCCATGTTGATCTTCTCCGCAGTCGTTTTGAACAGTGCAACGAGTTCTTCCCAGTCCTTGTCGTGCCCTTGGCGCAACCGGATCGTTTCCACCTCGAAATAGCGCATCTCGGCGACGTCCATCCCCGGCTTGTAGCTCCACTTCTCGTTATAGGTAGCCACGGTCTGGCTTCCCTCCGAGACGTAATCGGCGTCCTTTTCCATCAGCGGCCTGATCATCGCTTCTACTTTCGGCTGATCGTCGTACTTGTTCTCCTTTTCCATCTCGGCATAGGAATCATAGCCTTCGAGGAACCACGCCTCGCTCGGCCCGCTCATCGTCGTCACCGCCAGATAGCGATCCGGCATTTTGGCGGCCATCGCAGCCCTCACAAATGCGGCCTCGTTCAGAGCGTGGCCGTGGCCTTTGCCCACCTTGACCGGCTCTTTGATAATCAGCAACACCTTGGGTATGGGACGGGTTTGATCTTGCGCGCGTAGCACGGCAGCACCGCTGGTCACGCAGGCCAGCGCAATTGCGGCCATCAGGATCTTCTTCATGCACGATCTCCTTTTCTTGATGTGTGATTCAAATGGGGCGCGGGCGACAGCCCGAGCATGGTGGTTGTTGTGTTGTTGGGAACGGGGCCCGCAGTGGTGCGGCCGGCAATAGGTCTGATTCCGGCGGCGGTTACTATACACCCGCCAGCCTTTACATAAAACGACTCTTCCGACCGATTCGGCTGCCAGGGTGATGACCGGCTCCGGCGGCAAATTCGTTGTGCCCAGGGCAGGAGAAGCGTACGATGCAAAAGTCAGAGGTCCGAGTCAGAAGTTCCGGATTCGTGCATGAATAGCCGCCTCGTCGCGCTGTCCCTTGTTATCCTCGGAGCAACGGTCTTTGTGCCGTCCGCGAAAGCCCAGAGACATGTCGCGTTTCCAGCCGCTCCAGCTAGTCGAAGTTTCGTCCACCTGCGCCGCGCGGGCCGGTTTTTCGTTGGTTCGGCATTTATGCCGTACTTCTATCCAGACTACGATTACGAGTCGGGGATGATCGGGGTGCCTCCGCCCGAGATCGAGCAGAGCGCTCAGCCAGCCTCCCCGGAGCCGGTGCGGAACCCGCCCGAATCGTTGCTGCTTGAATTGCAGGGCGATCACTGGGTGCGAATTACAAATTACGGTCAGTCGCAGATCGACGAACAATCCGCCCAACCGGAGTCGGAGCGAGCATCCAATCTACCATCCGCTCGCCGAATTCAGGCAGCTGAGCCTCCTAGCGAGCTTCCACCCGCCGTGCTCGTGTTTCGCGACGGGCACACGGAAGAAATAAGAAAATATATGATCGTCGGCACAACCATATACACCGGCGCGGACTATTGGAGCAGCGGTTCGTGGACTCAAAAGGTTCAAATCGCTGAGTTGGACGTTCCCGCAACCCTGAAACTGAATCAGGAGCGGGGCGCGAAGTTTAGTCTGCCGTCCGGACCCAATGAAGTGATGATCCGGCCGTGAATTTCGATTCCTCGTTGCCAAACGAACTTCGTCCTAAGCGCGATTCCTTCGGGCCCAGCTAGCAGCCCCAAACTCACCTACCACCGCCCCGCGTCGGCTCTAGAAACCGCAATGGTGCGATGCTATGATGAATTGCCTTTGCAGACGCTCCAAAGGCGCGGTCGCCAAGTGGTAAGGCAAAGGTCTGCAAAACCTTTATCGGCGGTTCGATTCCGCCCCGCGCCTCCAATTCCCCGCCGCTGATTTCCTGGCTCCCCTACCCGTGCAGCCATGGCAATTGCCCCTTGTGCGCCAGCGCCAGCAAATCCATCGTCGACGCCACGGCGCAGTGCACGCACACGCCGCCCCAAATCGACTTCGTCTTCCACGCCAGCCCTCCGAGCACGAGTCCCGCCACCACCGACGCCGCCGCCTCGGGCCACGGCTTTGTGAAGTGGATCATCAGGTACGGCATCACGCACACCGGCACGGCCAGCACTCCAATATGCCGCGAGAGTCCCCCCACCAGAAAGCCGCGAAAGAAAAACTCCAGCGCGATGAACTGCGCCGCGTACAGCCCTTCCCAGGCCAGCAGGTCGAACCACGACCGCCCCGCCTGCGGGTACATGGGATAAAACGTGTAAAACGCGGGCGTCATCGACACCAGCCAGATCACCGGCAGCACCGCCCCGTACAGCCCCACGTAGGTCCAGATATGCCGCCGGAATCCGCCAAACCCAAGGTTGCAGTCGCGCAGCCGCTTGCCGGGCATCGCGGCCATCACGATCGCGGGCAGCGCCAGATAGCTCACGCCGATGCACCCGACCCACCACGCCTTGAATCGCAGCACCCAGTACGAATCGAATCCGCGCACGCCCGGCGGAAAGACATGCAGGAACGTGTCCTCGCTCCCGACGAACTGCACCAGCCCCAGAGCCAGGCACGCCGTCACGCAGATCGCCGCCACCGGCCAGAGATTCGCCGCCGTCGCCGCGTCGATTCCTCCGAGCGCCTTCGCGATTGGATTCGCCGATTCGGTTCCCGCGCCCGAGCCGATCGGCGAGACTTGAGAGTCTGCCCCCAACGCATCTCGCGCCGCGCCCGTCCCCGGCCGCCGTTCCCGCCGCTTCCGCGAGCCGCGCGGCGTGCTTCGTCGAAGCGTCTCCTGCATCACTCGCAGCATCGGTTCACCGGCTCGCACGCGCCTTTCTTTGGGCATGAGTCGCGCAGAAACACGAACGCCGCGGAATTCTATTCTGGTCATCCCTCTTTGGAAAGCTGTCTCTGCAGCGCGCCTGGCGCTTTGCCTCGGTGCCTCCTCCTGCTAAACTTTCCGTTTCGCTTGATCCCAAGGGAGCTCTAGATGCTCGTCGTCATGCAGTCCCATGCGACCGAAGAACAGGTCCGGGCCGTCTGCGCCCGGATCGAGTCGCTCGGCTTGCGCGCGCACCCGATTCCCGGCGCGGCGCGCACGGCCATCGGCATCACGGGCAACAAGGGCGAAGTGGACGTAGGCACACTCGAATCGATGCCCGGCGTCGTCGAGTGCATTCCGGTCAGCAAGCCGTACAAGCTGGTCAGCCGCGATGTGAAGCAAGAAAACACGGTGGTCCGCGTGCCGACGCCTTCCGGCGACGTGACGTTCGGTGGCAAGGCGGTCGCCATCGTTGCAGGCCCGTGCGCGATCGAGACCCGCGAGCAGGCTTTCACCCTCGCCGAACGCGTGCGCGCCGCCGGAACCCGCCTTTTCCGCGGCGGCGCTTACAAACCCCGGACGTCGCCCTACAGCTTTCAGGGACTCGGCGAAGAGGGGCTAAAGATCCTGGCGGAAGTGCGCGATAAATTCGGCATGGGCGTCATCACCGAAGCCATCGACAACGAATCGCTCGATCTCGTCGAGAAGTACGCCGACGTCATTCAGATCGGGGCGCGCAACATGCAAAATTTCTCGCTCTTGAAGCGCGCCGGGCGTTCGCGCAAACCGGTCCTGCTCAAGCGGGGAATGTCGGCGACGCTCGACGAATTCCTGATGGCGGCCGAATACCTGATGTCCGAGGGGAATTACAACGTCATCCTGTGCGAGCGCGGCGTTCGCACCTTTTCCGACTTCACGCGAAATACGCTCGACCTGAGCGTGATTCCGGCGGTCCAGCGCCGCAGCCATCTTCCCATCGTCGTCGATCCGTCGCACGGCACGGGGCGGCGCAATAAGGTGCTGCCTCTTTCGCGGGCCGCCGTGGCCGTCGGCGCGGACGGAATTATCGTGGAGGTTCACCACGACCCCGATCACGCGCTTTCCGACGGGCCACAATCCATTCTCCCGGACGAATTTGACCAGTTGGTCCGGGAAGTGCGCGAAATCGCGGCGGTCCTCGGCCGCACACTGAATTGATCCCCATGCTTCTTCCAGCACAGCGCTGTCATCCCGAGCAAAGTCCCGCGCGCTCTTTCTTTCCCGCGTTTTTTGCGGGCGCGAGACGTCGCGAGGGATCTGCTGTTGTCTTTCGTTCGCCACGTCTACGCAATTTCATTGGTCACCGCCTCGGATGAAACTCCGCCTCAACTACCGCCTCGTCATCCTGCTGGTTTTTCTCGCCGCGCTTGCCGCCCGTGAAGTCGCCCTCGAACTTCGGCCGTCGTTCCTGCGTCCCGGCCTTCACCTCTTCGCCTACGTGGGCAATACGGCGGACGGCACGCTCACGGCGATCGACCTCATCAAACTTTCGCCCTTCGCGACGATTCCCGTCGGCGCCGAACCCACCGGCATTCGCGCGAATCCCGCGAGAAACGAAGTCTGGGGGCTGAGCTCCGCCGAAGGTTACGCGTGGGTGCTCGACGTCGCGGCGAATCGAATCGTCGCGCGCATTCCCGTCGGCGCCGCCCCCTACGCGCTCGATTTCTCGCCGGACGGCTCTCGTGCCTACGTGGCCGCTTCGGGCGCCAACACGGTCGTGGTCATCGACTGCGCCTCGCGCCAGGTGGTCGCGCGCGGCCGGGCCGGGCGGCGTCCCTGGATCGCGCGCGTTTCGCCCGATGGCAAGTTGCTGGTCGTTTCGAACCGCGACGATTCGACCGTCTCGATTCTCGACGCCGCGTCGCTCGCCCCGCTGGGCGTCGTGCCGGTCGGCCCCGATCCCGAACAGATCGCCATCCTGCCCGACGGCTCGAAAGCTTTCCTTACGTCCGGTACGTCGAACGAGATCTCCGTGGTGGATTTGAAGCGAAAGACCCTGCTTGCAAGACTCGCGCTCGGCGGCCGGCCGGATGACCTGATCCTGAAGCCCGATGGCGGCGAGCTCTACATCCCGTCCAGCGGCACGCACGGCTTGCTCATCGTCAATACGCAGACGAACGAGGTCGGTGACTTCCTTCTTCTCGGCATGTCACCCGCGGCGGCGACGCTTACGCCGGACGCGCAAACGCTGTATGTCTCCGACTCCGCCGCGGGCCGCGTCGTTCCCGTCGCGATCGGCATCCGCCAGGCCGCGCGCCCGGTGTCGGTCGGGCAGGCCCCGCGCATCTGCCTCCTTACGCCCGGCGGCGACATGCTCCTCGTGGTTGACACGCAGTCGGACGACCTCGCCGTGATCCGCGCGAACGAGCCGACGCCCAGCCTCGTTACGCTCGTGCCGACCGGATCGCGTCCACGCGACCTCGCCATCAAGATGTTTTAATTCTTCACTTTGCGCTACTGCCACCCTAGTTCACTGTCAGCGGAAGCTGGACGGTTCGAGTCACGGTTGTCGAGGAGACTGTCACCGTCGCAGTCACGGTGATCGTGTACGTGCTGGCCAGCGTACCCGGGTCCGGATCGCTCGCTCCCCCGCCTCCTCCGCACGCCGCCAGGCCCACTCCGAGCGCTAGAAGCAATAGGCCGGCCTGGGTCACTCTGACGACCGTGAAACCGCGTTTTTTGGTCAACAATGGCGCACCTAGAGCGCAAATTCCGGCCCAAATTGCCACCACCATGAAAGGATTTGGGGGCGTGCGATTGGGGGGGCGCGAGCGCGGAACAAGACCCGACGACGGTGCCGTCGTCGTCACATTCACCGTGAATGAGCCCGGCGAGTTTGGAGCGACGTTCACGCTCGAAGGTGTGACCGAGCAGTTCCCTTCCGCGGATATCAATGTCGCGCACGCGCACGAGAGCGCCAGGCTCCCGCTGAAACCTGCCGACGAACTCACATCCAGTGCGTACGTCGCGGGTTGCCCCGGCGAGATTGGCGCGCTCGCGGCTTGTCCCGTTGGGGAGCTGAAACAGAAGTCCATCGCCGTTCCGGTCAGCGCGACAGTTTGCGGGCTGTTGGGAGCATTGTCGGAGAGGGTCAAGGATGCGCCTCTCGCAGTCTGCGTTCCACATTGCGCCGCTTGTCTTGGCGTGAATGCCAGGGAAATGGTGCACGCGCTGCCCGGCGGCGTGTTTCCGGACGTGCATGAATCGTTCGTGATGACGAAATCGCTGCTGTTCGGGCCGTTGACGCCTACGGTGGTGAACGCGAGCGGGCTTCCGGTTCCACTGGCGCTGTTCATGACAGTCACAGGCTGCGGCGGGCTCGAAGTCCCGGCGAGCAGGGGGCTAAAATTAAGACTCGGCGGCACGGAAACGGAAGGCGGCGCCATCGCACTTCCCGCAAGCGGCACGACCAGCGTCTGAATTGCTCCGCCGGAGAGATCGTAGCTGACGTCGATTTCCGCATGGAACGAGCCGGCTGCCTGGGGCGCGAACATCACTGCGTAAACGCAACTGCTTGCCGCCACCGGAACACATCCGTTGGTCGGGGGCGCAAGCCGGAATTGCGCTGCGTCCGGACCACCCAAGGACGGCCCGCTATCAACGTGCAAGACCTGTTGACCGATCTGCGTGACGACGAACGTGACTTGCTGCGCGGAACTCACGGTGCCCTCCGATATCGACGGGAAAGTCAAACTCGATGGAGAGGCGGCCAGCCCGGGCGCCGCCCCCGTAAGCTCCAACTCCTGTGGGCTACCCGGCGCGTTGTCCGTCACGCTGACGACCGCGGTCTCGAAACCCGTGGCCATTGGCGTAAACGAAACGTCGAACCCGCAACGCATGCCGGGGCTCACCGGCTGGGCGGTGCAGGATGTCTCGCCGGTCAAAGTGAAATCGCCGCTGTTGGGCCCTTTGATGCTGACGCCCGTGATATTGAGCGGCGCTTCACCCGTATTCGTCAGACCAACCAGTTGTGGCGAGAAACCAAAGTTCACGCGGGGCAAACTGAACGAAATGGCCGGCTGCGGCGTGGCGCCTTCGGCCAGTTCCGTGACGAACGCGTCGGAAGCCGCCGGCGACCACATGCAACTCGTACACACCGGCTGAAAGCCATCGATGCTGACGCCCGAGGAAGTCACGGCGGTCGGGAAATCAGCGGAGGTCGTCGCCCCGGCGACATACGCGTGCCCCGCGCCATCTGTCGCGACCGCATTCGCGGTGGCGCCCAAGGTCATTCCGGGAGGCGAAGTTCCGCCGAGAGGCGTCGCATAGATGAGCGACGCAGCGCCTGCCGAGGCGGGATCGAACTTCGCAATAAATGCGTCCGCGGCACCGTTGAAGGGCTGCACGTTGTCGTGCCATGGGAAATCCCACGAGGTTGCCGCTCCGGCGATATAGACAGCGTTGGGGGCAGCGACAGCGATGCCCTGCCCGGCGTCGCTGCTCGACCCGCCGAGATAGGTCGAATAGAGAAGCGACATGGTTCCGGTCGCGCCCTGTGCGATGACGGCGAGAAAAGCGTTTGATGTTGCGCCGGTAGGCAGAGTTTTATGATAGCCCGGCGTGGCGCCATTGACCGGAAAATCGGTGGATTGCGTCGTCCCGGTGACGTATGCGGCTGGAGGCGTGCTCGAGTCGAGACCCACGGCGAGCGCTTGGTCCGTTCCGCTGCCGCCGAGGAGCGTGGCGTACACGAGATCGACGTTGCTTTGCCCCAGGGGCGCTATTTTCATCAGAAAAGCGTCGAACCTCCGCCTCCGTAGGAGTTTTGAAACGCGTTCGTGAAGGGGACGGCGATCGTGGGATCCCCGACGGTTCCCGCAATATAGACACTTGGGGGAGAGGTGTTGGAATCCACCGCGACGCCCCCGATGCTCACCTCCCCAGTCGCATTGGTCCCGAGATACGAGCAGTATTTCAGCGTCGCCGCGCCTCCCGATTGCGCGGGAGGTTGAAAGATGGCGAGAAAGCCGTCGCTCTCCTGGCCATCCCACGTGGTTTGGTACGCGCCGGGCGTGACGGGCAGGTCGGTTGACTTCGCGTCGAGAGACGTAAGATTCGTGTCGGATGCGATATAGACATCGCCTGAGGAATCGAGCGCGATTCCACCCGGCCCGTTCTTTGACTGCGTGCCACTGCCGCCGAAGAGCGTCGAGAATACGAGCGTGCCCCCCGTGGGATCGATTTCGCTGACGGCCACGTCGTTGCCGATGCCCCTCGAGAGCGCATTCGTCGGCTGGCTCGAGTCTGTCACGGGAAAGTCCGGAGACGTGGTCGTGCCGGTGATCGCAACGCTGCCGCCGGTGTTGACGGCGATGAGGCCGCCGTTTTGCGCTCCGCTGCCGCCCAAAAACGTCAGATAGATCAGCGAGTTCGGCCCGGCGATGGTTGGATCGATCTTGGCGACGAAGAACTCGGACGTCCCGCCGCCCGGCCCGAGCGTGCGTGACGCCTCGGGAAACGTCGACGCCGAAGTCGTGGTACCCCCGACGTAAACTTTTCCCGAAGCATCCACGGCGACGCTCGCGGCAGTGTCCTGGCCCGTGCCGCCGAGGAAGGTTGCGTAGGCGACGGAAAGCGACGGATCGATCACCAGCGTGGAGCGAGAGTCGTGCGGGCCGACGCGAAAACCCACGGAGCCGTCCGCTTCGAGCACGTATCCCCCATCGACCGTTTTTCGCTGCGCGCCCGCGGGGCCAATCCACTCCTGATAGATCGCGGGCCGCTTCATTCGCAGCTCGGTGCCGGCGGATTGCAGGATCAAATCGCCGTCGCGCGCCAGGTGCACCGCGCTGGCGCCGGAGATTGCGAGGCGCAACCTCGAAGCGTCTGCAACGGGCGCGCCGGGCGCGAGGCGCAGGTCGTATTCGACGCCGTCGCCGCTGCCGTAAACTGCCAGGCCGACTCCGGGCGCAGCGTCCGCCTGCACGCGCGCAAAGTGCGGCACGCGCGTGCGCCACGCACGCGGATCATTGCCGAGGAAGTAGTTGCTTTCGCTCCGCAGCCTTTCGTTGCCCTTCCAGGAGAACCGCGCGCCGCCGCGGAGGCGCACCTTGACGAAAGCGTTCCGCGATCCGGATGCGCTGCGCGCAGATTTCGCAACTTGCACGGCGATCTCTTTTTGCGTCAGGAAAACCGTCAATCCCCTTCCCCGCCCGACGAACTCGACGCGCGGGTCCGCCTGTCCGACGTTGGGCTCGAACGTCATGGGGATCGAAAATGGAGATCGAGACACACTTCGGGCGGACAGGTTTTCATCCGGGTTTCTGGAGCGAAGCTTCGCACCTGTGCGCAGCGGGTCACGGCCGCGCATCGCGAATTTTCCGAGGAGGAGAAAACTACAGCTTCCGGCGAGCGCCAGAAGACACACAAGCCTGCAAGGCATTTTGCCGCTCATTAGGCCCTCCTCCGGAAACGGGTTTCGTCTCCAGGTTGGGCGGCTCAAATACGACGAGCCGACTGCCGTTAGTAGTGGTGAATCATCCCCGACAAAGGGACGCAGCGACTATCTCGCCATCGGTTACAGAAGTCAATACGTGTTATCTCCGAGAATAGCCGGCCGTCCCACAACCGGACTGGCCGGGCATGTACAATGAGACAAGCGGAGAGCAGGGACCGCGGAACGGTCCCAAAGCCACCGCGACGCGACTTTAGGAGGATGTGGACAATCGTCATGCCGAAGTTCGAGAGGCACATCTTCATCTGCACGAACCAGCGGCCGGAGGGGCACCCGCGCGGGTGTTGCAGCCCGTCCGGCGAGGGCGAGCTTCATCGCCTGTTCAAGGTGAAACTCGCGCAGCGCGGGATCAAGGGCACGGTCCGGGCGAATAAATCCGGATGTCTCGATCAGTGCGAACTTGGTCCGACGGTGGTCGTCTATCCGGAAGCGGTGTGGTACGGGCACGTGACTCCGGCGGATGTGGACGAGATCATCGAATCGCACATCATCGGCGGCCGGCCCGTCGAGCGGCTGATCATTCCGGATTCCCTGCTGAACACCACCAAGCCGAAAGAGTGATTACTCTCCGGGCCAGGCGAAGTTCTCCTCGCCGAGAGGCACGCTCAGCATTCCTTCTACCGGCAGAACATCGATGGGCAGCCCGCCGCTCCACAGCGCGATGCTGAGCAGCAGCTCGCGGCACCCGCGCAGGTCGAACAGCTCGCGCGCGAGGCTCACCTCCAGAATCTTCCCGTACGCCGCCGAAACAACGGTATCCGGATGCAACAGGCACACGCCGCCCTGTTCGACAATGGAGCCGAGCCTGCCCTCCTCGACGCTGAGCGTGATCCGCGTCTCCCGGGAATCCCAAATCGTCAGCCGCAACTGAAACTCCGACATCTCCGCGATTGCTTCGGTGACCGGATCGACGCGCAGGTAGAAATGCGCCGCTCCGAATCCATAGTAGAACTCATGCAGGACGTATTGGTGCCCGTGCATGGCACCGCTGCGAGGGTCGGTTGCGTAGAGCCCCGCGCCGAGCCATTCGAAGTAGCTGCTCTCGCGCCCGTCCACCTTCACGTCGAGATAGGTCGCAGGCGCTTCCCGGCGCCCGCGTTCCGGCGCGCGCTTGATCGGATGGGCAAGCTCGTCGGGCGGCTGCTCGCCAAGGGCGTTGTAAACCTCCGTGAGATGCTTGCGATAGAGTGCGTCGAACTCCGCGTCGTTTGCAGACCCGTGTTCCGGTCCGTACCACCAGCACCAGTCGCTTCCCTCCGCCGCAAGAAGCGCTTCATACGCGCGCTTGCCGGGGCCGTCCAGAGCGAACGATGGATTCGTTGCGCCGCGCTTCGAGGAACGGCCCGCTGAGCCAGCCCGTGCAGCCGCGCGCTCGTAGGCTTCGCGGGCCTCGCGCAACAGTTCCCAGGCTCGCACGTCCTCGCCGTGGCCGATCCACACATCGAAGTTCGCGTTGATCCACGAAGCCGGGAAAATCCCTTCGAGCCGCGGCTGGTCCGGCACGGCTTTGACGGCCTCGCTGACGGTCAGCGCTTGTATTTCCGGATCCTGCTCAATGCGCCCATAGAGCCGGCGCAGGAATTCCCTGCCGTTCTCCGGGAAATACTCCCACGCGTTTTCGCCGTCCAGAATCACGCTGACGGTCGCGGTCCGTCCCAGAGGCTCTCGGTCGCCGATCGCACGGATGCGTCTGTGAAAATCATCCGCCGCCGCTTCCGCGCCCATGCGGCTGTAGACGAATCCGACCAAGTCCGAGAGGTAATGGTCGCGGAAGAATCCGCTCATGGCGTTTCCTCCGCGTTCGAACCGCCAAGGAGTGTATAGCTCGGGGCCATTTTCCGGATATCCGGCGGGGTCGCGCCAGAAGCCGATGTTGCGCGTCCGCCCGAGCACTCCCTCGTCCGTTGCGAACCACTGGAATCCAAGCTCCGCCGCGATCTCGAGCGTCTGGTCGGAGACGGAACCTTCCGACGGCCACAATCCCGCCGGCGGACTGCCGAAGACTCGTTCGTGGAACCGGCGGGCGCGCACGAGCTGTTCGCGGGCGTCTTGCGGATAGCGGAAGGGAGGCTGCGGCAGCGGCGTGTGGGGATTCGATACACGCGCGATATCCGTGTCGCAAAGCAAAGGCAGAATCGGATGGTAATACGGCGTGGTGGAGACTTCGATTTGTCCGCGCGCGGCCGCGAGACGATACTCCAGCAGCACGGCGGCCAGCAGTTCGTGCTGCTTATCGAGCAGCACGGCTTTGTCCTCTTCGCTGAAATTCCTGCCTTTCGTCGAAAGCTCGCGGACGGCCGGATCCTTCGTCAGGTATTCTTCGTCCATCCACGCGAGTTGCGACAGCACCTGCAAATCGCGCCACTCCCGAGCGTTCCAGTGCGCGACGCACGCCTCGACTCCTCCGGACCGCACCTGCGATTGCAGCTCGGCGAAGCGCGGCCACCGCTGCAACAGGTTGTCGTTCACCTGAAACGCGCGCTCAAGCGCTTCGCGTTTTTCATCCGGCGTAAGCGTCTCGGCGCGGGCAAAAGCGATATCGAACCAGGGCTCCTGGAACTGCCCGCTTGCGTATTCCTCGATCTGCTCGGCAAGCAGAGGGACGAAGTTGAACGTGGCGTGGATGCTCGGGAATTCTTCCAGCAGCTTCACCATTCCCCAGTAGTCCTTCAGGGCATGGAGGCGCGTCCACGGCAGGAGGTAGCGCCCGGTGGCAGGGTCGCGGTATTGCGGCTGGTGCATGTGCCAGAGGATGACGAGGTTCACGCGGCTCAACCGAGTACGCCCTCCCGGGTTTGCTGGCTCGCGTCTTCCCATCCTGCGCCGGGAAGAACGCTGATGCTTTGTCCTTTCAAGTGTGTACTCTCACACGAGACGAGCGCGTTGCTTTTTCCGTGTGCGCTGCATCTGAATGCTAGAATCAACCCGCGCTCCCTATGCGCCTGCTCGATCGATACATTTGCCGCGAAGTAGTGTCTCACGCCGCCCTGGGCCTTGCCGTCTTCACATTTGTATTTTTCGTGCCGAGGCTCGTGCAACTGATGGATCTCGTCGTCCGCCATTCGGGCGGCGCCGGAACGGTGGCGCTGCTGTTTCTGTCCGTTCTCCCGCCGGTTCTCGCGTTCACGATTCCGATGGCGGTCCTCGTCGGCGTTCTGATCGGGCTCGGGCGCATGTCCGCGGACAGCGAAATCGTCGCGCTGCACGCGTCCGGCATCGGGCTTCGCCGCCTGCTTCTTCCCATCGGGGTCGTGGCGCTGATTGCAACTTTCGCAACGCTCGCGACAACCTTCTGGCTGAGCCCCGCTTCGTGGCGCATGCTACGCCGGCTGGAAGGCAAGGTGCTATCGTCGCAGGCGCCTTTCGCGATTCAACCGCGCGTCTTCGACGAACGATTTCCGCACCTCGTATTATACGTGCAAGACGTGGAAGCCGCTGCAGTGCGGTGGCGCGGAGTCTTCATCGCTTCATCCGGCGGCTTCAGTTCCCGAGCGGCCGGTGGATCCGCTGCGGGGTCGAATGAGTCCACCGTAACGATTGCAGAGAATGCGCTGATCGTCGCCGGGCCCGCGCAAGGCCAGATCGAGCTTCAGCTCGGCAGCGGCAGCACCCACGAATACGATCCACGCGACCCGGACCGCTACAACGTCACAACATTCGGCGAGAACGATGTTCCCGTGGACGTTTCCGCAGCCAGCTCGGCGCAAACCAACGCACCGCCGTCTGTGGCCGAGCGGTCCGTCGGTTCGCTTCTGGCCGACCACGGCCCGAACTGGCGTGAAAGCCGCGTCGAGTTCCAGCGGCGCATCGCGGTTCCGGCCGCATGCCTCATCTTCGCGCTTCTGGGCGTGCCCATCGGCGTGCGGCCCCGCCGGGGCGGTCGAGCCGCTGGACTGATTCTCGCGCTCGTCCTTATTGGCGGGTACTACTTCCTCTTTGTGTACGGCATCCACATGGCCCAACTGGGGCGCATCGATCCCTGGCTGGGCGTTTGGGCCGCTGATATCGTGACGGCCCTTGCCGGGCTGTTCTTCTTTCGCCGGATCGAAAATATCCGCAAGCCGAACCCCGTGGTCGCGTGGTTCGAGTCGCTGTGGTCGAGCTGGCGAACGGCGCGGAGGCGGGAGACCGCCCCCGCGCAAGCGTCTGCATCGCCCGCGTTGAACGGCCCTCTTGCCATCGCTTCGGCTACGGTCGCGGCGCGCATCAGCGGGGTCGCGCGAACGCGCAGCGCCATGGCTTTCCCGATGCTCGTGGATGTCTACCTGCTCAAGCAGTTCTTTTACTATCTTTTCGTATTGCTGGCCGGTTTCACGCTGATCTTCGACGCGTTCACGCTTTTCGATCTCCTCTCGGACATCAGCCGGAACCACATCTCCGTCCTGACCGTGCTGAACTATTTTCGCTACCTCGTCCCGCTGATGATTTATCAGCTTGCGCCGCTGGCGACGCTCGTCGCGACGCTGGTCACTCTTGCGGTGCTCGCCAAGAACAATGAAGTCGTCGCCCTGAAGGCCAGCGGCATCAGCCTCTATCGCCTCGTGCTGCCGCTGCTGCTTGCCGGATGCCTTGTGGCCGGGGGGATGTTCCTGCTCGACGACACGTTTCTGCCGTACGCGAACCAGCGCCAGGACGCCCTGCGCAACCGCATCAAAGGCCGCCCTGCGCAAACTTATTTTCAGCCCGCGCGACAGTGGATCTTCGGTGAGAACGCCAAGATCTACAACTACGAGTTGTTCGATTTTGACCGGCAGCTTTTCGGAGGACTGAACGTATTCGAGTTGGACCCGGCGACCTTTCAGATGCGCCGCCGGATCTTCGCCACGCGCGCCACCTGGGAGCCGAGCGAAAGCGCGTGGGTCTTGACGGGCGGATGGGTCCGCGACTTCGACGCCGACGGTCGCGTCGTGCGGTACGACCCGTTCAAAGCGACGTCGCTGCCCGAGTTGACCGAACCGCCTGGCTATTTCCGCCGCGAGGTCCGCCAGTACTATCAGATGAACTGGCGGCAGCTTGGCCAGTACATCGCGAGCCTCCGCCAGGCCGGCTTCGACACGGCGCGGCTCTCCGTGCAGTGGCAAAAGAAGTTTGCGTTCCCGGCGATCGCGTTCGTGATCATTTTTCTCAGTGCACCGTTTGCCTTCCTGGTGGGGACGCGCGGTGCGCTCGGCGGGCTGGCTTTGGCTTTTGGAATCGGAATCACGTACTGGGCTGCGTCCGCGCTATTCGAAGCCATGGGATCCGTGGGTCAATTGCCGCCGTTGCTTGCCGGCTGGGCGCCCGATGCCATCTTCGGCTTCCTCGGACTGTATTTCTTCCTTAAAATGCCGACGTGACCGTACGGGCGGAGTGTGGACGCTGAAAACGTGAAGGCGTCTCCCGTCAAACGTTCTTCAGCGCCTCGCGGATGCTGAGAGGGCTCAAACGGTCTTTGTTGCGGCGCACGTAACGCTTGATCTCGGCGGGGTCGGCCCACGCGTACTGGCGCAGCGCCCATCCGATTGCTTTCCGCAGGAAAAACTCCTTCGAAGCGACCGATGGCTCGATGCAGGCGTACAGCAGATCGAGATCCGTATTCTGCTTGAATCCCAACTGGCAGATGATGGACGTCCGCCGCTTCCACATGTTTTCCGACTTGCTCCACGCGAGCATCTTCTTCCGCATGGGCCCGGGATAGTCTCGCAGGATCGGTCCAACGCGATGCGACGCAACATCGTCTACGTAGTCCCACCACGCGCCGGCCACTACGATCTCTTCGTAGAGCGGCATGACCTGCGGACTTTGAAACGCAGCGGCCCGCTTGTGGCCGGTGAGCTCGATCGCGACGTAGCGCTCCTCGCGGTACCCGGCGCCGCGCCAGAGTTCCAGCACGCGGTCACGCCAAATCTCGCGCGTCGTGAACTCCATGTCGCGGAACAATTGCTTGCAGCATGCGCGCAACAAAGGAGCGGGCACGCCGTGGTACGGCATCGCCGACTTCATGTACGCCTGCATCGTCGGCGCTTTCTTCGGATCGGCGATTCTCCGCAGTTCCCGCCGCACGCGCAGCAGCAATGGAGAGTCCTCGGGATCGCTCGATGCCGGTTTCGGCCTGACCGTGCCTTTCATGGCATTCTCAAAAGCCAAGGCTCCCGCAGCGGCGGAAGCCAGGCAGAGGGTAGGAGATCGCCCTACTTTTTCGCCTTTTTCCCTTCGATGACGGCTTGCGCGGCCGCAAGCCTTGCAATCGGCACGCGGAAGGGCGACGCGCTCACGTAGTTCATCCCTGCGCGATGGCAGAATTTCACGCTTTCGGCGTCGCCGCCGTGCTCGCCGCAGATTCCGATCTTCAGTTTGGGCCGGGTCTTCCGGCCGCGGGCGATGGCCCACAGGATCAGCATCCCCACGCCTTCTATGTCGAGCGTCTGGAATGGGTCATCCTTGAAGATGGCCGCCTTGGACTGGTCGACGTACTCTGGCAGGAACCGCCCTGCGTCATCGCGCGAAAGCCCCATCGTTGTCTGCGTCAGGTCATTGGTGCCGAACGAGAAGAACTCGGCGACTTCGGCGATCTGGTCTGCCAGTAGCGCCGCGCGCGGCAGCTCGATCATTGTGCCGACCAGATATTCAAGTTTCGCTTTAGACTGAGAAATGATCTCGTCGGCCACGCGCCGCGTCGCTACTTCGAGAATCTTGAGCTCCTTCTTGTCGAGAACTAGCGGATGCATGATCTCAGGTAATACTTTAACTCCCCGCTTCTTGCAGTCGATGGCCGCTTCGATGATTGCCCGGACCTGCATCTCCAGAATCTCCGGAAATGTGATCGAGAGCCGGCAACCGCGATGGCCGAGCATGGGGTTCGCTTCGTGCAATTGCTCGACACGGCGCGCCACGGCCTCCGCCGAAATGCCGATCTTCTTCGCGAGTTCTTCCTGCTTTGCCGGATCGTGCGGGACAAACTCATGGAGAGGCGGGTCGAGCAGCCGGATCGTGACAGGAAACCCGTCCATGGCTTCGAAGAGTCCGATGAAATCGCGCCGCTGGAAAGGAAGCAGCTTGTCGAGCGCCTTCCGGCGCGCCTCGGACGTGTCCGCGAGGATCATCTCCTGAATGGCCTCTTGCCTCTCCGCGCTTTTTTCTGGGTGCTCGAAGTCCTTAAAGAACATGTGCTCGGTGCGGCAGAGGCCGATGCCCTGGGCTCCCATCGCGCGAGCCGCGCGTGCATCCTTGGGCGTGTCCGCGTTCGTCCGAACGCCGAGCGTCCGCACCTTGTCGGCCCATTTCATCAGCGTTTCGTAAGCTTTGGGAGGTTCGGGGCGCACGAGCGCGATTTCGCCCGTATAAACCGAGCCATCGCCGCCATCGAGCGTGACCCACTCTCCCTCGCGCACCACGCGGCCGTCCACGCTCATCTGCTTCGTGTCCGCGTCGATGTCGAGTTTTTCGGCTCCGACGATGCAGCACTTGCCCCACCCGCGCGCGACCACGGCGGCGTGGCTCGTCTTGCCGCCCGTAGCCGTGAGGATTCCCTGCGCCACGTACATTCCGCCCACGTCCTCCGGGCTCGTTTCCCGGCGGACAAGAATCACTCTCTCGCCGCGCGCCGCCCATTCTTCTGCTTCGTGCGCCGTGAACACCGCCTTGCCGACCGCCGCTCCCGGCACGGCGTTGATTCCCTCAGCGAGCTTCCGGCTGACCAGATCGCCGCGCTGCATCTTCGGATCGAGGACCGGATAGAACAGCCGCTCGATGTCTTCCGATTTCACTCTTTCAAGTGCTTCTTCAACTTTGATCAGCTTCTCATCCGCCATATCTACGGCCATGCGGAATGCGGCCGCGGGCGAACGTTTGCCCGTGCGCGTCTGGAGCATGTAGAGCTTGCCGTTCTCGACGGTGAACTCCATGTCCTGCATGTCGCGATAGTGCCTCTCGAGCTTTTCGCGCACGCGCTCGAGCTGCTGATAGACCTTCGGCATCCGGTGCTTTAGTTCGCTCAGGTGCATCGGCGTGCGGATGCCGGCCACCACATCTTCTCCCTGCGCGTTCAGCAGGAAGTCGCCAAAGAAAGTTTTCTCCCCTGTCGAAGGATCGCGCGTGAAACAGACGCCCGTGCCGGAATTTTCTCCTGTGTTGCCGAACACCATCTGGACTATGTTGACGGCCGTTCCGAGCAATCCTGTGATCTTCTCGACGCGCCGGTACGTGACCGCCTTTTCGCCCATCCACGACTCGAAGACGGCGCCGATCGCACCCCAGAGCTGTTCGATCGGATCTTGCGGGAATTCTTTGCCGGTCTTTTGCTTGAAGTAGGATTTGTATTCGCCGACGAGTTGCCGCCAGCCCTGAGCCGTCACTTGGGTGTCGTCCTTCACGCCGAGCGAGTTCTTCATGTTGCGCAGGCGCACTTCGAGCTCTTCTTTCGGCAAACCGATCACGACGCTCGAATACATCTGGACGAATCGGCGATAAGCGTCCCATGCAAAGCGATCGTTGTCGGTGGCCTTCGCAAGTCCTTCGACGGACCGGTCATTGAGTCCCAGGTTGAGGATGGTCTCCATCATTCCCGGCATCGAGCGCGCCGAGCCCGAGCGCACGCTCACGAGCAGAGGATCGCTCGCATCGCCGAGTTTTTTCTTCGTAAGCTTTTCCAGGCGCGTGACGCTCTCCGCGACGTCCGCGCGCAGCTCCTTCGGATACTTCCGCCCGTGCTTGAAGTAGTAGTCGCAAGTCTCAGTGGTGATCGTGAAACCCGCCGGGACGGGGAGTCCGATCCGGGTCATTTCGGCAAGGCCAGCTCCCTTGCCGCCGAGGACGTCCCGCATGTCGCCGGTGCCTTCCGCTTTTCCTGCCCCGAAGAAATAGACGTATTTCATCTTTCTCCTTAAGTTTTCTTGCTCGCCCTACTCACCCAGCTAGGGGTTTGTCGGCGCGCCCACAACTGAACCAAAACTTCAGCTCCAGCATGGTTAAGCGCGCGCGGCCATTTGAGGCATTTCTTTCGATTCTTCGGCGCCCAACTCCGAAAAATCCGCGATCGTCGAGAACTCCTTTAACAATGTCCCGAGAAGCGCGATGCGATTCCGCCGGATTTCCTCATCTTCAGACATCACTAGAACCTTGTCGAAGAAGAGATCGACCGCGGGACGCAGCTCGGAAATCTTTTCAAGCGCCACTCGATATTTTTTTTCTTTCTTGCGGCGGGCCACTTCGCCGCCGATCCGTTGCGCCGCCGTATAGAGCTGTAATTCTGCCGCCTCGCGCAATAGATCGGGGCGCACGGTCACCTGCCTTTTGTCTCCCTCGCCAGCCGATTTCTCCAGGATGTTCCGAATCCGTTTGAAGCTCGCTGCGAGGGGAGCAAAATTCTTGGTGTGCCGGATCGCCTTTACCGAAGCCATGCGCTCGACCGCGTCCACCAGATCGTCCGCGCCTGCGGCGAAAGCCGCGTTGATTTCATCGTACGCAAAGCCGCGCCGCTCGCGCAGGATGTACCGCGCCCTTTCCAGTAGGAATTCGAGCACCTGCTGCTCGACCGCCGCCGAGGCCTCGATGCGCGGCGCGTGCTCCCGCAACGATATCGCAGCCGCCGAAATCGCCGCGGATAGCGAAAGCGGGAGTTTCTTGTCGAGAATGATCTTCACAATTCCGAGGGCCGCGCGCCGCAAAGCGAAAGGATCACTTGAACCTGTCGGAATGGCGCCGACGGCGAAGCACGCCACGAGCGAATCGAGCTTGTCTGCGAGCGCCACGGCGCAGCCCGTCAGATTCCGCGGAATGGGATCGTCGAGGCTGAGCGGCTTATAGTGATCGTAGACGGCCGAAGCGATCTCTTCCGGCTCGCCCTGCGCGCTCGCGTAGAGCCCTCCGACGACGCCCTGAAGTTCGGGAAATTCGCGCACCATTTCCGTCACAAGATCGCACTTCGCAAGCTCCGCGGCCCTATCCGATCCGGCCACATCCGCATGTGTGACGCCACCCGAAAACCACTGCTCGGCAAGCCAGCGCGCGAGCCATCGCATTCGCTCGACTTTGTCGCCGTAGCTGCCGAGTCGCCGCTCGTAAGTCACCGCGGCGAGCTTCGGGAGATAGTCCCCGAGCGGACGCCGTTGGTCCGTCTCCCAGAAGAACCGCGCATCGGCAAACCTGGCGCGCAGGACGCGTTCGTGCCCCGCGCGCACCAGACCCTTCGGATCGCGCGGCAGGTTGATGACCGCGAAGAAGTGCGGGGCGAGTTCCCCACCGCGGCCCTCCACGGCAAAGTATTTCTGATGCCCGCGCATCACGGTGATCAGAATTTCCTCTGGTAGCGCGAGAAACGCGGAATCGAAATCCCCCAGGATCACTGTCGGGTATTCATTCAAGTAAGTCACGAGTTCGAGCAGGGCGGGATCGTCGTGAGGATGCAGGCTCCTCCGCGTTGTCAGAGCGCGAAGTTCCGCCTCAATTTTCTTCCGGCGCGCGTCCGGCCGGCACAACACAAAGTTCTTCTTGAGTTTCGACTCATAATCATTCGGGCCGGTCAGGGGAATGCTCCGCTGGCCGAGGAAGCGATGGCCATCCGTATGCCGCCCCGCGCGCACGTCCGCGAAAGAACACCGAACCACTTTGCCGTCGAGCAGGGCCACGATCCACCGAATCGGCCGGATGAACCGCGGGCTGTGCGCGCCACCCCAATACATCGAACGCGGCCAGGCGATTTCGTGAATCGCCTCGGGCAAAACCTTTTCGAGAATCTCCGCGGCGGGCCGCCCGAGAACCGTCTGCTTCACTGCGAGGTACTCGCCCTTCTGCGTGACGACGATCGAGAGCTTCGACACGGGCACGCCCTGCTTCTCGGCGAAACTCATGGCCGCGCGCGTGGGCTCGCCCGCGGCGTCGAACGCGACGGATTTTGGCGGGCCGGTAATCTCACGCGTCACATCTTCTTGTTTCAGTCGCACTCCGCGCACGATTGCGGCGAGCCTTCGGGGCGCGCCAAATGTTTCAATCGATTCTTCAACTGTCGGCCCGTCGACAAGTTCGTTGGTGGAAAGATGTTTCGCAAGTATTGCTTTAAGCTCTTGCGCCGCCCGCGGGATCATTCCTGCTGGAATTTCCTCGCAGCCGATCTCGAAGAGCAAGTCGCCGCGCGGAATCGCGACGCTCGTCTGCGCTCGCGGATGCTTCACACGTGAGCCGGTGCGCCGCTTCATGCGCTCACCCCGGCCGCGCCCTGGCCCGTGCCCTGCGCAACGCCTTGCACTGCGGCCCTCTGGTCCAGCCACGCCCGCGCAACCTGCGTCGCGAGCTTGCGCACACGGCCGATCATCCCGGCGCGCTCCGTGACGGAGATGGCGCCGCGCGCATCCAGCACGTTGAAGAGGTGCGAGCATTTCAGACAAAGATCGTAGGCCTCGAGCACGGGGAATCGCCGGATGGCCGACCCTTTGAGCTTTCCATATTCCGCGAGCAGTCGCGCCGCTTCGGCTTCGTTCAAATCAAACTGCTTGCGCGTCGAGCCCGCATCGGCAAAATCGAAACTGTAGGCGGAAAACTGCTCTTCCTCGGCGAGGCGGACCTGCCGGTAGCTGACCGTGTCAGACCACATCACGTCGTAGACGTTCTCCACATCCTGCAAGTACGCCGCGATCCGGTCGAGGCCGTACGTCAGTTCGACGGAAATCGGATCGAGATCGACGCCGCCGCACTGCTGGAAGTAAGTGAACTGCGTAATCTCCAGCCCGTCGAGCAAGACTTGCCAGCCAATGCCCCACGCGCCCAGCGTCGGGGATTCCCAGTTGTCCTCTTCGAAACGGACGTCGTGCTCACGCAAGTTGATCCCAACGGCGGCCATACTTTCGAGATACAAGTCCTGGATGTCGGCTGGAGAAGGTTTGAGTACTACTTGAAGTTGCGTGTGCTTGTAAAGGCGGTTGGGGTTTTCGCCGTATCGGCCATCGGTCGGCCTGCGGCTCGGCTGTGCGTAGACGACGCGATAGGGATCCGGGCCAAGCACGCGCAGGAAAGTTTCCGGGTGCATCGTCCCCGCGCCGACTTCTATGTCGTAGGGCTGCTGGAGGATGCAATCGCGGCTCGTCCAGTAATGTTCAAGTTTTAGTAGAAGATCCTGGAACGTGAGCCCCTTGCGCTTCGCCGCGCTGCTGCTGCCTTTCCGATTTAGCACCTGACTTTTCACGCTGGCGACTCCATGAGTTCCCGCGATGCGAGCTTGCGGTCGATCTGATGCTCGATTGCGTCGAGCATGGCTTCCGTCACTTCCCTTGTGGCGCGCGGCGACAGGGCGTCTGATTCCGAGCCTTCGCTGAGCCGATCGAGGCGCTCGGCAAGCATCTTTCGCGCCGCCGCAAGCGCCTGCGGCGAAAGCACACGCATGCCCGGCTTGCGGCACTGGCTGCACGCGATGGCTGAGACGCTCGGCGAGAAATATGCCGGCTCACCGACGTTCAACGCGCGTCCGCAGCGGCCGCATCGATCGAGCGGCGGCAGCCAGCCGCCGAGCTTCACGGTCCAGAGAACGAAGTACGCAAGCGGCAGCTCCGGTTTTCCGGTGAGCTTCACAGCCTGCGCCGCAAGCAACAGCAGGCGAAAGTTCGCGTCGTTGGCCTCACGCTCCGGCAGCACCGCCTCGGTAATCTCCGAAAAAAGCGCGAGCGCGATGCTCGACGCGTAGTCCCCGAAAGCGCCGAGAAACGACTCGATCATCTCGCACTGG
>JBEKAE010000018.1:0-57992 GCA_050018375.1 Candidatus Acidiferrales bacterium | reverse complement strand
CTATCCTGTAAGTCGAGAATGCGCTGCCCCACGCGGAGCCGGGCGCGCAATTCCTGGGCATCGAAGGGCTTCGTCAAATAGTCGTCCGCGCCCGATTCCAGACCACGAAGTAAATCTCCTTTTTGACTGCACGCCGTAAGCAGAAGAATGTATATGTAGGGCCGGTCGGGGTGTTCCCGCACACGCTGACAGACCTGAGGACCCTCGAGACCGGGCATCACCCAATCCAGCACCGCGAGCGGCGGAGCGTCGTCACCTTCAAGGATTCGAGCGGCCTCCACGCCATCGAAAACAGCCACCACGAGATATCCCCACTTCGTCAGGAATGCCTGGAGCATGCGGCGAGAAACGGGGTCATCGTCCGCAATGAGGATCCTATTTCTGGCTTTCTTGTCGTCGGTCATCGCGCAATTTCGCTCTGCAAAACAGACTCAGGGCGCTACCTTCCGGACAGCAGCGCCCAGTTCGGGTAGCAGAGAGTCCATTTCTGCCTCGAGCTTTCGGATCAAATTGCCCGCGCTCTCCAAAGAGGCGCGGACTCCTTGCTCGAGCTCAAAAGCAGCCTGGGATAACCTGTCGGCTCCGAGGTTGGCCGAGGCGCCCTTGATCGTTTGTGCGAGGCGCTCGAGAAGCGGGGCATCGCGCGCCTCGAGAGCCCGGCGAATCGCGGCGATACTGCCGGGACATTCTTCCGCGAAGAGCCGGAAAAGCTCTTCCAGCAGCTCACGGTCGCCATCGACTCGCTCGAGGGCCGCATCCAGATCGAGCACGTGCGCAGAAGACGGCCCTGCCGGCGGCGTGGTAGAGGGAGCGGCGGTCCCGGTTCTGACCCGATCCGTCGCCGCGAACAGTTCGGATGTTCGAATCGGCTTTGCTACGTAGTCATCCGCGCCGACTGCGAGGCACCGTTCGCGGTCTCCCTTCATGGCATGTGCCGTCAACGCGATGATTGGCAGGTGAGCGCCGGTGCCGCGTTCCTTCGCTCGGATCGCGCGAATCGCCTCGAACCCGTTCATGACCGGCATCTGCACATCCATGAGAACCAGATCCACGCTCTCACGTTCGAGGGCTTCGAGAGCCTCTTGCCCGTTCTCCGCGGAGACGACGGTGTAACCGTGCTTTTCAAGGAGCGCCCGGGCGAGCTTTCGGTTGACCGCGTTGTCTTCTACAAGGAGAACCTTTCCGCGTTGGCTGGGCAAGGCTGTGTCTTGTGTCGCGATTGACTGCGTTTGGATGACCTCGGGCTTTGAAAGTGCGATCAGGATGGCGTCCAGGAGTTCAGACGGCTGTGCGGGCTTCGTCAGGTAACCGGAAACGCCGAGTTGGCGGCACCGAGCCGCTTCGCCCGGCTGCCCGCTGGAACTCAGCACTAGAACCGGCAGCATTCCGAATGCAGAACTCTTTCGGATTTCCTGAATTAAGGTAAAGCCGTCCTTCTCGGGCATCTGCATATCGGTGATCACGAGACGGAAGGGCCGGCCTTCTTCATGAGCGGTTTTGAGCGCCGCCAAGTCGAACAGTTCGTTGCTGAACCGCGCGTTGAATCCTCGAGCGCTAATCGCCCGGGTATTCGCGTCGATTTGTGCCACGTCGGCGCCCGGGACCATGCGGAGCAAATCCGGAATGTTCGTCGCGCCGGAGCGTCGAATGTCTTCCTGCGTGATGACGAAGATAGCCGCGGCCGCGCGCGACAAGCTCTCCTCCGTTTTCGAAGCGGAGACGACCTGGACGTTCATCAGATCTTCGAGGCTCTGGTTCGCGAGGTCGGTCGCGTGTTGCTGTGGCCATGCAGGAGACGCCAGGATCACGAGAAACGAGATGCACTTGGCGAACGCCCGCAGCACTGTGGACGAGCGCCCGAAGAATTTCGGCGTTCGCCGGACCGTCATCGCGCCGCTCGCAAGAACTTGCTCGTTCACGTTTTCACCCTGATACCCAATTTCGGCGGCCGCCCCTTCGGACACCCTCTCTTAGGAGGATGATCGGCAAAAACTCGCACTTCATGCAGGGTGTGAGTCGAGAAGAGGAAGCCGGCACATCGCCAAATGTCATGGAGCGGGCTGGGCAACCCTTGCGGATTCAATGGCCTGTGGGTGAACCGTTTCGGGGCAGGCGAGCGTGAGCCGACAAATTTGTTTTCGCTCACGAGGCCTTGCGCCGCTCTGAAACGCTGAAAATCGCTCCACCGAGAAAGGAGGCTAAAATGGACGGCTTGCTTCTGAGGCGCCATTTCCCGTATGGTGTGGGCGACTAAACAGAGAGAAACGATGAAACGCATACTCGTGATCGAAGACGACAAGGACATTGTCGAGTTGGTGAAATACAATCTTGAGAAAGACGGCTTCCAGGTGACCGCGAGCGGAGACGGCGCCACGGGTCTTGGGCAAGTTCGTAAAGCGCCCCCCGATCTTATGATTCTCGACCTGATGCTCCCGAAGCTCTCCGGCCTCGAGATCTGCAAAGAGGTGCGCAAGGATGTGAGCTTGAATCGCCTTCCGATCCTGATCTTGACCGCGAAGGGCGAAGAGGCGGACCGCGTCGTGGGACTCGAACTCGGTGCGGACGATTACGTGACGAAGCCCTTCAGTCCGCGCGAGCTCGTCGCTCGCGTCAAAGCGCTTCTACGCCGCGCCGAGCCGTCAACGCCTTCGGAAAAGCCCATCGAAATCGGCGCGCTGCGTATTGACCCGGCCGCCTACCGAGTCACGCGCGGCGGGAAACCCGTGCCCATGAGCACGCTCGAGTTCCGCCTTCTCTATTTCCTTGCGGCCCGGCCGAACCGCGTGTTCACGCGCGATCAATTGCTCGACGGCGTGTGGGGCACCGAGCGTTTCGTCACGCCGCGCAGCGTGGACGTGTACGTGCGCCGGCTGCGCGAGAAGGTCGAGGTCGATCCGCAGCATCCCGTTTACATGAAGACGATTCGCGGCGCCGGCTATCTCTTCGAAACCCGTGCGAGCTAGGCTTTTCTGGAAGCTGGGGCTGACCTACTTCGCCCTGCTGCTCGGTGTTTTGCTCGTTGTGAACCTTTACTTTTCTCGCGTACTCCAGCGCGATTACATCCGCTCGACCGACGACAACCTCGCCTCTCTTACGAATCTCGCGCAGGCGCGTCCGCCCCGCTTGGACGATGCGGCCGAGCTTCGCGCTTGGACCGAATGGATGGCGACGAGCGGTGCGCGCGTCACGGTGATCGACAACATGGGCCGGGTGCTCACCGATTCTGCGCACGATCCCGAGACCATGGAAGATCACTCGGATCGGCCGGAGGTACAGCAGGCATTTGCCTCGGGGCAAGGACAATCGGTTCGGCACAGTGCAACGCTCGGTCGCGACCTCGTGTATCGCGCCGTGCGCTACCAGCCGCCGACGGGTCCGCCCGTGGTCATTCGAATGGCGTTCCCTCTCTCCCAGATCGACTCCTCGCTTGCGGAACTCCGGCGAAGGTTGCTTGTGGCTTCGCTCGTCATTCTGGTCGTGGGCGGCGCGATTTCGCTGATCTACTTTCGAGTATTTGCAGCGCGCGTCAAGAAGCTGGAGCGCTTCGCCCGCCGGGTCGCACAGGGAGATTTTCGCCCGTTGCCTTCCGAGGGATCGCGTGACGAGCTTTCCGACCTGACCGACGCGTTGAATGAAACGGCCGCGTGGATGGACGGCACGATCCGCTCGCTCAGCGGCGAACGCAACCGCTCGAGCGCGATCCTGCGAAGCATGGTCGAAGGCGTCGCCGTGATCGATGCGCAGGAAAGGATCGTCTTTTCGAACCGCGCCTTCTCGGACATCTTGAATCTGGACCCCGCAACCATCGAGGGACGCCCCGTCATCGAAGTCGTCCGCAACTCGGAGTTGCTGGGATTGATCCGCCGGGCCCTGAAAGGCGAAGAAGGACTCCAGACCGACGTCGCAATAGGGATCGTTCAGCAGCGGAGTTTTTCAATCACAGCCACGCCGGTACAGGCGCTCGAAACCGGCGCGGCTGGTGCCAATTCCGCCATCCCGGGTGACGGAACGCAGCCGTCGCCTGAAAGGCCGTCGGGAGCGGTCGTCGTGCTGCACGACGTTACCGAGCTGCGTAGGCTCGAGCGCGTGCGGCAGGATTTTGTCGCCAACGTCTCGCATGAATTCAAGACGCCGCTCACCGCCATTCAGGGTTTTGCCGAAACGCTGCTCGCGGGTGCCATGGACGATCCCCGCGCCAACCGGCGATTCCTCGAGATCATCCGCGACCATGCCACGCGTTTGGCTCGCCTGACCGACGACCTTCTCAAGCTGGCGCGGATCGAAGCGGGCAAGCTTGAGGTGGAGTTCTTCCCGGTCCAGTTGCTGGAACTGATCGAGCGCTGCGCCGAAATCACGCTGCTGAAGGCCACGAGAAAGCAGATCACGCTCGATCTGGCCGTGCCGCCCGGCCTGCCCGCGGTGCGCGGCGATGCGAGTCTCCTGCGGGAAGTGCTCCAGAACCTGCTCGACAACGCCATCCAGTACACTCCGGAGGGCGGGCAGATCCGGGTGAGCGCCACGGCCGGAGCGCGCGAAGCCACGATCACCGTCGCCGACACCGGCATCGGAATTCCGCTGGCGGATCAGGAGCGAATTTTCGAGCGCTTCTATCGCGTGGACGCTGCGCGCTCGCGCGAGGCGGGCGGCACCGGCCTCGGCTTGTCGATCGCGAAGCACATCGTGGAAGCGCACGGCGGCCGGCTGTGGGTTGAAAGCGAAGTCGGCCGCGGCTCCAAGTTTTCCTTCTCGGTCCCGCTCGCAACCTGACTCCTCGGCTGTCTCGGAAGATTCACGCCCGCTTTATCTCCTTGCAATGGAGAAGAATCATCGTACACACGGCATTATAGAATCAGGCGGCATCGAGCCGCCGGGAGAAGGTATCGGTGGCAACGACAACGATGAACACCGAAGGCGTTTTTCAAGGCGTGCTGATGAACTATCTCGTCTCGCAGGCTCGGACCGTCGAGTCGTCCGTGAGCCGTGCGCTCCTGGCCCTGCTCAATAGAAACGAGCGCCTGGCGAGCGAAGTATTTCTCACCGAACCTCGCATCAACGAAATGGAAATCGTGATTGACGAACACGCCATCCGCCTGCTGCGGCAGGGTGATCTCGCCGATCCAGACGTCCGCCTCATCGTCGCCACGCTCAAGATCAACAACGACCTTGAACGGATGGGTGATTTGGCCGTGAACCTAAGCGAGCGCGCGATCTCCCTGGCGGGGATGGAGAGCGTGGAATCGCCGGCGGAACTCGAGCCGATGACCGTTGCCGTCCGCACGATGGTTTCGAAATGCCTCGGCGCGCTGATCTACCAGAATGTCGATCTCGCGACGCAGGTGCTGGAAAGCGACGATGTCGTCGATCAGTTTCGCGACCGGGTTTTCGACGCGCTTCTCGCGGCGATCGCGAGAGACTCGGCGCAGGCCGCCCCGAACCTCCAGTTCGTTCTGGCGTCGCGCCATCTCGAACGGATCGCCGACCATGCCACGAACATTGCCGAAGATGTCCTGTTCTGGGTGCGCGGGCTCGAAGTGCGCCACGGCCGGGCCAAGCGGCTGGAAGGGTCTGGCGAAGATGCGACCGCTGCGGGCGCGTAGTCATCGAGTTTTCATGTTCTGCTCATTGCCGGTTCAAGGAACGCCCCTATTCTCCGCACCTGCCGGACTAGACCGGACGATTGGGGTCTGCACTGGAGCCGAAATCTAACGAGTTCTGGCGCTGCGGCGACCGGCGCCGGAAGCAACGCACCCTCGATTCGCCCACCATAGGGGCGCGGTCTGATCTACCCCCGAGGCCGCGCTCCTCGCCCTTCCTGAAGGGGCGGTAGGTGCGTTCATCTCATAGTCTTGTGAATGTAACGTGATTGTAACCATTCCAAACGGATAATTGAGGAGGACAATTCCACGACCATGAAACGAACCCTGTTTGTTGCTTTCCTTCTTGCGACACTTGCGATTACTGCCCAAGCGCAGTCGGGCGCCGTGCTCCTGAACGCGGCGGGAGCCACATTCCCTTACCCAATTTATTCGAAGTGGTTTGACGTCTACCACACTGCTCACCCGGACGTCCAGATCAACTACCAGTCAATTGGCTCCGGTGGCGGGATTCGCCAGCTTTTGGCCGGCACCGTTGATTTCGGCGCCTCGGATGGACCGATGAGCGACGATCAGCTCGCCCAGGCCAAATTCAAGATTCTGCACTTCCCGACGGTTCTTGGCGCGGTCGTTCCCACTTACAACATCCCCGGCGTATCGGGCGAACTAAACTTCACGCAGAAGGCGATGGCGGCGATCTACTTGGGACAGATCACGAAGTGGAACGACCCGGAAATCGCCAAGGCGAACCCCGGCGTGAAACTCCCCAACGCTGACATTGTCGTCGTGCATCGTTCGGATGGCAGCGGCACGACCTACATCTTTACCGACTTCCTTGCGAAGACAAGCGACGAATGGAAGAACAAGGTCGGCAAAGGCACCTCGGTGAACTGGCCGGTCGGTCTCGGCGGCAAAGGGAATGAAGGCGTGACCGGACTGGTTAAGCAGACGCCCGGTTCGGTTGGATATATCGAGTTGATCTACGCCGTGCAGAACAACATTCCCTACGGCAAGGTGCAGAACGCCGCCGGGAAATTCGTGAAGGCAGATCTCGCCGGCGTGACGGCCGCGGCAGCTGGCTCGGGCAAGGAAATCCCGGACGACTTCCGGGTTTCGATCGCGAATGCGCCTGGCGCGACGTCTTACCCCATATCGAGCTTTACCTGGCTGCTCATTCCCGCGCAGATTCAGGATGCGAAAAAGCGCGACGCCATCAAGGGCTTCCTCAAGTGGATGCTCAATGATGGTCAGAACTACAACGAAGGTCTGTCGTACGCGAGGTTGCCGAAGCTCGTTGTCGGAAAAGAACTGAAGGCCATTTCCCTGATCCAGTAGGATGTCCACAACGGCCACCACGATTGAACGCGCGGTCCCGCCCCAGGCGGGGCCGCGCGCGTTTCTTCACCGGCTGCGAAACGGTGATGAAGTGGCGCATGTCCTGACTCTCACCTTCGCGGCTGGCATTCTGCTCCTCACATCCATGCTCGTATACGAGCTCTGGGTGAACTCCCACCTCTCGCGGACAAAATTCGGTTGGCTGTTTTTCTGGACGCGCACGTGGGATCCGATCTTCGACAATTTTGGCGCGGCGCCGTTCATTTACGGCACACTCGTCACGGCGGTGGTGTCGCTGGTGATCGCGGTGCCGCTCGGACTCGCGGCTGCGATTTTTCTTTCCGAACTCGCTCCTCGGAGAATTTCGGACACGATTTCCTTCCTGATTGACTTGCTCGCCGCTGTGCCCAGCGTGATCTACGGCCTCCTCGGAATTTTCATCGTCGTACCTCTGATGCGCACCACGGTCGGCCCGATTCTGATCGGCAGTCTTGGACATGTCCCCGTTATCGACAAGTTCTTCAAGGGGCCGAACTATGGAGTGGGATTCCTCACCGCCGGAATCGTTCTGGCGATCATGGTCGTTCCCTTCATTATCTCCGTCTCGCGCGAAGTCCTGTTGACGGTCCCGCGCGAGCAGCGGGAAGCGGCGCTGGCTCTCGGCGCGACGCGCTGGGAAGCCACGTGGAAAGTGGTGGTGCCATGGGCGAAGACCGGTATCATGGGCTCGGTGTTCTTGGCTCTGGCGCGCGCGCTTGGAGAGACGATGGCCGTAACGATGGTGATCGGTAACGATCCCAAAATCAGCGCCTCCCTTTTCGCCCCGGGCTACACCATCGCCGCCGTGATTGCCAATGAATTCACCGAAGCGACGGGTGATTTGTATTTGAGTGCGCTCATTGAACTCGGCCTCGTCCTCTTCCTGATGACGTTTGTCTTGAACGGTCTCGCTCGCCTGCTCATCGTCGCCACGGAACGCGGGGGAGGCCATCCATCATGAGCCGCGCCCTCCTGATCTGGCGAAAATCCTTGAACGTCTTGATGTTGACTCTCACCGGAGTGGCCGCGCTCTCGGTCGTTTCCGTTCTCTTTCTGATCCTTGGATATCTCGTGTGGAACGGCGGAAAATCGCTCAACTGGGATTTCTTCACGCAGCTTCCGAAGCCCGTGGGCGAAACGGGCGGCGGAATGGCCAACGCCATTGTGGGAAGCCTGAAGCTGCTGCTTCTGGCCGCATTGATGGGTTTGCCTGTCGGCCTGATGGCCGGCGTGTATCTGGCGGAATTCGGCGGGAAGACTTTCTCTTATGTGATTCGCTATACGACCGACCTGCTGAACGGCGTGCCTTCGATCGTGATCGGCATCTTCGCCTACTCGCTCGCGGTGCTGCCTGTGAAGCACTTCTCAGCGCTGGCCGGCGGAGTCGCGCTGGGGATAATGGTCATTCCCATCACGGTGCGAAGCACGGAAGAATTTTTGCGCGCCGTGCCGGGGAGTCTGCGCGAAGGAGCGATGGCGCTCGGCGCCAGCAAGTGGCGTACGATCGCCACCGTTGTGCTGCCGGCGGCGAGTGGCGGAATTATCACGGGCGTGTTGCTTGCGCTGGCCCGCGTCGCGGGCGAGACGGCGCCGCTGCTCTTCACCGCCTTCAGCAACCGTTTCTGGAGCCCGGGCTGGGGTCAGCCCATTGCTTCGCTTCCGGTGATGATTTATACCTATGCAATTGCGCCTTACGATGACTGGCACCGGCAGGCATGGGCTGCCGGGCTGGTCCTGCTGGCTCTGGTTCTTGTCGCAAATGTCGGCACGCGGCTAGCTTTGAGCCGCGGGGGAGCCGGCCGGAGTGTCTGATATGGCTTCTACTGCACACGGAAACAATGCCGCCGCCGCGCGATTGGCGCCCGAGGTCGGAATGAGCGAGCACACACATGCGGTTTCGCCAAAGGAGGCGCAAGTGCGCCTTCAGATTTCGCACCTCGACTTCTTCTATGGTGCGAAGCAGGCGGTTTTCGATGTGAATCTGAAAATCCCGGCCCACAAGGTGACGGCGCTCATCGGCCCTTCCGGTTGCGGCAAATCCACGTTCCTGCGGACGCTGAATCGTATGAACGAGACGATCCGCCACAGCCGAGTCAGCGGCGAAGTTCTTCTCGATGGCCACGATATTTTCCGCATGGACGTCGTCGGGCTCAGGCGGCGCGTCGGCATGGTGTTTCAGCGGCCGAACCCCTTCCCCAAGTCGATCTACGATAACGTTGCCTACGGCCTTCGCATCAACGGCTACAAGGGCCGCCTCGACGATCTGGTCGAGCACAGCCTACGTCGCGCCGCCCTGTGGGAAGAGGTCAAAGATTACTTGCACAAGTCGGCCTTCGCGCTTTCGGGCGGCCAACAGCAGCGCCTGTGCATCGCGCGCGCTCTCGCCGTCGATCCCGAAGTCCTGCTGCTGGACGAGCCTTGCTCGGCGCTCGATCCCGTGACCACCGCGAAGATCGAAGAGCTGATGTTCCATCTCAAAGATAGCTGTACGATGGCCATTGTCACGCACAACATGCAGCAGGCCGCACGCGCCAGCGATTTCACGGCGTTCATGCTGGATGGCAAGCTCATCGAGCACAGCGAGACCTCGAAGCTCTTTACCACGCCCCAGGACCCTCGCACCGAGGCTTACATCACCGGCCGGTTCGGATGATGGGGGCATTTGGCTCTCGCCTGCTGCGGCTTGCAGGGAATTGAGGAGTTATGGAACGCCATTTCGAACACGATCTCGAAGAACTGAAGCAGCGCCTGCTCTGGATGGGGAGTCTCGTCGAGCGCGCCGTGCACCAGGCGGTCCACGCCGTGCTCGATGCCGAAGAACACCTCGCGGAAGCCGTGCTCGCCGAGGAGGACTCCATCAACGAGATGCAGATCGAAATTGACGAGCGCGTTCAGCGCCTGCTCGCTTTGCAGGCGCCCATGGCCGCCGACCTTCGCTTCCTCCTCGCCGTTTCGCGCATCAATGGCGACCTCGAGCGCATCGGCGATCAGGCCGTGAACATCGCTCATTCGGCCATGCGCGTCCTGCGGCATCCGCAGGTGAAGCCCTATGTTGATCTGCCGCGCATGAGTGAGCTCGCCGAGGGAATGGTCCGCGACAGCCTCAACGCCCTCGTTCGCGGCGACCAGGACCTCGCCCAGAGCGTCCTCCAGCGTGACGACCAGGTCGATCGGCTGCGCGATCAGCTCTTCCGCGAGCTGCTCACCTATATGATGGAGAACTCGTCCGTCGTATTCTCGGCGTTCGAGTTGATCCTCGTCGCCAAGAACCTCGAGCGCATCGGCGATCACGCCACGAACATCGCCGAGGACGTCATCTATTTCGTCGCCGGCCGCGACGTCCGCCATCCCGCCCTCGACCGTCGCTGACGATCCGGCTGGGCTCTCTCTTCTGAGCGGGGTTTTGTTTCTCCGCGGCGCATCTCGTGTCATAATAACCGCCATGACTGACTCTGCCACCGTTTCGCCCAGCATCGCCGAAATGCTCCGCGGCTATTCAATCGAAGTAAATCCGAGCGAATCCAAGATCATCGACGCGGCCCCCGATCGCCTCGATCGGGGCACGGAGGTCTTCCTCACTTGGATACCCGGCGCGAACCCCATGGATACCATTGCTCCGGCCGCGAAACTGCGGCGCGCGGGTCTCTTTCCGGTACCGCACATCGGCGCGCGCCACGTCGAAAGTGCGGCTCAGCTCTCCGAACTGACGGCGCGCCTCGTAGATGCGGGAATTGACCGCGTCCTTATCATCGCTGGTGACCGCGACAAGCCCGCGGGTCCCTACGATTCGAGCTTGGCAGTCATGCAAGGCGGCCTGCTTCAGAAAGCTGGGATCGTCCGCACCGCCGTGGGAGGGTTTCCCGAAGGCAATCCCAATATCTCGGATCCGGTCCTCGCGGAAGCGCTCTCCGCCAAGGTGAGCTTCGCGCGCAGCGCGGGCCTCCAACTCAACATCGTGACTCAATTCTGCTTCGAGGCCGAGCCGATCGTCGAGTGGCTTCGCCGCATCCGGAGCCAGGGCATCGACGTGCCCGTTCGAGTGGGCCTTGCCGGCCCGGCCGGACTCATCGCGCTCACGCGCTATGCCATCCGCTGCGGCGTGGGGAACTCAATTAAAGTCCTTACGGAGAAGCCTTCGTTCGCGAAGCTCCTCATCGAAAAAGGTCCCGAGCCCATCATCTGCGAAATCGCTGCTGCGGCAGGAAACGGCTCGCATCCGCCTCTTGGCATCGCCGGGCTGCACTTCTTCGTCTTTGGCGGCTTCAACAAGACGGTCGACTGGATCAACGCCCAGAGAGCTCGGTAGCTTCCCGCGGCCGCGCCCTCTAAGGGAGATTTTGCCCGGCCTGCCTCGGGTTCTGGGTTAGAATCACCCACCGGATGGCTTCCAGCAGGGACAAATCGGTCATCGCGATCTATCCGGGCTCCTTCGATCCGGTCACCAACGGCCACCTCGACCTAATCGCGCGCGGCGCGATGATCTTCGACAGGCTGATCGTCGCCGTGGCGTGCAACGTCGAAAAAGAGCCTCTCTTCGACGTGAAAGAGCGCATCGAGATCATCGAAGCCGTCACCTTCGATTGGAAAAACGTCGAAGTGGACAGCTTCGAGGGCCTGCTCGTGGACTTCGCCCGCGAGCGCAGCGCCAACGTGATCCTCCGCGGCATCCGCGCCGTCTCCGACTACGAATACGAGCTCCAGATGGCCATGATGAATCGCAAGATCGAGCCGCAGATTGAAACCGTTTTCATGCTGCCCGGCGAGGCGTACAGCTATCTGAGTTCGCGGCTGGTGAAGGAGCTTGCGCGGTTCCGCGGCCTGCCGAAAGGCCTCGTGCCGCCTCTCGTTGAAGAGCGCCTGAAGACCAAATTCAGATAAAATAGGAGAGCAATCAGTCCAAGGAGATCGCAAATGGAACCGGCCGCAGGCGTGAAGGCAGAAGAAGCATTGCAGCTCTCGGATCGCATAAACCGCATCGCCGCATCACCCACGATGATGGTGGTGCAGGCTGCCGACCAGCTCAAATCGAAGGGCGTCGATGTCGCCGACTTCGGCGCGGGCGAACCGGACTTTCCGACTCCGGAGCACATCAAGCGCGCCGCGATCAAGGCGCTCGAGGAAAATCGCACGAAGTACACCCCGGTGCCGGGCATCGGCCCGCTCCGCCAGGCGATCTGCGACTGGCACGCAAGGGAACTGGGCTCGTCCTACCAGCCCGCCGAATGCGTTGTGACTGTCGGCGGGAAGCAGGCGATCTTCAACGCCGTCTGCTCGCTCGTGAACGCCGGCGACGAGGTCGTGATGGCCGCCCCCTACTGGGTCAGCTATCCGGACATCGTGAAGTACGCGGGTGGAACGCCCGTGGTCGTCGAGACGCGCGCGGAGGACGGTTTCGTCTTGCGCGCGGCCCAGGTGGAAAAGGCGATCACGCCGCGGACCCGCATCGTCATCGCCAATTCGCCGAGCAATCCGACGGGCGGCGTGATTCCCCCGGACGAGCTTCAGAAGATTCTGGCCGTTTGCCAGCGCAAGGGCGTCTGGCTGATGTCGGACGAGTGTTATTCGCACTTCACCTATGGCGATGCGAAGCCATACTCCATCGCCAGCGTCCCGAATTCGAAGGCGGGGTTGATCATCATCGGGTCGTGCTCGAAGACTTTTGCGATGACCGGCTGGCGGATTGGCTACGCGCTTGCGCCACAGCCGTTGATCGTGGCGATGACGAAACTCCAGAGCCAGTCCACGTCGAACGCGACTTCGATCGCGCAGTACGCCGCGCTCGCCGCGATGACGGGCCCGATGGATTCCGTCCCGGTCATGCTCGCCGAGTACGCGCGGCGCCGCGAGCGCATCGTGGCGGGCTTGCGCGCGATCCCGGGCGTCACCTGTACCGCGCCTCAGGGCGCATTCTACGTTTTCCCCAACGTGTCCGCTCGTTTCAATGCGGAGATGCCCACCGCCGCCGCCGTCGCGAAGCAGCTCCTCGAGCGCGAGCATGTCGCCCTCGTGCCCGGAGAGGGTTTCGGCGCGCCCGGCTATCTGCGCCTCTCGTACGCGACTTCGCTCGATCGCATTGACGAGGGCCTCCGCCGGATGAATCGCTTCTTTGGAGCGAAATAGCCGTCCGTGACTTCGCACGCCGAGCCGCGCGTGGACATTTGTCCGGCGCGGCTTGACCCTGTCTTCAGCCCGCGGCCCTGGGGCTCGCGTTCTCTCGCGCCGTTTTTCCCTGAAATGTCGAACCTTGCCGATCCAGTCGGCGAAGCTTGGATGACGGGCGCCGAATGCCGGTTCGCCAACGGGCCGTTCGCCGGGAAAAAACTCGACGAAGCCTGGCCTCTGATGCCGTCCGAGTGGGCGGGCGCGCTCGCGGACCGCAGCGCCGGGTTCCCGCTGCTCGTGAAATTCATCTTCCCGCAGGACAAGCTCTCCGTGCAGGTGCATCCCGGCGACGACTATGCGGCGCGGCACGAACCCGAGGCCGGTGGACGCGGCAAGACCGAAATGTGGTACGCGCTGCGCGCTCGGCCCGGCGCCGAGGTTCTCGTCGGCATGAAGCCGGACGTCACGTTCGAAACATTCAAGCGAGCTATCGCGGATGGCACCGCCGAAAATTGCCTGGAGCGCGTGCCACTGCGTGAGGGCGAAGCGGTTTTTGTTCCCGCCGGAACCGCGCATACGATCGGACCCGGCCTCGTGCTCTGCGAAATCCAGGAGCACTCCGATCTCACGTATCGCGTCTACGATTACAACCGGCGCGACGCGAACGGCCGGGCGCGCCCGCTTCACGTCGAAAAAGCGCTCGACGTGATCCGGTTCGGGAAGCAAAGCTGCGGCAAGACGGCCCCGGTGCGAATCGAGCGCGGGGCCGTGACCGAAACTCACTTCGTTGCCTGCAAGTACTTCGCGACCGAACGATGGGATTTCTCGCGTCCGATCGGCGCGAGCGCTTCACCCGAGCACTTCGATCTGCTGGTGTTTCTCGAAGGAAGCGGATGCATCGGATGGGGCAACGCGCGCGCGGAATACGCTCCGGCGCAGGTCTGGATGATTCCCGCCGCGCTCGGTGCATATCAACTCGCGCCCGAAGCGCCTACGTCGCTTCTGCGCACCTACGTCCCGGGCGACCTTGCCGAATTCAGCCGCCGCCTCATCGCCCGCGGCGTCTCGGAATCCGCCGCCTCCCGCCTCGTCCATTGCTGACTCCCGCCGAGCTCGAAAGCCTGCGCGTTGTGCTGGTGGCCACGCGGAACCCTCTCAACATCGGCGCGGCGGCGCGCGCCATGAGCAACTTCGGCTTTCCGCGCCTTCGCGTCGTGAACCCGTACCAACCAGCGTTTCGCGAGGCGCGTTCCGCCGTCGGCGCTTCCGCCGTTCTCGAAGGAGCCGCAAAGTACAAGACCGTGGCCGAGGCTGTTGCCGACTGTACCCTCGTGGTGGGAACCACCGCCGTGCGCCGCCGCAATTTGCAGCATGTGGTTCGGCGCCTCGAAGACGGCGCTCGCCTGATCCGCAAGCGGCTGGCGTCGAACCGCGTCGCGATCTTGTTCGGCTCCGAAAAATCCGGCCTCTCAAACGAAGACATGAGCCACTGCCATTGGCTCATGCGCGTCCCCACGAGCGAACAGAACATTTCGATGAACCTGGGGCAGGCGGTGGCGGTCTGCCTCTACGAACTCGTGCGCGATGCACGGGCGCCCCGCGCGCCCGAGAAGCTCGCTCCAGCAACCGCGGCCGAGGTCGAGCGGATCACCACGATGTTGCTGGAAGCGCTCCGCGCGAGTGGCTACATCGGCCTCCGCCGCGTGGCGGACGTGGAACAAAGGATGCGCCGCCTGGTCCGCCGCCTCCATCTGCCCGCCCGCGACGCCGTATTGTGGCTCGGCATTCTCCGCCAGATCGTCTGGAAGATGAATTCCGGCGGCGCTCCGGATAGTAAATGAGATGGTGACGTCTAATCCGCGCCCAATCGCGAAGGTCGTAGGACCGAAGCGACATCATCATTTACTATAGCCACCTGTGAAGCGGCCTAAGAAAACTGACCGAGAATCCGCGCTTATTCCCGCCTGCGCCGTCCTCCTTGCCGGAGGGCGCGGCACGCGCTTCTGGCCTCGCAGCCGGATGCACACGCCGAAGCAACTCCTGAACATCACCGGTCGCGAAACGATGCTGTGCGAGACAGCCGCGCGCCTCGATCCTCTCATCGGCCTACATGATATCTGGGTCGTAACGAACTCCGAGCAGGCCGCCGCAGTTCGCCGCGAGCTGCTTGGCGTTCCGGCGTCGCACGTCCTGGCCGAGCCTGTCGGGCGCAACACCGCAGCCGCTATTGCGCTTGCCGCGATTCATCTCGCGCACGAGCGTGTCGACGCCGTGACGGCTGTGCTTCCGTCCGATAGTTACGTCGCTGACGCAAAGCGCTATCGCAACCTCGTGAGTGCTGCGCTCGAATTGGCCCGCACGCCCGGAAACCTCGTCGTCCTCGGCATCCCGCCGACGCGCCCGGAAACCGGCTACGGCTATATCGAACGCGGCGCGATGGCGGCGCGGCCCCGCGGCGTTGCAGCCTACAGTGTGAAACGCTTCACCGAAAAGCCCGCGCTGCCTCTCGCGAAGAAATACGTCGCCTCGGGCAGATACTTTTGGAACGCGGGCATGTTCTTTTGGCGGGTCTCCACCTTTCTCGATGCGTTGCGCCGATTCCTGCCCGCGACGCATGCGGCGCTCGTCGATCTCGGCAAAACCATCGGGACTCCACGCTACGCATCCGCGCTGCGGCGTATCTACCCGCGTCTCGAGAATATCTCCGTCGACTACGCCATCATGGAGCCTGCCACGTTGGCTAAGGGCGCATCGTGCGTATTCGTGATTCCCGCAAAGGTCGGCTGGAGCGATATCGGCTCGTGGGCGGCCGTGTACGAACTGCTCGCCGCAAAACGCGGCGAAAACGTTTCGGCCGGTCTGCACTTCGCGCTCGATGCCGAAGGAAACTACTTTTGGAGTTCGAAGAAGTTTGTCGCCGCCATCGGCGTCCACGACCTCGTGCTCGTCGAAACCGACGACGCGCTTCTGCTGTGTTCGCGCGACCGTTCTCAGGACGTCGGCAAAGTCGTCAAATGGTTGGAAGGGCGGAAACATAAACGGCTGTTGTGAAACGCGCCCGGCCCTCGCCAGTCGGCCTCGCTTTTTCCCTCAAGATTCTTTACGCGAACAACCGTTTGAAATTTGCCCGGAATCATGGCAGCTTCGAACGAGGAGTTTTTGTGAGATTGTGCGGCGCGGAACGAACCAATGGGCGGTCGAGTAGCCCTCGCGCGCTTTGTAATCGACACAGTGTGTCGAACAGAATTGGATGTAACTCGTTGAAAACAAAGGACGGCGGTCCTGTCTAATCGTCACAAATCCGAGGCCTCCGAAATCGCTGCCGCCGAGATCAAATTCGGTACCGACGGCTGGCGCGGCGTCATCGCTGAGGACTTCACGTACGACAACGTGCGCAAGGTAGCGCACGCGATCGCGCGTTACGTGGTCCGCGCCGAGAAGCCCGGAAGCGGCGTCCTCGTCGGCTACGACACGCGCTTTGGCTCGGAGCAGTTCGCTCGCGTGGCTGCCGAGACCGTTGCCGCGACGGGCACGCCCGTCTGGCTTGCAACCGATGCCTGCCCGACGCCGGCGATTTCGCTGCTCGTGCGCCTGCGCGGCGCCGCCGGCGGAATCCAGATTACGGCGAGCCACAATCCCTACCAGTGGAACGGCATCAAGTTCAAAGCAAGCTACGGCAGCTCGGCTTCGCCCGCGATCGTCGCGCAATTGGAAGCGGAGCTCGAAAAAGTTCTGTGCGACGGCGTTCCCGCGCTCCCGCCGCGAAACGAGTTGATTCACGCGCTCGACGTCCGCGCGCCGTATCTCGAGACGCTCGACGGCCTGGTCGATTGGGACCGCCTGCGCGCGTCCAAATTCCGGTTCGTGATCGACCCGATGCACGGCGCGGGCCGCGGCTTGCTGCGGGAACTTTTCCGCCGCCACGGAATCGAGGCCGGTGAAATTCGAGGCACGCGCGATCCTCTCTTTGGCGGCGTGAATCCCGAGCCGATCGAGCCCCACGTGGAAGCGTTGCGGCTCGCAGTACGCGAAGGCGGCTACGACGCGGGCTTCGCCTTCGACGGCGACGCCGATCGCATCGGCGCCATCGACCGCGACGGCACGTTCGTCACGCCGCACCAGATTTTCGCGATTCTTCTCTGGCACCTTGCGGGCACGCGAAAGCTGACCGGCGACGTCGCGAAAACATTCTCAACCACAAAGATGATCGACAGGATTTCGGAGAAATTCGGCCGCAAGGTTTGGGAAATGCCCATCGGGTTCAAGCACATCTGCGACCGTATGCTCGAAAGCGACATTGTGATCGGCGGCGAGGAAAGCGGCGGGATCGGAACGAAGCTTCATCTCCCCGAACGCGACGCCACCGTTAGCGCGCTGCTGCTCGCCGAAGTGATGGCGTGGCACGGCAAGCGCCTGGGCGAACTGGTCGCCATGCTGCATCGAGAATTTGGCGAGTACCACTACGGCCGCGTAGACCTCACGCTGAAACAAGGCCAGAAAGAAAGGGCCGTGGAGCTTTTCTTGGACGTGGGATTCGACCGGCTTCTCGACTGGCCCATCGTGCGTCGCGAGAATCTCGACGGCGTGAAGGTCTACCTTGGAGACATTGGCTGGGTGATGGTGCGCGCTTCCGGCACGGAACGCATGCTGCGGGTCTATTCGGAGACCACGCGCCCGGAAACGACGCAGCGCGTGCTCGATAAAGTCACGGCGCTCGTCAAGAGCCTCTGACCTCCAACAAACTTCAGATTATGAGGCTCTTGTAAGCGGCATCGAGGATGCCGTTCAGAAACGACGGAGCTTCGGCGGAGGAAAATTTCTTCGCGAGTTCGATGGCTTCGTCGATGACAACCTTCGGCGGCGCGGTGCCGGAGCGAAGTTCACAGATGGCGAGGCGGAGAATATTGCGGTCGACGGCGGCGAGGCGGTCGAGGCGCCAGTTTTCAGCAAGGTTTTCGACGAGCTGATCGATCGATTCGGCCGAGGCGACGGCGCCTTCGAATAGCTGGTCCGCGAACTTTCGCGTCGATTCGGCGGCACGCGCCGATTTCCAGAAGAGCTCTTCGACGCGCGCGGGATCCTGGCGCGTCATATCCCATTCGAAAAGCATCTGTAGCGCGAATTCCCGGGATTTGTGGCGGAGGGTCATGCTAGCGGCGCCGCGGACTTCGGCCACGGGCCGTTGAGTTTTTCGACAGTTTGCGCGCGAGGCGGGCCATCTCGATCGCGGCGAGTCCTGCATCGTAGCCCTTGTTGCCGCCCTTAAGACCGGCGCGGTCGATAGCCTGCTCGAGCGTGTCGCAGGTAAGGACGCAGAACGCCATCGGAACGCCCGTATCGAGCTGCGCCAACTGAATCCCGCGCGCCGTTTCCGAGGCGACGTAGTCGTAATGCGAAGTCTCACCGCGCAGGACGCAGCCGATGCAGATCAGCGAATCGAACTTGCCGGTTGCGGCGAGCTTTTTCGCCGCGATCGGGATTTCGAACGATCCCGGAACGCGGACGATCTCGATCTGCGGTTCCGCCGCGCCGGCTTGCTTGAACGCGTCGAGAGCGCCGGCGAGAAGGCGGTCGGTGATGAAGCTATTGAACTGGCTCACGACGATGCCGAAGCGAAGCCCGGCTGCGTTCAGATCACCGCGCACCGGCTTCGTTTTTCTGTCGTTCGCCATCAAAGCGTACCTGTAGACACAAAAAAGCTCCCGAATACCCTAAAACAAGATGTCATGGAGTTGCCAGAGGCACAAGGACGTTGCCGCCGTGGTGGCGCGCCTCGTCCAGCCCGGCTTCGGCGCGGTTGATCCATTCGGTGACGCGGTCCTCGGTTTCGTCGCCGGCACGCGAAGAGGCCTGGGCCACAATCGCGCTCACCGTCAGATCATGCGCGCCCCAGGGTGACTGAACATCAATAGCGAGCTGGCGGAGTTTCTCCGCGAGAGCCCGCGCGTCTTCCAGCGACGTGCCCGGCAGAATGAAGACGAGCGACCACGCCGTATATTTCACCGCGATATCAGTTTGGCGGATCGCCGAAGAGAGGGCGCGCGCCAATTGCTCGACGTGCCGCTCGACCGCCGCGTCGCCATGCTGCCGCAGGAGGTCGCCGCCATGGTCGAGCTGGAGGATGACGAGAGAGAGAGGCGTGTTCTGCGCGCGGGCGCGGTTCGATTCGACCAGCAGACAATCGATGTATGCCCCGCGGTTAAGGAGGCCCGTCTTCTCATCGGCGACGGCAAGGGAACGCACCAGCGAGCGCAGCCGCGTGTGATTGACGGAAAGCACGAGCTGGTCGCCCACCGCTTGAAGGAAGAAGCTCTCGTTCGGTTTCCATTTTCTTGCAACCGTGTCGCTCACAAGCAAGGCACCCGAAGGGGCTTGCGTTTCCTTGTCCGTGAGCACGACGGCGAAAGCTGATTCGAGGCCCAATTCGCCCAGGACAGGCGCGCTTGAGGCGTGGAGTTCAATCCCTCCCAAATCATCGGCTGGAGCCTTCGAAACCAGCGAAAGGATCGAAGGAATGCGCGCGGCGCCCGCCGGAGTGAGGCCCGGCGCAGAGTATTCCGCTGTCAGTGGGGCTGTCTCGCCGGGCGAGCCCACGGCCACGAGGCATCGCGCCACTCCCAGGTGTTTGCTGATCTCTGCTGCTGTCGCGGCGAGGACTTCGCGCGGCGTGGCTTGCCGGTACATCAGGCGGTTGATCTCCGCAATGGCGGCGAGATCGCGGTGGGTTTCCGCCGCGGTGGGCGCAGCCACGGCAGGCGGTGCGATGATCTCCGCGGGTGGGGATGGCGGGGCGGCAGGCGCGGCCGGAGCCGGTTGTGATGCGGGCCTGCGAGGTGCGCCCTTGGGCCACCAGCTTGCGCGTTCGTAGAGCGTGCGCAGGCGTTCATTCCTTTCTTCTTCGCCGGGGAAGAGCTCAGCGATTCGTTCGAGCCGCTCGATGGCCTTGGTCTGGAGCGAATACTGGAGGAAGATTTCCACCTGCACGACGAGATCTTCCAGCGCCTGCTGGGCGCGAACCTCTTCGGAAATGGGTCCGGCCGTTGCAGCCACCTCCGACCCCGCACCGGAAAACCCCGAAGTACGAGTCGAAATGGTCGCCGCTTTGGCGGCACGGGCGAGAACGTTTTGCAGAAAAGCGGGATCCGCTTTCCCCTCGAGCTTCGCGATGCGCTCCTGATTGCGGTAGTCGTAAGGATCGATGTCCACCAGCCGGTCGAGCGCTTCGCAGGCTTCTTTCAATTGACCGGCGGCCAGATAGAGGTCGAAGAGACGCACGAGCGCGTCGAAATACTTCGTTTCGCGATTCAGTTCTTCATAGAGACGGGCGACCGTTTCAGCCAGCGGCAGCGAAGCGGGATAGGTGGCCGCCAGACGGTCCGCCTGCGCCGAGAGTTCGTTTTCCTTCCGGACGGCGCGCATCCATTCCTTGGTCTGCACGAGCACCGAAGCGGCTTTCGGGTCTTCTCCGGCTTTCAAGTAGGCCGCAGCGACCTCGAAGAGCTTGGCGAAGCTGTCCGGCTTCTGCTTGTAGTAGGCCTCGAACACTTCGCGCGCGCGATCCAGACGGCCGATCCGCAGAAGGCCCTCGCCGAAGAGCGCAAGGAACGTCGTGTCCCGCTCATTGGGCGTGAAAGGCTCGAGAAGCGCCACGGCGCCCTCGGGATCTCCTTTTCGAAGTTTGGCTTCAGCGAAAAGCAGCGCGCCGGTGCGGTCATCGGGCAAGAGGCCATGCGCACGCCCAAAGTATTCGAGTGCCTCGTCGAGCGCGCCCGCTGCCAGCGTCAATTGTCCTGCTCGTACGAAGCTGCGCGCGGCAAGATCGGCGTGCTTGAGCCGCTCCGCGAGTTCGCCCAGAACGACGTGCCGCGCGGCGTTCTCCGGGTCGAGCAGTGCGATGCTTTCGTAACACGCCAAGGCATCGATATCGCGTTGATGTTGCAGGAAAAGCTCCGCGGCGGTGCCGAACTGTTCGATAGCTTCCGGAGGACGGTTCTGCCTTTGCAGAAGCGCGCCATAGCGCATCAGCCGGTCGGGAGGCTGGGGAACGGATCGGAGGAAACGCGCGAAGATGGCCGAGGCTTTGGCGGCGTCTCCCGCTTCGATGAGCCGGTCAAACTGAGCGCCGTAGTATTGGGCTGCGAGGGCGGGTTCGTTCAGGCGCGTATAGATGTCGGCCAGCGCTTGGAGGGCTTCCTGCTGGCCGGGCGCTTCGTCGAGGACGGCCTGATATTCGGTGACGGCTTCGCGGAGCTTGTTCTTTTCGAGGCTTCGCCGCCCCCGGTCGAGATGCTTGTTGATGTCGGAAGCCATGGAAACTCGCGTGTCCTTCGCGCGGGCATGGCAAGTTAGCCGGCCCTGTCCGCCCTCATCCGGCGCGACAGAAGCCGCGTTCTGTCCAGCGCGCGGGCCAAAGAAAACTATATAACGGACCCCTTCCCGGTCTCACAACGAAATCAAGGGGATGTGCCGATGATGAGCGTGCAGGGCCGCGAGGGCGGCTTCAGCTCGGTGCGTTTGACTTCGCCGCCTGCCTCGGCAGGCTGGTGACTTCGCGCATGGACCGGAGCGAGAGTCCGCTGCGCAGCAGCGCCGCAAAGCCGAGAAAGACGAAGGGAATGGTGAGGGCCAGAAACGCAAAGATCGAAAAACCAGTCGCCGTGGTCTTCTCGACATCGAATACGCTCAAGCCCAGGACGCAGAAGAATTGGTAGGAACCTACATTCGCCGGCGCGTTTGGGAGCGACACGCCGAGATTGATCACCAGCAACACGACCACTGCGGCGAGAAACGACAACGGCAGGCCGTAGGAACGCATCATCGCCCACAGGCCAAGAACCTGGCAGGCGGGTATCAACAGGGATGTGAATACAGCCGCGTAGAAACTCGGCGCTGTGCCCATTGCGTGCAAGTCGACGAGCGCCGCCATCACCCTTCCCGGCAGGCGACGTCTGCCGATGTGCGGCTCCGGACTGATGCCGAGTCTTACTTCCAGATACAGGATCAAGAGCATGAGGATCGTCACGAGAACGAGTGTGATGATCCCGAGGATATCCGCGGCTCGCTCAAAGCGGCGCGGCAGTCGAACGAAGAGGGAAACCACGGCGAGGGACGCCGTGGCGATAACTAGATCCACCAGGCGCTCGATGCCAACGGATCCCAGAACGCGTCCCAGCGAGATGCCCTCGGAATCCGAAAGCAAGTAGCTGCGCAGAAACTCGCCCGGCCGCAGCGGCAGGAGGAGGTTTGCAAACAGGCCAGTGTAGACGGCGCGAATCGAACGGGTAAGGCGCACCTTTCCAAAAGGGCTCAGGAGGAATTTCCAACGCAGCGCCTGAATGCTGTAGCTCAGAACGTCGAAGCCCATCCCGAGCAAAACCCACCGCCAATCTGCATTGGCCATGTCGTGGAGCGCTTTCACGATGTGGAAATCGCGCAGGACCCAGACAAGGCAGATGACGGCCAGGCCGTAGCCGAGGATGCGGAGGATTCTCGGCCGCTCCGCCTTCTCGCGCTGAGATAGAGTGGTCACTTCCACGGTCTCGGGAGGTGCAGGCATCGTTGCGAAAAGGGGCCAATTTACCCGATGGCTCGAGTACGGCCCAAAGCCTACGACATCGGCCTTCGACAGGCAATCCCGGGATTGCTCCGAGGCTTGCCGGGATCGCTCCCGGCCTGCAACGGGCGTATAATAACAGGGACCGATGAGATTCACTTCTCGAAAGTCCGCACGATTCCTCCGCCGCGTACTCGGATGAAAACCGCCAAACCTGTGGACCGCCGGGAACGAGTTTTGCTCGTGGGTATCGCATTGAAAAGGGCGGGGCGCACGCAGGCGCCTCCGCACGGCAACGGCCAGCCGGTCGCAAGCCGCGATTCGCTCGAGGAGCTGCAAGAGCTGGCGGAGAGCGCCGGAGCGAAGATCGAAGGCAGCTTGCTGCAAGTGCGCGATGCGCTCGATCCGGCGACGCTTGTAGGGCGCGGCAAGCTGGAAGAAATCCGCACCGAGGCGGAATTCCGGCGAGTGCCGCTGGTCATCGTCGACCACAACCTGACGCCCGTGCAGCTTCGCAACATGGAAAAAGGCACCGGGTGCCGCGTGATCGATCGTACCCAACTCATCCTCGACATTTTCGCGACCCACGCGCACACACGCGAAGGGCAGCTCCAGGTCGAACTCGCACAATTAAACTATCTGCTTCCGCGGCTGACCGGGCGCGGCGAGGAGCTGTCACGCCTCGGCGGCGGCATCGGGACGCGCGGACCCGGCGAGCAGAAACTCGAGACCGATCGCCGGCGGATCCGCGATCGAGTCCGCAAAATCGAGCAGGCCATTGAAACGGTCCGCAAGCAGCGCACCACCCGGCGACGGGCGCGGCAGGCAGTGCCGCTTGGGATGATCGCTTTCGTCGGATATACGAATGCGGGAAAGTCCACGCTCTTCAATGCCCTGACCAACGCGAGCGTCCTCACTTCATCCAAAATGTTTGCGACGCTCGACCCGACGATTCGCGCAATTCGCCTGCCGTCGCGACGCCGCGTGCTGCTTTCGGACACGGTGGGATTCCTGCGCGATCTTCCGCCGGATTTGATTGCCGCCTTTCGCGCTACGCTCGAAGAAGCGCAAGAGGCGGCGCTGATCCTTCACGTCACGGACATTTCGAATCCGCACCACGCCGAACAGGATGCCGAGGTGCTCAAGGTTCTCCGCGATCTGGGAGTCGAAGATCGCCCGCGCCTGCACGTTCTCAACAAGACCGACCGGCTCAGCGGGGAAGATCTCGAAACCCTAAAAAACTCCAACGGGCGCGGCCGGGACACAGTTTTCGTCTCCGCTGTGACCGGCGCGGGTTTGGAGGAGTTGCTCGCGCGAATCGATGCGATGATGCCGGTGGATTCATTGGTGAGATTGCGGTTGCGCATGCCGATGGCGGATGGCCGCCATCTTTCGATGGTGCAGGGGCGTGGTCGGGTGCTTCACTCCGAAGTGATTGACGGATATCTTATGCTCGACGCCGAATTGCCCCAGTCCGCCGCGCGGCAACTCCAGGATTTCGTTGTGAAGTAGCGCTGCCGCGGTGGAAATCCCTGTGGAAAAGCGCTGCCTGGTTGCCGCCTCAGACACGGCCCGGGACTCGATGACGAGCTGGGTTCCACGGAGAATCCAGAGATGTAACCCACTGTATTGTCAGTAGCTTATCGCCTGACCATCGCCAGAAGGCTTGAGCATACGTCTGCTAACTCACCGGATTTGCGTGACTTCCGAATTTGCACAGCGCTGAGGCACTTTTTGCGCTAAGAGTTACTAGCGAGGGGATTTGGCCTTGGCGTTATGTTACATAGTTCGCGTCCGAGTGTTGCTGCCGGGCTGCCTGCCGTTGACTCCGCGAGGATGGGAGGGCTATGCTGTATTGCTGTTAGCCCTGCGGACGAGGGTTCGCCCAGTTTCTTTCCGAGAACGACATGAATCTGCCGAACAGCCTCACGATTCTGCGAATTTTCTTCGTTCCGATTCTCGTCGTCGTATTGCTGACCCGCCAGCCGAATTTCAACTTCTGGGGCTTGCCGTTTCACTTTGAAGTCTGGGGCGTGCTGATCCTGTTGGTGGCGGCCGCCACGGACGCGATGGACGGATACTTCGCGCGCAGCCGAAGCGAGATCACGACGCTCGGAATCCTGCTCGACCCGATCGCTGACAAGCTCCTGATCTCGGCGGCGTTCATCTCGCTGGTATCCATGGGGCTGGTTCAGGCGTGGATGGTGGTGATCATCATTGGGCGGGAGTTCATTGTCGTGGGCTTGCGCGAAATCGCGTCGGTTGAGGGACTGGTGATCCCGGCGTCGGCGCTCGGGAAAGTGAAAATGGTTCTGCAGGTGTTGGCCGGTTGCGCGATCATTCTGACCGCGAATCATCCGGCCGTTCGGCCGCTCGGCACGGCTCTGCTGTGGCTTGTGGTGCTAAGCGCAGTGGCCTCGGCGATTCACTATTTCCAGATGTTCTGGGGCCAGATCAATTTCCGTGTGCAGCAGCGGCGGACCGCCATGCTCGTGGTCGAGCCGAAAGAAAAACCGCAGGATGTCCTCAGTAGGTGATCGCGAGAAGACGTTGCTCCTGGAAGTGGCGCGGAGCGCCGTGACCGCAGCGGTGGAGCGCCGCGAAGTCCCGAGTGAACTACCTCGGGGGGATCTCAAGGGCTTCGGCGGAGTATTCGTGACGCTGCGCCGCCGGGGCCGGTTGCGCGGCTGCATAGGCCAGATTGTCTCGAGTGAAGCGCTCGTCGAAGTCGTCGCGTATTGCGCGAAGGCGGCCGCTCTGGAAGATCCGAGGTTCGACCCTATCCGCCCGCACGAGCTCGCCGAAGTCGAAATTGAGTTGTCCGTCCTCTCGCGGCTCGAGGAGATCGCTCCTGAACAGATCGAAGCAGGCAAACACGGACTGATGGTCAGCCAGGGCTGGCGGCGGGGTGTCCTGCTGCCCCAGGTGGCGATCGAGTTCCAGTGGACGGCCGAGCGCCTGCTCGAAGAGACTTGCGTCAAGGCGGGATTCGCGCGGGATGCTTGGAAGGATCCGGAGACGCGAATTCAAGGATTTACCGCAGAAATCTTCCGCGAATCAGGCTTTCGCGCGGAAGGAAGTTGACGCGCAGACCGCAAAGCCGGCCGAAGCCCGGTTATTCGACCTCGACGTAATCGCCCGGGTAGATCTCCCGCAGGCTGAATGTAATCAGGACGGTGGAAGAGTTCGGCCCCGTGCGCAGCACGATTCCCTCGCCTACGTCTTCCCTCGGAGTGTTGCTCCAGTCATATTTCTTGGGCACGCTGCCGAATCCATAGATCGGGAAGAAGGCAACGTGCAGCTGAGCTTCCTGATCGAAAGCATAACGGGGATCCTGGAAAACCGTCTCGTGCTGGGTGCCGGTGTAGCGGAAGATGCGGAAGTAATCCCCGACTTTCACGCCCTGAGCGTTGCCGAGGTTGACATAGACGATATCCTCGCGGCCGACTTGGGCCTGAAAGTCCTTACCGATGATAACCATCGCCAGCGGCTTGCCGTTCGCCGGAGCATACCGGTCGAAACCATCTTCCGACTTGAGCGGCGGTGCGGGTCGCTCTGCGAAGGGCAGGAGAATGTCACCGCGCTGTAGAATGTCGCAAGCATGCTCGATCGTTCCAATCGAGGTGTCCTCGCGCACGAGGATCACGCGGACGCGGCCTTCATCCGCCCAGACGCTGCCCATTTTTTTCAGGATGGCGCTTTGCCACTTGGTCCAGTCGATTCCGTAGGGATCCCCTGTTACGTTGCGGACCACGGAGAAGACGTCGCCGGCCTTTACACCCTGCTTCGCGCCCCTGTTGATGTAGACTGTGTCGCCTTCATTGAAGAGTAGCCGATAGTTGGATTCTTCACCCGTAATGATGTAGGCATCGCGCGGGACAGACTCAGTCGTAACGGTGCCGGAACAATAGAGGTCATTCGGGCTTGGAATCGCCGGCGCCGGCGCATCCTGAGCCGACGCGACCGCTGCGGCCAGTACCACCACGAGACCGGCAAGGACAGTTTTCCCGCGCATGATGCTCGCTCCTTAGGTCTGATCTGGGCGCCCAAAGGCGGGCGCTCCCCAATGAGCCGACCGTAACATCCTGCCTCAGAGGCGTCAAGACAATGGTCTCGCGGGCTTTACACATTGTGTACCGCATGGTAGAAGCAAGAATTCTCTCTTGCGCGGCGGGCCGGGGCGCGGCGGGGTTCGTCTCCGAAGGGATTGGAAATACAGGATGTTAGGACGAGACAAGGTTTGTGCCGTCGTCGCGGCGCCGGACGCAAGGTCTATGCACCGGCAGCTCCGGGAGGCGCTTCAGCGTACCCGGACGGTCGAACTAAGGCTTGACTGGCTTTCGAGTGATCGCGAGATCAGCCGGTTCCTTCGCCAATTGGCGCCGGGCAGGCGCCGAGCGACCCTGATCGCCACCTGCCGGAGGCGGGAGGCGGGCGGGCGCTATCGCGGGTCAATCGCCAAGCAACTGGTCCATCTGGCAGACGCGATCCGGGCCGGCTGTGCCTGGTACGACCTCGAAATCGAAACGGCTCGCGAGTGTCCGCCCGAATTGTTGGATGTGCTGTTGGGTGACGGGCGACAGCTAGCCTCGGCGCATTTCTTCGGGGGCATGCCGGGGAATCTGGGCCGGGTGGCCGCACACCTCAGGCGCAGCCGGCCGGACGCCATCAAAATCGCCGCCCAGTGCGATTCACTGGCCGCTAGCCGAAAGCTGCTGAATTTCGCGCGTACGCAAAGGAACGTTGTCGCGATCCCCATGGGAGATGTGGCGCTGCCGGCGCGGTTTCTGGCGCTGCGCGAGAAGAATGGCTTTGCATACGCGCCAGTCGAGAATGCGACCGCGCCGGGGCAAATCTCGCTCGAGGAGACGAAGGACCTCTATCGCGTTGACAGGCTCGACGGCCGGACGCGCGTTTATGGCGTGATCGGCGACCCCGTCGGCCATTCGCTTTCACCCGCCATGCAGAACGCGGGATTCGCGGCGCGACGGATGAACGCGGTCTATCTCCCGTTTCTGGTTCGCGACCTGGACGACTTTCTCGATTCCGTCGGGCCGCTGGGCATCCAGGGCTTCAGCGTGACCCTGCCGCACAAGGAGCGCGTGTTGCGGCATCTGGACGGATGCGATCCGCTCGCGGCGCAGATCGGGGCCGTGAATACGGTCGTGGTACGCGGAGGCGGAAAACTCTATGGGTACAACACCGACTACGTCGGCGTGCTGCGCACTCTTGAGAAGTGCATGCCTCTTCGAGGCAGCCGCGTGCTGATCGTGGGAGCCGGAGGAGCCGCGCGCGCCGTGGCCTTCGCGCTTGCCCAGGCGGGAGCTTCTATTTGCGTCACGGCGAGGCGGCCCGCGAGAGCGAAATCGCTCGCGCGAGCGGCTGGCGGCGAGGCAATCGCCCGGAATCGCGTGGGCCGCGAATTTTTCGACGCGATCGTGAACGCGACGCCCGTCGGGATGCATCCGCGAGTGGGAGACTCTCCGCTCGAGGCGCGCGAATTGAATTGCCGGCTCGTATTTGACACCATTTATCGTCCGCGCGTGACGAAGCTTCTGCAACTGGCGGCGCGCCGCGGCATCGAAACCGTTTCCGGACTCGAGATGTTCGTCGCGCAGGGCACGGCCCAGTGGGAAATCTGGACGGGCGAACGAGCGCCGGTCGAGGCCATGCGGCGCGCCGTGGTCGAAGCGCTCGTGCGCGAAGAAAGAGAAGGCAGCGGAAAGAAGAAGAAGATGCGGACCACGCGATGATCCAACCCGATTTCAAAACGTTCTGCCGTTTGGCGCGCGAGGGGAACCTCGTGCCGGTCTACGAGACTTATACGGCCGATTTGCTGACTCCCGTCGGCGCATACCTCCGCATCGCGCGCGACGCGAAATACGCATTCCTTCTCGAAAGCGTGGAGGGCGGCGAGAACATCGGGCGCTACACATTCGTGGGAGCGAATCCCGAAGAGGTTTTTCGCGCGCGCGGGCGCGTGTGCACGCTCGAGACCGGCGGCAAGACGGTTCATTTCGACGACAATCCGGTCGAGCAGCTGCGCCGGCTCGCGGCGCGCTATCAGCCGGTGCGCGTGCCCGGACTGCCGCCGCTGATTGCGGGCGCGATCGGGTACTTTGCCTACGACATGGTCCGCCTGATCGAGCGCATCCCCGACACCGGCCGCGACGACCTGGGCGTGGACGACTGCGTGATGATGTTCTACCTCGGCCTGGTTGCGTTCGACCACGTGCAGCATCGCGTCTGGATCGTGCGCAACGTCTTCACCGAAGGGCCGGGCAGCCTGCGCGCGAAATATGATGCGGCCGTGCGAGAAATCGAGCGCACGCGCCGCAAGCTCGACCAGCCTTTGCCACCGCAGGCGCGAGGCCGTCGCGCGCGGCCGTTGCGCGTGCGGTCGAACATGGCGAAATCCCAATTCTTGGCCGCGGTGCGCAAGGCCAAGGCGTACATCCGTGCGGGTGACGCGTTTCAGGTCGTAGTCAGTCAGAGATTCGAGGCTCAGACGGCTGCAAATCCGTTCGAGATTTACCGCGCGCTGCGCGTCGTCAATCCTTCGCCCTACCTCTACTTCCTGAAGCTCGATGACCTATCGGTCGTCGGCAGCTCGCCCGAGATGCTGGTGAAGGTGCAAGGGCGCAACGCCTTTTACCGTCCGCTTGCTGGCACGCGCCCGCGCGGGCGCAACGAAAAAGAAGACGCGAAGCTCGAAGCGGAGCTTCTCACCGACCCCAAGGAACGCGCCGAGCACGTGATGCTCGTGGACCTCGGACGCAATGACCTCGGCCGCGTGTGCGAGTACGGTTCGGTGAAACCGGAACGGCTGATGTTCGTCGAGCGCTATTCACACGTGATGCATCTGGCGTCAAGCCTGCGCGGGCGGCTGCGAGACGACGTGGATTGCTTCGATGCGCTGATGGCGTGCTTCCCGGCGGGGACGCTTTCGGGCGCGCCCAAGGTCCGCGCCATGGAAATCATCGACGAGCTCGAGCCCACGCGGCGCGGAATCTATGGGGGCGCGATCCTGTATCTCGATTTCTCCGGCAACCTCGACTCCTGCATCGGCCTGCGCACGCTGGTCGCAAAGGGCGGGCGCGTGTACGTTCAGGCAGGCGGCGGGATCGTCGCCGATTCGGTGCCCGAACGCGAATTTCAGGAGTCGGTGAACAAGGCGCGCGCGGTGCTGAAAGCCCTCGAGATCGCTCACCGCGGCAGCAGCGAAGAATAAGCGCCCCGATCCTGTTGGGACCCGCCCAGCGGCGCATACATTCTCTCGGGCTGCTACAATAGCCATATGCTCCTGCTGCTCGACAACTACGACTCATTCACCTACAACTTGGCGCAGTACCTCGGCCAGATGGGGCAGGAACTCCTGATCCGGCGCAACGACCAGATCACGCTCGAGGAAATCGAGGAACGCAAGCCCGAGCGCATCGTGATCTCGCCGGGGCCTTGCACGCCGAAAGAGGCTGGCATCAGCGTGCCTCTGATCGAGCGCTTCGCGGGCAGGATTCCCATCCTGGGCGTTTGTCTGGGGCACCAGGCGATCGGCGCGGCGTTTGGCGGGCGGGTGATCCGGGCGCCGAAGGTGATGCACGGGAAGACGAGCGAAATCCACCACGACAGCAAGACGATTTTCCGCAGCCTGCCGCAGAACTTTCAGGCCACGCGCTATCACTCGCTGATCGTCGAGCGGAAGTCGCTCCCGGGCGAGCTGGAAATCTCCGCCGAGACCGCCGACGGCACGATCATGGGCTTGCGGCACCGCAAGCTGAAGGTCGAAGGCGTGCAGTTCCACCCCGAGTCGGTTCTCACCGACGCCGGTTTCCGCCTCCTCCAGAATTTCCTGAGTTTGTAAAACCTCACGAAGCGGTTTGGTGGCCTTGTTCTGATTGCGAGAAGGCGACGAGGGCTTCGAGCTTTTCGCGGGCCGCGCCTGAATCGATCGACTTGGCAGCGAGATACACACCACCTAGGAAGTCGGCCGCGCGCCCGGCCGCGACAAGCGCAGCTGCGGCATTGGCGAGCACGATTTCGCGGTGCGGGCCATGCTCCCGATAGAGCATCGAGCGGCCCAGTATTTTGTGAATGATCTCGGCGTTGTGCTTGGCGTCTCCGCCGCGAATGGCCTCGAGCGGCGCGCGATGCAGCCCGAAATCCTCCGGAGTTACGGTGAAACTGCGAACGACGCCATCGCGCAGCTCGGCAACGTGTGTTTCGCCCGAGATCGAGATTTCATCCAGTCCGTCCGCGCCGTGCACCACGAACGCCCGCTTCACGCCCAGCTCACCGAGCGCTCGCGCAAGAAGCTCCGTCAGGCTCGCGTCGTAGACGCCCACGACTTGCGCCGTGGCTCCGGCGGGATTCGTGAGCGGCCCCAGCAGATTGAACACGGTGCGCATCTTCAACTCGCGGCGCGCCGCCATTGCGTGGCGCGTGGCTGCGTGCATGGCCGGAGCAAACAGGAATCCGATCCCGATTTCCTCGATGGCGCGCGCGACGCGCTCCGGCGCGAGATCGATCCGCACGCCAAGCTCCTCAAGCACGTCTGCCGAGCCGCAGCGCGAGCTGATCGACCGGTTGCCGTGCTTCGCCACGCGCACGCCCGCGCCCGCCACGACAAACGCCGCGGCAGTCGAAACGTTGAACGTGCCGGACGCGTCGCCGCCCGTACCACACGTGTCTACAAGTGCTTCGTCGGCAATTCGCGCACGGCCGGGAAGAATCGGCGTGGCATGGCGCCGCATCGCGGTTGCAAAGCCGACCAGCTCATCGACCGTCTCGCCCTTCATCCGCAGGCCGGTCAGCAGTGCGGCGATCTGCGCGTCGGTGGCCCGGCCGGACAGAATCTCCTCCATCGCGGCTTGCGCCTCCGCGCGGGACAAGTCTTCGTCGGCGACGATTTTTTCGAGCGCTTCGTGAATCATGTTTATTCGGGCAGTCGTGACCCCGAGCATCGCGGTCTATCTTGCCCGACCCGTTGGTTCCAAGTACACTGGGATGCTTTAATCGGTCCATAAATTCTAGCATTTCTAGGCTTGCTTCCGATCGGCCGAAGTCCGCATGAAGATTCACGAATATCAAGCCAAAGCAATCCTCGCGAGATTCGGCGTTCCGGTGCCGCGCGGCGAAGTCGTCTTCACGAAAGAAGAGGCGCGCGCCGCGGCGCAGCGCATCGGCACGTCCGTGGTCGTTGTGAAGGCGCAGATTCATGCGGGCGGCCGCGGCAAGGCGGGCGGCGTGAAGCTGGCGAAGTCGCCGGACGAAGCGGCTTCTCTCGCCGCGAGCATGCTCGGCATGAAACTCGTCACGCCGCAAACGGGTCCGGAAGGGCGCATCGTCCGGCGGCTGCTGATTGAGGAGGGGCTCGACATCCAGCGCGAGCTGTACCTGAGCATGCTGGTGGACCGCGCGGTCGGCGCACCCGTATTCATGGCCAGCGCCGCGGGCGGAATGGAGATCGAGGAAGTCGCGAAAGAGCAGCCGGAAGCGATCCTGCGCGAGACGATTCGTCCGGAGACCGGGTTTCAACCGTATCACGCGCGCAAGCTCGCGTTCGGCCTGGGACTTTCGGCCGAGCTCGTGAACGCGGCTATGCCATTCTTGCAGTCGCTCTATCGAGCGTTCCTCGAAACGGACGCGTCGCTCATTGAGATCAACCCCTGGGTCGTGACCGGCGGCGGGCGGCTGCTGGCGCTCGACGCCAAAATGAATTTCGACGACAACGCGCTCTACCGCCATCCCGAGTTTGCGGAGCTGCGCGACCTCGATGAAGAAACGCCGCTTGAAGTCGACGCCTCGAAGTTCAAGCTGAATTACATCAAGCTCGACGGCACGGTCGGCTGCATGGTCAACGGCGCGGGCCTGGCCATGGCCACCATGGACATCATCAAGCTGTGTGGCGGAAGCCCGGCGAATTTTCTGGATGTGGGCGGCGACGCCTCGGAAGAACGGGTGAAAAACGCCTTTCGCATCCTGCTCAGCGATCCGAACGTGAAGGCGGTATTTATCAATGTCTTCGGCGGAATTTTGCGCTGCGACATGCTGGCGAGCGGCATCGTAAGCGCGGCCAAGGAATTGAAACTTAAGGCGCCCGTCGTCGTGCGGATGGAAGGGACCAACGTCGAACAGGGAAAGGAAATCCTGCGCAATTCGGGGATGAATTTCACGGTGGCGGATGGAATGAAGGACGGAGCGGAGAAAGTCGTGGCCCTGGCCCGCGGTGCTCCATGAGCATATTGGTCGATAAGAACACGCGCGTCCTCGTGCAAGGTCTCACCGGCCGCGAAGGTAGCTTTCACGCGCAGCAGATGATCGAGTACGGCACAAAGATCGTCGCGGGCGTGACGCCCGGCAAAGGCGGAAGGACGCAGCTCGGCGTGCCTGTGTTCGACACGGTCGGGGAAGCCGCGCGCGAGACCGGTGCGAACGCGGCGATGGCGTTCGTCCCGCCGCCGTTTGCCGCGGATGCCATCCTCGAAGCGGCGGACGCCGGGCTGCCGCTGGTCATCTGCATCGCGGAAGGCATACCGGTGCTCGACATGGTGCGCGTGGCCGCAGCGCTGAAGAATTCGGGGACGCGGCTGATCGGGCCCAATTGCCCCGGGATCATTTCGCCCGGCAAGTGCAAGCTCGGCATCATGCCCGGCTTCATCCACAAGGAGGGCCACGTTGGAGTCGTGAGCCGCAGCGGCACGCTGACGTATGAAGCCGTCGGTCAGCTCACCGGGCTCGGCATCGGCCAGTCCACCTGCGTCGGCATCGGCGGCGATCCGATCATCGGGACGAGCTTTCTGGATGTCATGCGCATGTTCAACGACGATCCGGAGACGCACGCAATCGTCATGATCGGCGAAATCGGCGGCAACGCGGAAGAGATTGCCGCGGACTTCATCAAGAAGCATGGGAAGAAGCCGGTGATCGGTTTCATCGCCGGGCAAACGGCGCCGCCGGGCCGCCGCATGGGCCACGCCGGCGCAATCATCAGCGGCGGTCAGGGCACCGCAAAGGAAAAGTACGCAGCCCTGCGCGCCGCCGGAATCCACACCGTGCAGAGCCCCGCGGAGATCGGACAGACGGTCGCGGATGTCATGCGCACATCGAAGGCCGGCGCAAAGAGACCAGCCGCCAGTAAGACGAAGAAGCGAGCGCGCAAGTAGAGCGCGCAAATTCTCAGACGGGAGAAAGATCGAATGGCAGTCGAAAGAACGCTTGCAATCATCAAGCCCGACGCGGTGGGGCGCGGGCTTGCCGGCGAGATATTGAGCCGCATCCACGCAGCGAAATTCCAGATTGTCGCGATCAAGTCGCTGCGGTTGACGAAGTCCGAGGCCGAGGGATTCTACGCCGTGCACCGCGAGCGGCCGTTTTTCGGCGAGTTGACGGAATTCATGAGCTCCGGCAAAGCCGTCGTGATCGTCCTCGAAGCGGAAAACGCGATCGCCAAGTGGCGCGAGACGATGGGCGCCACCGATCCCGCCAAGGCCGCGCCCGGCACGATCCGCCGCGAGCTCGGCACGAGCATCCAGTACAACTGCACGCACGGCTCCGATGCGCCCGCAACTGCGGCGTTCGAAATCGCCTATTTTTTCTCAGGGCTTGAGCTGATCTAGAATCTCCGGGCGTCAAGCCGCGCCGCGAATTAGGCTAAGATAAGACCGAATCGAATGGGAGATGGACCCGTCGCGCGAACTCGGGAAGCTGCTGCTTGTTTTCGGAATCGTTCTGGTCGCCGCCGGAGTGTTGTTGGTGTTCGGCGCGAGGCTGCCGTTCCGGCTGGGGCGATTGCCGGGCGACATCGCGATTCGCGGCCGCCACGGCTCGTTCTATTTCCCGATCGTCACTTGCATCCTCGTGAGTGCGGCCCTTACGCTGGTTTTCTGGATCGTGAACTACTTCCGCCGCTAGCGATGAAATGAACCGATGAGCCAGACGCCTCTTTTCGATTTCGATCTGATGCCCGAGCGCCATGTCTGGAAGGTCAGCGAGCTGACCGAGCGCATCCGCGACCTGCTCGAAGCTGAATTCCCCGACGTGTGGATCGAAGGCGAGGTCTCGAATTTCCACGCGGCGCAGTCCGGGCATCTCTACTTCACGCTGAAGGACGCGCGCTCGCAAATTCGCTGCGTCTGTTTTCGCGATCAGGTGCGCGGGTTGAAATTCCGCCCCGAAGACGGCCTGCACGTCACGGTGCGCGGGTCGCTCGGCGTCTATGAGCTGCGCGGCGAGTATCAGGTTTACGTCAGCCACATCGAGCCGGTCGGCCTCGGCGCGCTGCAACTCGCCTTCGAGCAACTGAAGAAAAAGCTCGAGGGCGAAGGTCTCTTCGACGAAGCGCGGAAAAAGCCTCTGCCGGTGCTGCCGCGCTGCATCGGCGTGGTCACATCGCCCACGGGCGCGGCCATTCGCGACATCCTGCGCGTCCTCAAGCGGCGCTTCGCGAACGTCCACGTGCAGCTCTATCCGGTAAAAGTGCAGGGTGAGGGCGCCGCCAAGGAAATCGTTGCGGCGCTGCGGCATTTCAATCGCGTGAAATTCGCGGACGTCCTGATTCTCGCGCGCGGCGGAGGCTCGCTCGAGGATTTGTGGGCTTTCAACGAGGAGATCGTCGCGCGCGCGATCGCGGAGTCGGAAATTCCCATCATCACCGGCGTGGGCCACGAAACCGATTTCACGATCGCCGATTTTGTCGCCGACCTGCGCGCGCCCACGCCTTCCGCTGCGGCGGAGATCGTCGTGCGCTCGCGGCAGGAGTTCGAACGCCACATCGCCGAGCATCACAGCCATCTGGTCCATCACATCCGTTATCTGCTTTCCGAGCGGCGGCATCGCGTGCGCGACCTTCAGACACATCGTGGCTTCCGGCAGCTCGAGGCGCTCGTGCGGCAGCGCCGCCAGCATGTGGACGAGCTTTCGGCGGCGCTCGGGGTCGTCTTGCATGCCAGGCTCGTCACGGCGCGGCAGCGGCTGACAAAGGCGGGAACGCGGATATCGTCATTCGATCTGCGCGGGCGCGCCGAAACGCTGCGGCGCCGTATCCACCAGCAGCGCGACGCGTTGCGCGCGGCGCTCGAGCGCGTGGTGACGCGAAAACAGCGGCGGTTTGCTTCGTCTCGCGTGCGGTTCGCGCAACTCGACTTGCGCGCGCGGGTCGGCAAGTTGCGCCACGCACTCGACGAGCGTTCGAGCGAACTGCGTGTGCGGATCGACCGTGCGCTCATCGCGAAGCGACGCCGGCTGGAGGCCGCCGCGTTGCAACTCGAGGAGCGCAGTCCGTTTCAGTTGCTCGAACGCGGCTATGCCATCGCTTACGATGCATCAGGGAAAGTTTTGCGCTCGCCCGATCAGGTCGCACTCGGCGAAGATATTTCGGTCCGCCTCGCCCGCGGCCAGCTCGACGCCACCGTCCGCCGCAAGAAGGAAATCTCCTAACTCCTCAATCCTCTTCGTCGCCGGAGACCTTGAGCACGGCGAGGAACGCTTCCTGCGGGATATCGACGCGGCCGACGCGCTTCATGCGTTTCTTGCCTTCCTTCTGCTTTTCGAGGAGCTTGCGCTTGCGGGTGATGTCTCCGCCGTAGCACTTGGCGAGGACATTTTTGCGGATGGCGCTGATCGTTTCGCGGGCGATGACGCGGCTGCCGATCGCGGCCTGTATCGGGACTTCGAACATCTGACGCGGGATCAGTTTTCGCAGGCGTGTGACGAGCTCGCGGCCGCGCTCGTAGGATTGATCGCGGTGGCAGATGATCGTCAGCGCGTCCACCGGCTCGCCGCCGATGAGCACGTCAAGCTTCACGAGATCGGATTCGCGATAGCCCGAAAGGTGATAGTCGAGCGACGCGTAGCCGCGCGAAACGCTCTTCAGCCGATCGTAGAAGTCGAGGACGATTTCATTGAGCGGCATCTCGTAGGTGAGCATGATGCGCGTCGGCGAGAGGTATTCGAACTTCTTCTGCACGCCGCGCTTTTCCTCGCACAGCGCCAGCACGCCGCCGACCGACTCTTCCGACGTAATGATCATCGCCGTCAGGATCGGTTCTTCGATCTTCTGAATCGAAGCCGGCGGCGGAAACTTGGTGGGATTCTCGACTTCCATCACTTCGCCCGCGGTGTTGGTGATGCGGTAGCGCACGCTTGGTGCGGTCGTGATCAGGTCGATGTTGAATTCACGCTCGAGCCGCTCCTGCACGATCTCCATGTGCAGCAGGCCGAGGAAGCCGCAGCGGAAACCGAAGCCGAGCGCGACGGAATTCTCCGGCTCGTAGAAGAAAGCCGCGTCGTTGAGTTGCAGCTTGCCAAGCGCGTCGCGCAATAATTCGTAGTCGGTTGCGTTCACCGGGAACAGGCCCGCGAAGACCATCGGCTTGATAGCTTCGAAGCCCTCGAGCGGCGGCGCCGGACGGTCGGCTTCGACCACCGTGTCGCCCATGCGGGCGTCGGCCACGCGCTTGATGTTGGCAATGACAAAGCCCACATCGCCGGCAGCCAATTCATCGAGCACCACGGGCTTGGGCGTGAGCGCGCCGAGGGCCTCCACTTCGTAGACTTCATCGCCCGCGCAGAGGCGAATTTTCATGCGCGGTGCGATCCGGCCTTCCATCACGCGCACCAGGACGACGGCGCCGCGATAGATGTCGAACCAGGAATCGAAAATCAGCGCACGCAGCGGAGCGTCCGCGGAACCCTTCGGCGGTGGAATGCGCGCGACGATGGCTTCGAGAACATCTTCGACGCCAAGCCCGCTCTTCGCGCTGATCAACAGCGCATCGTCCGCCGGAATCGCGAGGACGTTTTCAATCTGCTCTTTCACGTATTCGGGCTGCGCGGCGGGCAGATCGATCTTGTTGATCACGGGGATGATCGTGAGATTGTGGCGCGAAGCGAGAAAGGCGTTCGCGACCGTTTGCGCCTCGACGCCCTGGCTTGCGTCCACCACCAGCAGGGCGCCTTCGCAGGCGGAAAGCGCGCGCGAAACCTCGTAGGAAAAATCGACGTGCCCCGGCGTGTCGATCAGGTTCAGGCGGTATTCATTGCCGTCGCGTGCCGTGTAGTGCAGGCGGATGCTCTTGGCCTTGATCGTGATGCCGCGCTCGCGCTCGAGGTCCATCGAGTCGAGCACCTGCGCGGTCATCTCGCGCTGGCTGAGCGCGCCGGTCAACTCGAGTAGGCGGTCGGCCAGCGTGGATTTTCCGTGGTCGATGTGCGCGATGATGCAGAAATTCCGGATAAACCGGGGATCCATGGGCGCTCGTGGGAATCGCGGCCCGGCGAGTGTGGCGCGCCCTCGGCGCGCGCCGGCCGCGTCCTTCAAACTATCGAGTGTGCCACAGTTTCCGGCGCGCGGCCAGCGCTCCGCCGATGTTGTGAGTACCTAGAATTGTCTCGCGATACTGCCGATCACGACGCGGTTCGTGTCCTGGTCGAACAGCAACGCGGTATTCGCGTTGATCAGGTAGTAGACGAGACTGTAGGTGACGTCCGGATCGGTGCCTTCGAGTGTGGTCGTTCCGCGACCGTTCGTGGCCGGCGCGGCAATGGTACTCGTCGTCGTGTTGAGTGGATCGTTCTTGAAGGGAGCGTTGAAATTGTCGATGTCGAGAGTCCCGGTCACCGTGGTGCCGGTCACTGTGATCTCGCCTTCCGCTTCCGGCTGGTAGGAGCCCGAACTGTCGTGGAACATTCCCTGGCCGGCCAGCACAAAAGCAAAGCCTCCCGCGAGCGCGGTCGAGGACGGAAGATTCTGCGGAAACACCAGGCCGGTAGAGACCGCCGTGGAGTCAAGCTCGATGATCACCGCCGATCCCTGGGCCGTCTGATAGGCGGTAAAATTCGGGTTCGCCGGGCACGCGCTGGCGGAGAGCGACAGGGCGATTCGCCCTGTCGTCCCGTCTATGCCGTAGGCGCACGAGCTGATCGTCGCATTCGCGGCGACCGTTCCCCCGTTGTTGGTATCGAGCGTCCCGCCTGTGACGTGGCCGCCTCCATCGGACGTAAAGATCCCGCCCGCGGCATACGCGTTTGTGGAAACTGTGGCCGACGTGCCGCCGCTGGTAAAGACGTAGCTGCCGGCCGCGAGGCTTGCAGTCGAAAAACTGCCGCCGCCGCTCGCTCCGCTGAACGCGTCGCCTGCGAGGAAAGCGTTGCTGTCAATTTCGACGAGATGGATGTGCGTGCTGTCCACCACGTAGAACGCATATTCCAGTGTTTTCGTAGTGGTGCTCGCCAGCGTGATGGTTCCGCGTCCCGTGCCGGGAAACACGGTGTCGAACGTGTACGAACCGTTGAGCGTTGTATCGGCGGTTGTGACCGCGCCATTGTCGTTGACGTCGAGAATCGTTCCGGATGCCGGGATGCCGCCCGAGCCATTGGCGGAGAAGCGTCCGGCGAGCGCCATGGGCTTGAACGCCGCGTCTGTGCCGGCTGCGTTGAACACGTAGGGACCGGAAAGGACGGATGTGGAGGTCGTGAGATCGTTCAAGTTCTGCTGATCGATCGTTCCGCTGCCCGTGGCGCCGGCGTCGAAACGGATCAGCAGGCCGTGGAGGTTCGTGGTGAGCACGAACTGCCACGTCGCCGTCCCGTGGCCTGTGTTGATCGTCGCCGTTGTGCGGCCGTCGGGCCCCACGACGTAAGTCCCGCTGCTGATGGGAAGCTCGGTTGTAACTCCGGTAGAGAAGCTTTCGACGTCTTCGACGCCGCTTAGGATATCCCCCTTGCCGTCGGCCACGAAACTTCCGGTAGCCGCCAGGAAACCCGAGGCGTCATTGCCCGTGTACGAAAAAGCGAACGGGCCATTCAAGGAAAGGTTGGAATAGATAATTTGCACTGTAGCGGTGGCGGGCGTGGTGACCGTTGGATCCTGAGCCGTGATTGTGACGCTGCTGCCGGGCGGTGGAAAGTCGGGAGCGGTGTAAAGCCCGCTCAGTGGGTTGATCGTGCCGACATCGACGCCGGCCACTGGCGTCACGCTCCACGTCGCGTTCGGGTCATCCAATCCGTTCAGAGTCGCGACAAAGTGGTGGGTTCCTCCGGCCGGTACCGTCGTTGTGAGTTCAGTAATCGCGAGACCCGATCCACCTCCAATCGTGACGACGGCCGTATTGGAAGTCACTGTCGCAGTATTCGTCGTCGAGCCCGGAAACTGCGGCGCCACGGCCGTGATGTTCACCTCGTTGTTATTCGTGCCAGGCGCTATCGCGGGAGCCGTATAAATTCCCACCTGCACGTCTGTGCTGGACGCAACAATCGTACCTATGGTCGAGCTGCCGCCCGCTGTCCCATTCACTTCCCAGGTGACCGCCGTGCTCGTGCTGGTCGAGGATGAGCTCGTCAGATTGACCGTGGCGCTGAATTCCGCGGTGCCGTTGAGAGGTACCGTCGCCGAGGTCGGCGTGATCGCGACCGATGTCACCGTGCCTGTGCCGCCGTTGTTGCCGCTGCCGCCGCCGCAAGCCAAGAGGGTCAAGGCGCACGCAACAGAAAACGTGAAGACAGATAGAGCTAGGGCTCTCTTTTCCATTTGGAAATCGTTTTCCTTAACTTTGGTCGATTGTGGGCAGACCGCCATCGTACGAATCAGATGCCACAACGCACCCCGCGCTCCTTTGGAGGGCAGTTCCGCGGCTAGGGTTGCCAGGAATAGACCAACGCGACAGCCCTTGGCTGGCACACGAGCAACGGGAGTATTTTCTCCGACTTGGGCAAAAGTTCCAAAACATTTTGGAGACCTACACACCAAAGGGCCGGCGAAGAGCCTATTTGGCCCAAAGGCTTGGAGTTGGAGGGCGGCTGGAGGCGGCCAAGACCAGTTCCGAGAGGAACTCACCGAGGCTGCCGCTGGCCAGTTGAAACTCGCGATCCCGCGCGTCGCAAGGTCGAGCCATCCCAGGCAGACGAGCAGCGCGACCTGGGACCATGCCTCGGCTGCGGGCCGCGCGAAACCCACATCCCGGAGCACGTTTGCGATCGCCGCCGACCTTCTTCTCTCCACCATAGTGACCCCCCGCGCGATCCGCTCGTCCCGGCGCGCCCATGCCCGGACGGCCACCTCGATGCGGATGCGGCTCGGATCTGCGGTCCTTTGCACGAAACGCGCCCACCGGGTCGCGGCGCTCGAGTCTTCATCGGGGTCCATGGAGTGGAGCTCTTCGTCCTCCCAGCGGGCCAGCACTCAAGCAGATCGATGCGGTTGCGGAAATGCCAGTAAAAGCTTCCTTTGCTGACGCCTAGGTCTCGGGCGAGCACCTCGACACGGACAGCCTCGACGCCAAGATCGGAGAGTCGGGTGAAGGCGGCTTTGATCCAGTGATCGCGATGGAGCGATGCGTGCCGAGACTTAGAGGACGCCGCCATATGGTACCGTATGTGGTGGAGAGTCTATTCGAGCCGACCTGCCGAGTCAAACCGTCGGGGATCACCTCATTGGGCGAGCGCTAGCGCAGCGGCCATGACGGCTGGCTCGTCGCCAAAGCCTGTCAGCCAATGCACCGCCGGTTCCTTGCGGAACCACGTGATTTGCCTTTTTGCAAAGCGGCGAGTGGCCTGCTGGATCTGCTTGACGGCTGCCTGCTCGGAGAGGCGGCCTTCCAGCCGAGCGCGCAGCTCCGAATAGCCGATAAACTGGAAGGGTTTCGCGTCCGCGGGGACGCCGCGAGCGATCAGGTTGCGGACCTCGTCGATCCAGCCCGCCTCGATCATGGAGATGACGCGCGCGTCGATTCGAGCGTAGAGCGCGGCGCGCGGAGGGAGAAGCCCGATTTTCCGGATGTCGTAGCCCTCGAGGCGGGCGCGGCCGTCGCGATGAATCTCGGCGACGGGTTTTCCGGCAAGGAGGCGGATCTCGATCGCGCGAATGATTTTCTGAGTATCGCGCGGAGCGATCCGGCGCGCGGCCTCGCGGTCCACGCGCGCGAGGATGTAGTGGAGGTGTTCGGCTCCGCGCACCTTGGCCTTTTGGCGAAGCCGCTCGCGAAGCTCTTCGGATCGAGTGGGCGCGTCGGCCAGCCCTTCAAGGAGCGCGCGCAAATAGAGCCCTGTGCCCGCGGTGAGGATGGGCAGCTTGCTCCGCCGGCAAAGATCATCGAGGACTTCGAGGGCGCGTCGGCGGTATTCACCGGCAGTGAAGACTTCGTGCGGCTCGACGAGATCAATCAGATGGTGCGGGACGCCGCGCTGCTCGGCGGCGGGAATTTTGGCGGTACCAATATCGAAGTGACGGTAGACCTGCGTCGAATCGCAGACCAGGATTTCTCCGCCGAGCCGTTCGGCGAGGCGGATTCCGAGCGCCGATTTGCCTGAAGCGGTCGGCCCGAGAATGACGACGAGCCGAGGGAGATTCGTCATCCTGAGAATTTCCAGTATCGAAGGAGCAGAAGGAGCAACAGCAGCGCGCCGAGTAAGAGGGCCCCCGCGACTTGGGTGCCGTTCAGCTTCACCGGAAGTTGTCTACTTGATCGAGCGGAATGTTGTAGACGAACCAGATTCGCAATTCGAGATACGGCCCGTGGAACTGCGAGGGTAGCGGCTCGAAAGGATTCGAAGCGTGAATCGAGGACATCGCGGCGTTGTCCAGAGGCTCCTTCCCGGACGTTCTTTCAAGAATCGGATCGGGCGGGACGACGCTTCCATCCGGCCTGATCTTGAAGGTCGTGGCCGTGATACCCCTGTCGCCCATGTAGGCTGATTCAGGCATGACGGCATACCAGTTGCGCTTCAGAGTGGCGAGAAGCCGCTGGATGTAGCTCGAGAAGTCGACACCTTGTGTATCCGAAAGAATCTGGGCTTGGTTACCCACGCCCGCTCCGCCTCGTCCCGAAGCGCTCGGCGGGCCGCTATAGACTCCGCCACGATTCCCGTGGCGAATCGCATCCTGAATCTGATCGTCAAGTTGTTTGCCGGGAGAAGCCTGCGGCAACTGGAGATTGAGATGGTTCGGATTCGGCGCAGGCGGCTGGACCGGCTCGAGCCGCGAGGGAGCAGGCGGTTGTGGCAGAGCTGCGGAGGGCTGCGGCTTCGGCGCTTCCGGCAGGTCCGAAGGCGGCTTCTCCGGACTGATCGGCGACGGGAGCTGCGGCTGCTCGACCGGCGGAGCGACCTTGTTCAAGGTTTTCGTATCGATGTGAAGCTTCGGGCTGGGCGGCGGGGCAGTCTTGGGAAGGTCCGGAGGCGTGTAGATCCATTGCAACTGCTTTTTCGCGAGGTCGATTTCATCCTGCGTGGGAACGTGCGGCGGAAAGATTTTTGGGGAGAAAATGAGAAAGGCGATGACCGCAATATGCACCAGGACCGACATGACGCGCGTCAGCAGGTCCGACTTCGGGTCGCGCTTGTCTTCCGGCTCCATCAGGAGGTTCGCGTCGCCGGTGAGGAACATGTCCGGCTCGACGACCTCGCGCAGGTCGGCCGTCAACTCCGGCGTATGCTCGAATTCCAGAATCTCTTCGGGAGCGGCCGGTTCCACATACGCCGGGACGACCACGCGCGAATCGAGGACCGCGATCGGCACGGACTGGGTGATGGGCTCAAACCGTTCGATCGGTTTGGCGGGCATGCCGCGGGGCACAAGCGTGCGGTCGACGAGGACGCCAAGCGGAAGGTGAGCGGGGATCGAGGTCCGCCCGTCGAGCGGAGGCGCATCCGACAGGCCGGAAGGCACCACGGTCCGGTCGTCCATATAGGTTTCGAGGCGGCGCGGCGGTGTCTTCGCCTCGCCGTTCTTGACGGGGCGCACATCGACCGGAACCAGGGTGCGAGGAATCATAGAATTTCCTGTGGAGTGAACGCACCTAATTGGACGCGCCGCGCGTGCTCAAGGATGCCTGCCATGACGCGGTCCGCAAGTTCGAGTGCACGGCGCCCGGCGGCGCCGTCCACGACCGGCTGCTTGCGCGTGCGAACGGATTCAGCGAAGGCGCGCAACTCGGCGCGGAGCGGCTCTTCGGGCGCAGTCGGCAATTTTTCGAATCCGATCTCCGGCTGTGTGTTTCCGGGCCGGACGCGAATGCGCAGCGCGTCCTGGCGCGCGAAATCGAGCGAGATGTACTCGTGCTCCTGGAAAAAGCGCATCTTGCGGACCCGCTCGGTGGAGACGCGGCTAGCTGTGACGTTTGCAACGGTTCCCGTCGAAAACTCCACGCGCGCGTGGGCGATGTCCACTTTGTCGGTAATCACGGGAATGCCGACGGCTTTTAGATCGGTCACCGGGGCATCCACGAGCGAAAGCAAAATATCGAGGTCGTGGATCATCACGTCGTAGACCACGTCAATATCAAGGCTTCGCGGCGTAAAGATACCGAGGCGGTGAACTTCAAAGAACATCGGCCGCGACACGATTTTTTGCGCGGCTGCGACCGCGGGATTGAAGCGCTCGACGTGCCCAACCTGGAGGATGCCTCCGGATCGCCGCGCGGAAGCTATCAGCCGGTCTGCTTCTTCGAGCGACGCGGCCATCGGCTTTTCGACCAGCACGTCCAGGCCGGCATCGAGAAGGCGGCAGCCGATTCGCGCGTGCTCCTTCGTGGGCACGGCAAGGCTGACGGCATCGACCTGCGCCGCGGCGAGCGCGTCGAGGTCGGCGAAGACGTGTGTGCCGAATTCCGCGGCGACTTGCCGCGCGCGCTCGGCGTTCGTGTCCGCAACGCCCGCCAGTTCGGCCCCTTCAAGCTCGCGCCACAGGCGGACGTGGTTCCGGCCGAACTCGCCGACACCGACTACGGCCACGCGAATCGGTTTCTCGCTCATGATTTTACCTGCGCCCCGGCCGGCTCGGGCGTGAATGCCTGAATCGCAATGCCTGCGTCGTCGGCGGCGCGAATCAAGGCCTCGCGGTCGAAGAGCAGCGTCCGCCCCGCATCGATCGCGAGTGCGGTGGCATGCGAGCGGCGCATCGCGTCGATCGTCTTCGGCCCGACAACGGGCACGTCGAAGCGCATGTCCTGGCGAGGCTTGCTTACCTTGACGACCACGAGCCTCTGCCCGCCAGCGATCCTCGCGGCGCGCTCGATGGTTTCATCGGTACCTTCCATCGCCTCGATGGCCACGCAGGCGCGGTCGCGCACGACGACGGTCTGGCCGAGATCGAGGCCCGCGATCTTGTGCGCGATTTGTCTCCCGTATTCGATATCGGCGGTTTCGGCCCTGTCCGGCGTGCGACGCGTCAGGATTCCAGCGGCGGGCAGCAGCGATCCCAGAAACTTGGTCGAATCGACCAGCTCGATACCTTCGTCTTCGAGGACATGCGCCACGGCGCCGATCAGCGAATCGGTGTTCTTCGACGGAAGCGCGAGAAGCAACTTCGCCAGCCGCCAATCGGGGCGGATCGAGCTGAAGATCTTGTTGTGTTTCACCTGCCCGGCCATCACGGCATGCTTCACGCCTTCCTGATGCAGCAGTTCAATTCCGCGGCTCAACTCTCCCAGGCTGATCCAGTGGAATCGGCTTGCCGCGCGTTCGAGCGCGGGCGAAGCCTCCTCGCGAATCGCAATCACAGCCATGTCGATGCCGCGGCTGCGCGCGCCTTCGAGGACGAAGAAAGGGAAATCTCCATTTCCTGCGATAAGTCCCCAGTCCCGAGGCGTATTTTGTGCGGTTGAAGCCATGATCGTCCTTATTTCGTCAAGCCGCGTTCGCCGACCGACTCGATGAAACGAATCAATATTGAGACGTCCTCGGAATGAGAGAGGGTTCCGCGCATCTTCTCGATTGCCTGCGACGTGTTGAGCTTCGAACGGAGAAGATACCGGTAAGCCTGCTCGATGGTCTGGATGCGCTCGGGCGAGAAGCCGCGACGCTCCAGGCCGACCTTGTTGATGCCGTAGCAACGAGTTTCGCGCGGCCCGACGACCATCGAAAACGGCGGCACGTCCTGCGTGATGATGGTGCCCGCTCCGATATAGGAATGGCTGCCAATGTGGACGAACTGGTGCAGCAGACAAAAGGAGCTGATCGTGGCGTAATTGTCGACGACGATGTGCCCGGCAAGCTGGGCTCCATTGATCAGGATGACGCGATCGCCAATGACGCAGTCGTGGCCGACGTGCGCGTAGGCCATGATCAGGCTATGGCTGCCAACGCGGGTCACGCCTCCGCCCTTGATCGTGCCGCGATGCACCGTGCAGAATTCGCGAAACTCGTTTGCATCGCCCACTTCGAGCTTGACGCGCTGGCCGGTGTAGGTCAGGTCCTGGGGGTCGCCGCCGACGATTGAAAAAGAATGGAAGTGGTTGTCGCGGCCGAACGTCGATGGACCCTTTACGACCGCGTGGGGTTCAAGGACGCAGCCATCGCCCAGTTCGACCTCATCGCCGACGACGGCGCAGGCCCCGATCCGCACGCCTTTTCCCAGCTTCGCGGACGGCGAAACGATGGCCAGTGAATCGATTTCAGTCATTGCGCCTTCCCGGCGGGCTCGGCGGCAGACGGCAATTCGGTCTCAAGATCGACCATCTTGCACATCAACGTGGCTTCAGCGGCCACTTCGCCCTGGACGGTGGCGCGGCCTTCGAGCTTGCAGAAACTGTTTCGCCAGGCGAGGACGTTCATTTCGATTCTCAATTGGTCGCCGGGAACCACGGGCCGGCGGAAGCGAGCGTTGTCGATCGCGACGAAATAGAGCAGTTTTTTCTCGCGGTCCGGCACTTCCTGAAGCAGCAAAAGCCCTCCCGTCTGCGCCATCGATTCGATAATCAGGACGCCGGGCATGATCGGCTTTCCCGGAAAATGACCCTGGAAATAGCTTTCGTTGATGGAGACATTCTTAATTCCAACAATGCGCTTCCATCGTTCCATTTCTTCAATGGCGTCCACCAGAAGGAAGGGATAACGGTGCGGCAGGATTTTCTGGATCCCGTTGGTATCAAGGAGCATCGTTGACCTCAGGCGGCTCTTATTTTTTGCGGCCGAATCAAACAATTCTATACGAATCCCCGGCAGGGGGGAATCAGCGAGTCTGCGTCCAAGGATCATGGGTCGTCCGGGGCGACCTTGCAAAATCGCGAGGTTGTGCATAGGCTCGACGGCTTGGAAGCGCAAACGAAAACCGCCGGGCAGCCCTTGCCAATGAAGGCTTTGCCGCGCGATCTGAGAAGACGCGAACGAGAAATCGTCCGGCTGCTCGGGCAGTTCGCGCGTTGCGAATCTCCGAGCTACGACAAGGCGGCCGTGGATCGTTTCGGCCGAATCGTCGCGCGCGAATGGCGCCGCCGCGGAGCAGGGGTCCGCGTCTTGCGACAGAAGCTGCGCGGGAATCACGTGCGCGCGGAATTCTGGCTCGGAGATGGCCGACCGGCCGGACAGATTCTCATTCTCGGCCACCTGGATACGGTCTACCCGCTCGGCACGCTTGCGAGGATGCCGTTCCGCGTTTCGGGTGGACGTGCGTGGGGTCCGGGGACATTCGATATGAAGGCGGGGCTTGCGCTGGCGCTCGCCGCCGTCGACGCGCTGAAGGCCACGGGATCTCGCTTGCCCAATGGACTGCGCAAGAGGCTGGTTTTCCTCTGGACGTCGGACGAAGAGATCGGCAGCGCGACCTCACGGCGCGAGATCGAACGGGAAGCTCGCCGCAGCGATGTGGTGCTCGTCCTCGAGCCGGCGTTCGGGCGCGCTGGGCAATTGAAGACGGCGCGCAAGGGGGTCGGTACCGCAGAAATCATCGTCACCGGTCGGTCCGCTCACGCCGGCATCGACCCGAGCGCGGGAATCAACGCGGTGCACGAGCTGGCATTGCAAATCGCACGGCTGAGGAGGATGAACGACCCGCGGCGAGGGATCACGGTGCAGGCAACTGTAGTCGCCGGCGGAACTACCTCCAATGTGATTCCGGACCACGCGCGAGCGGAGGTCGATCTTCGTTATACGCACTTGGCCGATGCGCGGAAACTTAATCGCAAGCTCCGCACCCTGCGCCCGATCCTGAAAGGCGCGAGGGTGGAGGTTCGAGGCGGCGTGAACCGACCTCCGCTCGAACGCACGGCGGCCGTATGCGAACTTTTTCGCCGCGCGCAATCGTTGATGCGCGAGATGAGCTTGCCGCTCGGCGAAGCCGCCACTGGCGGCGGCTCGGACGGGAATTTTACTGCGGCTCTTGGCGTACCCACGCTCGATGGGCTTGGCGCAGTAGGAGACGGCGCCCACAGCCTGGACGAGCACGTGGTCATCCGCTCGCTTCCGGAGCGCGCGGCGCTTCTCGCGGGACTCCTAACAACGCTCTAGTTTCCTAACGCAGGTATGCGCGCTTCAAGTAGGCGATCGTCTGTTGCTGAAGATCCTCGTAATTCAAACGGAGTGTTTCTCGCAGAGCGGATTCTGTCGAGGTTGACGTCGCGATGCGATCGAGCAAGCGGCTGATGTCGCTTACGCCCCCGGCATCGGTGATGGATTCCACAACAGCCAGGGACCAGGCGTACGCGAACGCCGCCGAGTTTCCGGAAAGCCCCATCCACGAACCTTCCATGGAAGTCAGCGGCGGCGCCATGCCCTGGCCGGCCGCCTCGACCAACGCTCCGGCGACGGAGGCGCTGCGGCGGCCCTCCATCCACTGCGCGATGCCTTCCTGAAGCCACGTGGGAGCGCGGCCGTGCGATTTTTGTCCGACGAAGCTGTGGGTCAGCTCATGTTTGAGCACACGCGCGAGATCGGGGGTGACCTCATTCAGTCCCTGGACAGGGATGCGGAGGCGCCCGTCGTTGAGCGCTCCGACCCAGCCGGGCGCGCGCGTGATGTCGCCGAACGCTTGCTCCGTATATAAGATGACGGCGATTGGCTCGTGCGGCGTGTAGTCAAGCTGCGATTCGAGGTCGCGGAAATCGTCTTCGAGAGCGCGCAGGATGCCGCGGGCGAGGTCCGGAGCGGCCCCGCCGTAGTATTTCAAGTCGAAGTGGGCCGTTTCGCCTTCCCGGTAGCTCTCTTCCTCGGCTTTGTCGCGCTCGGCCTTTTCGAGAGCCTGCTCGACATCGGGATCAGGGCGCAACCGCTGAGCGCGTTTCCATTCCGCGATGGCCTGGTCCATCTTGTTGGCGCCGTAATAGGCCCAACCCATGAGCTTGGCGACATCCGCCGAATCCGGCGAGACACGCCGCGCACGTTCGAGCGGGTCGAGCGCGGTTGTGAACTGACTTTCGCGAAGATAGAGGACGGCGAGGTTCAAGAGCAGGCCGACGTTGTTTGGTGCGAAGACGAGCGCCTGGCGGTACTGGTCAATGGCGGAATCGGCGTTGCCCTTGCCCAAAAGAAACTGCGCAGCGACATAGTGCGCGGCGGCGAGCTTCTCTGTCGCCGGCGCGGAGCCTGACCGCGCGTCCGACTCGAGGCGCGCCAGATACGCGTAGTCGACTGCATCGTCATGCACTGCCAGGTGCGCCACATCTTCGTACCCGGCGACCGGCTCGATTTGCGGCGCGGAAACCGGCGGCTCGGAGCCGGCACGCGACGCAGCGGAGGAGTAAGAGAAGCTGTCGTGTTCGATTCGAGCGACAATCGACTTGGGAATGGAGAGCTGGCCGGCGGGAGTTTGATAGGTGACGTGATCGGCATCTTGCGTAACGTCCGCGGCCTGAATGCGGCGGCCGTTCTTCAGAACGATCGTGTCGGCCTGCGCGCACGACGACACGACGAGCACGAGCAATACCGCCGCTGGCGTTGCGGGACGCACGTCTCAATCTTACCAACCGGAACTGCGGGCTCATCTTCTTCGTGGCGAGCTGATGTTCTAAGTTGAACGCGATTTTGCTGCGACGTGGCGACTGCGCGCGGAACCTGTTTCGTTCTGGTGTCGCCGTTCCGATTGCGGCGATCACGATTCGACGCTCAGGCCCCGCCAAAGTTTTTTTGATTTGAACTTGCGTATAATCGCCTCCCGCCTTATCCTGTTGCGTCTTAAAAGTGACCTGGATCACAGAGCTAGGTGATCCGGATCACAAACCAGTCCGGTTTATGCCGGAGCGTTTTAGGGCCGCGAATCGCGCCAGCATGGTTTGGGCGCCGATTTTGATCGCGATGCCCCTTCAGAAAATAGCAGGCATCTGTTACTAAAGCCGGGGACACCGCGTGGATTCTGAGGGTTCTCAAAAGACAGCCGGAGTTGTAGAGCAGGAGCCGCTCTTAGGGCCCGGCCATACGTTCGAAACCGTCACCGACAAGATCAGCGCCATTGTGCTGACGCGTCCCGTGACGCCCGGCTGGGTATTCGGTTTTCTCATCGCTTTTTCCCTCCTGATGTTGTTGAACCTGGTGATCACCCTGCTGATGGTGAAGGGTGTGGGAATTTGGGGAATCCGAATTCCCACCGCCTGGGGCTTCGCCATCGTCAACTTCGTCTGGTGGATCGGTATCGGTCACGCTGGCACACTCATCTCCGCGATTCTCCTGCTGTTGCATCAGAAGTGGCGCACGTCGATTAACCGCTTCGCCGAAGCGATGACGATTTTTGCCGTGATGTGCGCCGGGATGTTTCCGCTTCTGCACATGGGCCGCCCGTGGTTGTTCTTCTATCTGATGCCATATCCCAATCCGATGTGGCTGTGGCCGCAGTTCCGCAGCCCGCTCGTCTGGGACGTCTTCGCGGTATCCACTTATTTCACGGTGTCCTTGCTCTTCTGGTTTGTCGGCCTGATTCCGGACTTGGCGACTTTGCGCGACCGCGCGAAGGGCCGCGCCGGGAAGATTATCTACGGGATCCTGTCGATGGGCTGGCGGGGTTCGGCGGTTCACTGGTCCCGGTATGAGATGGCCTCGCTGTTGCTCGCGGGCCTGGCGACGCCGCTGGTCGTTTCGGTCCATACGGTCGTGAGCTTCGACTTCACGATCGCGATAATTCCCGGCTGGCATACGACGATTTTCCCGCCCTACTTTGTGGCAGGTGCGATCTATTCGGGATTTGCGATGGTGCTGACTCTGGCGATTCCCATTCGCAAGTACTACCACCTCGAAGACCTGGTGACGATGCGCCACCTGGAGACGATGGCCAAGGTAATGCTGGCGACGGGACTCATCGTTGCGTATGGCTATGCGATCGAGGCCTTCATGGCCATTTACAGCGCGGACCACTACGAGCGGTACATGCTGATGAACCGCCTTCACGGGCCGTACGCTCCGCTGTACTGGATGTTGATTACCTGCAACATCCTCATCCCACAGTCGCTGTGGTCTCGGCGCGTGCGTAGAAGCGTTCCACTGCTGTTCGTCGTTTCGCTCGTCGTCAATATCGGAATGTGGCTGGAGCGGTTTGTAATCGTCGTGATCAGCCTGCACCGCGATTTCGTCCCCTCGTCCTGGGCGGTCTACTACCCGACGAAGTGGGACTGGGCGACGTACTTGGGCACGTTTGGGCTCTTCTTCACTCTGTTTTATCTCTTCATCCGTTTTCTGCCGATGATCTCGATCGTCGAAGTGCGATCGCTAGTGCACGAAACGGGCGAAGATAAGCCGCATTCATAGAGAGAGCGATAACGGGAAGCAATGGCACAGATCTTCCATCGCAGCACCAACCTGATCTCGCGGGTCAGCATCTACGGTGCTGTTCTGATCATCGGCGGACTGGGCTACGCGCTCTACACAATCGCCATGTCGCCGTGGTACACGGAGCAGAACCTGTCGCGGCAGCAGCCCGTCCCCTTCAGCCACAGGCACCACGCCGGCGAACTCGGGATCGACTGCCGCTACTGCCATACATCGGTCGAGAAGTCATCTTTTGCGGGCTTGCCCCCTACGCAGACCTGCATGACCTGCCATTCGCAGATATGGACGAACGCTTCGATGCTCGAGCCCGTCCGGGCGAGCTACCGCAACGACACTTCGCTCGCGTGGACGCGCGTGAACGCTTTGCCCGACTTTGTGTACTTCGACCACAGCATCCACGTCGCGAAGGGCATCGGTTGCACCACGTGCCATGGACACATTGCGGAGATGCCACTGACGTATCGCGCCGGCACGCTTTATATGTCTTGGTGCCTCGATTGTCACCGCCAGCCGGAGAAGTACGTGCGGCCGAAATCCGAAGTGTTCAATCCGTTTTACGAACCGCCCTCGGGAGCGAAGCAACTCGAGATGGGGCGGAAACTGGTTAAAGAATACAAGATTCAGAGCTTGCAGCACTGCTCGACGTGTCACCGATGAAAGCGAAACGATGAACGAAGACTCCAAGCCGAAGAATTCGATTGACCTGGCCGCGGCGCGCGCGAAACTCGAGCGGGGGGGCGGCAAGCGCTTTTGGAAGAGCCTCGAGGAACTGTCGGACACGCAGGAGTACCGCAATTTCCTGAAGAACGAGTTCCCCGCCAACAGCGACAAGAATTCTGACGGCATCAATCGCCGCGACGTGCTGAAACTAATGGCCGCTTCGGCCGCCATGACGGGGCTCGGTGCCTGCACGAAGCTTCCCGCGGAGAAAATCGTTCCCTACGTCCGGCCGCCAGAGGAGATCATTCCCGGACGGCCGCTCTTCTACGCGACTTCTTTCGTGCAATCCGGCGTCGCCACCGGCGTGCTGGTGGAAAGCCACATGGGCCGGCCCACAAAGATCGAGGGCAATCCGGAGCACGCCGGCAGCCTCGGTAGCACGGACGTCTCGACGCAAGCGTCGATTCTGAATCTCTACGATCCCGACCGCTCACAGGTGGTCATTTACGAAGGCCGCGTCAGCAACTGGGGCGATTTTTCCGCGGCGATGGGGGATCTGCGAACGCAACTCGCTTCCAAGGGCGCCAGCGTTCGCCTCCTGACGAAAACGCTCGCATCTCCGACGCTCGGCGCTCAGATCCGCACGTTTCTTGCGCAGTATCCCGAGGCAAAGTGGCATCAATACGAGCCTTGCACGGGCGATTCGGCACGCGAGGGCGCGCGTTTGGCGTTCGGCAGGACGGTCAACACGGTCTACCACTTCGACCAGGCCGACGTAGTTGTTTCGCTGGATGCGGACTTCCTCGTCTCGGGCCCGGGACACGTGCGTTATGCGCGGGACTTTTCTTCTCGGCGGGATTTGGCCGCTGGAGCGTCATCGAAAGTGAACCGGCTCTACGTCGTCGAAAGCATGCCGACGGGCACCGGAGTTTCGGCGGACCATCGCCTGTCCCTGCGCGCGACGGACGTGGAGGACTTCACGCGGCAGCTCGCGGCGGCAGTAGGCGTCAGCGTGCCGGCGAGCGGCAGTGCGAGCGCAAAAGTTCCGGCCGATTGGGTCGGCGCTGTTGCGCGAGATTTGACCGCTCATCGGGGAGCGTGCCTCGTCGTGGCGGGCGAGCACCAGCCGCCGTCGGTGCACGCACTGGCGCACGCAATGAACGCCGCGCTGGGCAACGTCGGCAAGACCATCGTTTACACGGAACCAGTTGAGGTCAACCCCGTCAACCAGCTCGAATCATTGCGGGATCTCGTCAAGGATTTGAAGGACGGGCAGGTGGAGTTTCTGCTGATTCTTGGCGGGAACCCTGTATACGACGCTCCGGCCGATCTGAATTTCGAGTCCGTGCTGCGCGGCGCCCTCGATCCGGACAAAGGAAAGCTGAAGCTGTGCGTGCATTCGAGTCTCTACAATGACGAGACGGGCGAACTTTCTCACTGGCACGTGCCGGCGGCGCACTATCTCGAGTCGTGGAGCGATGCGCGCGCGTTCGACGGCACGGTCGGCATCGTCCAGCCGCTGATTGCCCCGCTCTACGATGCCCATTCCGCACATGAAATCATGGCCCTCTTGACGGGTGATGCCGCGAAATCCGGACACGATCTGGTTCGCGACTACTGGCAGGGACAGCGCCCCGAGAAAGAAAAAGCCTTCGAGGTTTTCTGGGAGACCTCGCTGCACGACGGCGTGATGGCCGGCACCGCCCTGCCGCCGATTTCCGTTGCGGCGCATCCAGACTTCGCGGGTCAAGCGCGCGCGCAGGCGGCGGGCGGCGACGCGAACGCGCTCGAAATCGTTTTCCGGCCCGATCCTTCGATCGGAGACGGCGAGTTCGCGAACAATGGCTGGCTACAGGAAGTCCCCAAGCCCGTCACGAGACTCACCTGGGATAACGCGGCGATGATCAGCCCATCCACCGCGCAGCGGCTCGGCACGACCACTGGTGACTATGTCACGTTGCGGTTCGACGGCCGCTACATGGAAGCCGGCGTGTTCGTCGTGCCCGGCCACGCGGACAACTCGGTGACGCTGCACCTCGGCTACGGCCGCCGGCGCGCCGGCAATGTGGGGACCGGCCCGGGATTCAACGCCTACCTGTTACGTACTTCCGCGGCTCCTTGGATGGCGAGCGGGCTGCAGATCGAGAAGACCGGCAAGAAATACTACTTTGCTTCGACGCAGCAGCAGTACGCCATCGACTTCGAAGGCCATAACGAGGACGTCGAGAGCGCCGAGGCTTTTAACCCCGCGCGCGATCTCGTGCGGATTGCGACGCTCGACGAATTCCGTAAGAACCCGGATTTCGCGAAGCATCGCGAGGACGAAGAGACGAAGGATTTGACGCTCTACCCCGGCTTCAAATACGACGGCTACGCCTGGGGCATGTCCATCGACTTGAATCGCTGCATCGGGTGCAACGCGTGCGTGGTTGCGTGCCAGTCGGAAAACAACATCGCCGTCGTGGGCAAGGACCAGGTGATGCGCGGACGCGCGATGCACTGGATTCGCATCGACACCTATTTCCGCGGCGGCCTCGAAAATCCCGAGATGTACTACGAGCCGATGCCTTGCATGCAGTGCGAAAATGCGCCGTGCGAATATGTCTGCCCCGTGGGTGCCACCACGCACAGTCCGGAAGGGCTGAACGACATGACGTACAATCGCTGCGTCGGCACGCGGTATTGCTCGAACAACTGCCCCTACAAGGTCCGCCGGTTCAACTTTTACCTGTACTCGGACTTCGAGACGCCGAGTCTTTACGGTGTGCGCAATCCGAACGTCACGGTGCGCAGCCGCGGCGTGATGGAAAAGTGCACGTACTGCGTGCAGCGGATCAACGCGGCGAAGATTCGTTCGGAGGAGGAGAACCGTACGATTCGCGACGGCGAGATCGTCACGGCCTGCCAGGCGGTTTGCCCGGCGGAGGCGATCGTGTTTGGCAACATCAACGATCCATCGAGCCGCGTCGCAAAGCTGAAAGCGCAGTCGCGCGATTATGGTTTGCTCGAAGATTTGAACACCCGCCCGCGCACCACGTATCTCGCGCGCGTGCGAAATCCGAACCCGGAGATTCACGAGTAACGTCGCCCGGTTGAGGGCGGCATCGGCAACGAGAAGAGATGAAGCGCGAACCCATTTACGGCCTGATGGCGGAATTCGAGACGCCGGAGCAGATCCTCGAGGCGGCTCGCCGCACGCACCGCGCGGGCTACCGCCGCTTTGACGCGTTTTCTCCGATACCCGTCGAAGGCCTGGCCGAGGCGGTCGGGTTCGATTGGACAGCGCTTCCGGCCCTCGTTTTCTGCGGCGGCCTGCTCGGCGGTCTCGCCGGTTTCGGAATGTGCTGGTATGCCAACGTGATCAGCTTCCCGCTGAACATTGGCGGAAAGCCCTACAACAGTTGGCCGATGTGGATTCCGATCACCTTCGAGATGACGATTCTGGCCGCATCGCTGACGACTGTGTTCGGCATGCTCGCTCTCAACGGGCTGCCGACGCCGCATCACCCAATGTTTAACGTGCCGCGATTTGCGCTCGCTTCAACGGACCGTTTCTTTCTGTGCATCAAGGCGCGGGATAAGAAATTCGATTTGGCCGCGACGAAAGCGTTTTTAGAGGGTTTGCATCCCCAGGGCGTGTATGAGATCGAGGTCTGAACTCGGTTCGCGCAATCGCGCGAAGCAACCCCGCGCACGGTCCGACGGGCCGTTCGCGCGCGGCCTGGGCGTCGCTTGCATGGGCGTGCTCGCGCTGCTGCTCTCCGGTTGCCGGCTCGACATGCATTTGCAGCCGAAATATTTGCCGTACGAGCCGACTGACTTTTTCGCCGATGGACGCTCTGAACGCCAGCCTATTCCGGGTACGGTTGCGCGAGGGCAACTGCGCGTGGATGAACTCTTCTACACCGGCAAGGAAAACGGCGTCGAAGCGAACCGGTTTCCGTTCCCGATCACGCGGGCGGACCTCGAACGCGGCCGCGAGCGCTTCAACGTCTATTGCACTCCGTGCCACGACTACACAGGCAGCGGCCGGGGCATGATCGTCCAGCGCGGATTCCCGCAGCCGCCGTCGTACCACATTACGCGGCTCCGCGATGTGCCGGTCGGACATTTCTTCGGGGTGATGACCAATGGATTCGGCGCGATGTACAGCTACGCCGCGCGCATTGAGCCCGCGGATCGCTGGAGAATCGCTGCTTACATCCGGGTACTTCAGCTTAGCCAAAACGCCACGCTTCAGGACGTTCCGGAAAACGAGAGGGCAAAGTTGGCGCAGCAGTCCGCCGCTATGACCGCGCAAGGAGAGCAGAAGGCGCAATGAATTCTTCGGACACAAATCAGGCGCGGATCGGTCGCAGACAGATCCCAGCGATGATCGTTGGTCTGCTGGCCTTGGCGCTGCTGCTCTTGTTCGGACTTCGCAACCCGACGCAGCTCTTCCGGTCCTATCTCTTCGCGTATGTTTTCTGGGCCGTGGTTCCGCTCGGCTGCATGGGTGTCCTGATGCTGCACCACATGACGGGCGGCTGGTGGGGTTATCCGATCCGCCGAATCCTCGAAGCGGGGACGCGCACTTTGCCGCTGGTGTTTGTTCTGTTCCTTCCCATCCTGGCGGGAATGACGCGGCTCTATCCCTGGGCGCAGCCATCCGTAGTGGCGGCCGATCCGATCCTCGAGTACAAGAAGCCTTACCTGAACCCCACTTTCTTTACGGTGCGCACCTTCGTTTACTTCGCTATCTGGATCCTGCTGGCGTCGCTGCTCAACAAGTGGTCGAGTGAACAGGACCGCACGGGCGATCCAAGGCTGAAACTCCGGATGACGAGCCTGAGCGGCCCGGGTTTCATCTTGTGGGGAGTGATGCTGACGCTGGCCGTGATTGACTGGGTGATGTCCCTCGAGCCCCACTGGTTCTCCACAATGTACGGCCTGCTCTTCATGGTTACTTCGGGCTTGGCGGCGATGTCGTTCTCCGTGATCGTTTTGCGGAGGCTGTCCGATCGGGAGCCGCTGAAGGATTGCGTGGAGCCGAAGCGGTTCCTCGACATCGGCAACTTGATGTTGGCCATGGTCCTGTTGTGGACCTACATGTCGTTTTCGCAGTTTTTGATCATCTGGTCGGGAAACCTGAAAAACGAGATTCCGTGGTACAAGGAGCGCGCTTTTGGCGGATGGGCGCCCGTAGCCGCGTTTCTCCTGATCTTCCACTTCTTCTTTCCGTTTTTCCTGCTGCTGCAGCGCGGAGTGAAGCGCCGCCTCCACGTGCTCTCCATGGTGGCGGTTTTGTTGTTTGTCCTGACGCTGGTGGATATCTACTGGATTGTGGTCCCGTCGTGGGAGGTCTCCGGCCCGAAAGTGCATGCGCTCGATCTTCTGGCCATCATCGGTATCGGCGGAGTGTGGGCCAGCGGGTTCCTGTGGCAATTGAAGAAGTGGCCGCTGCTTCCGCTGCACGACCCGCGGTTTGAGGGAGTTCTGGAGCATCAGCATGGAGATTAAGCAGCCCTATAAACCTGGCGCTCCGACGGACCGAGGGCGGGGCTACGAACAGCGCGATGCGAACGTCAAGGGACTGCTTCAGTTCGCCTTCTGGATGGCCGTGGTGCTTGCCGTTACCCTCGGCGGAATGAAGTGGACGTTCGATTATTTCAAGAGAATTGAGCCGCTGGGGCCCACTGCATCGCCGTTAGTGACGGAGACTCAGCGCGTGCTTCCTCCGAGTCCGCGTCTGCAGGCTCAGCCGCATCGCGAGCTGGTGGATTACTGCACGGCCCAGCAGGAGGAAATAACCACGTATAGCTGGGTGGAACAGGAGAGCGGGGTCGTTCACATTCCTGTGGACCGCGCGATGGATTTGATCCTCGCGCGCGGGCTGCCGGCGCGGCCCTTGAGCGAGGCTCCGAGTGGAGCAGCTTCGGCTCCGGTAGCGACGCCGAATACCGCCGGCGGCAACGACCTGCTGGGACCTTGCGGTTACCTGACCGAGGATTCCGGGAAGACACCCAGTGAGTAGCCCGCATTTTCGGCACGCGACGGAGTCGAACGAGAAGATCGTGAGAGCGCGAATAAAAAGCCGGGTATCAGTCGGAGCCAAGCAGAGCGGGGCGCGGTTGTGGCTCGCCGCTGCAGTGCTGGCGGCTGCCGTTTTGGTGAGCGCTTCGACTTCCGCGGCCCAGTTTGGCGATCCGATGAATCCGACACAAAATCTCGGCGTGCGCCCCGAATTGCTGAAGGATGTCGGTATCGACCAG
>JBEKAE010000017.1:0-64573 GCA_050018375.1 Candidatus Acidiferrales bacterium | reverse complement strand
TCTTTGGGGCTATTACCGCGCGTTTTTTTGAAGACCCGGAGCGGCTCGCCAACTAGGGTGCTCACCATGCGGCCTGATGCTGACGAAACCCACGTCGCCATTGTCGGCTTGACGGCACAGGAAGCTGAGGCACGGCTCGAACAGTTCGGGCCGAATGAGCCCGCGGCGACACAGCAGCATTCGTTTCTCTCCGATCTCCTCCATCAGTTCGCGAATCCGCTGGTATTGATCCTGATCATCGCCGCAGTCGCATCTGCTTTCCTGGGCGATAAGGTTGATGCGGGAATCATCGGCGTCATTGTTCTGCTGAGCGCGGCGATTGATTTAAGTCAGACCTATCGGTCTCAGCGGGCCATCGAACAACTGCGCAAACAGGTGGCCCCGACGGCAACCGTCCAGCGCGCCGGGGAGTGGAAAGAAATTCAGCGGCGTGAGGTGGTGCCGGGAGACGTGGTCCGCCTTTCGGCCGGAGATTTGGTTCCCGCGGACGCGCGCCTTTTGGTTGCGCGTGATCTCTATGTTCTACAAGCATCGCTAACCGGCGAATCGATGCCTGCCGAAAAGGAAGCGACCGGGGAGCCCGCCTCGACCAAAGCGGATGCCCGCAACATGGTCTTTCTGGGCACATCCGTCGTCAGCGGAACGGCGATGGCGGAAGTCATCCAGACGGGCGCTCGTACGGCCTTCGGCGATATTGCAGCTCGCCTCGCAGCAAGACCCGAAGAGACCGCCTTCGATAAGGGCTTGCGAAAATTTAGCCAACTCCTTGCGCGAACGGTTTTCTTTCTTGTTCTCTTCCTGATTGTCGCCAGCATCGCACGCCACCGCGATGTGCTTCAATCCCTGCTGTTTGCGGTTGCGCTGGCAGTTGGCTTGACGCCGGAATTCCTGCCGATGATTACGTCGGTAACGCTTTCCAAGGGCGCCGTCGCCATGGCGCGCAAGAAGGTCATCGTCAAGCATCTGCCCTCAATTCAGAACCTCGGCAGCTTGGATGTGCTTTGCAGCGACAAAACGGGAACGCTCACCGCCGGAACAATGTCGCTCGATCGCTCACTCGATCCCTTTGGGAATCCATCTCCTCGCGCGCTAGAGCTTGCCTATTTCAACAGCAAGTTCGAGACAGGTATTCGCAGTCCACTCGATGACGTCATCCTCCATCAGCCTCCACCGAAGACGGGAGATTACACAAAGTGCGACGAGATTCCGTTCGATTTCGAGCGGAGGAGGCTCTCGGTCGTGGTGGAGCGGCGGTCCCAGCGGGTTCTCATTACGAAGGGCGCTCCAGAAGGGATTTTTCCACTCCTCTCCGGCTGCGAGCTCGAAGGCAAAGTGCAGCCCATCAGCGAGGACTCTACCAAGCGCATCCAGCAAACCAGCAATGAGCTGAATAGCCAGGGATTCCGCTCGCTTGCGGTGGCCTACGTCGAAGTTCCTGCGCGCGCGAACTATTCCGTGGCGGACGAACGCAACCTGATCCTGGCCGGATTCTTGAGCTTTTCTGATGAGCCGTTGCCCGATGCTGCCCAGGCTGTGGCTTCCTTGAAGCAGGATGGGGTTGAGCTCAAGGTCATCTCCGGTGACAACGACCTCGTCACCGGCCACGTCTGCGCGCAGGTAGGAGTCGACCCCGGCCAAATCATCACCGGCGACGACCTGGACCAGATGACCGACCCAGCGCTGGCGCACGTCGCTGAGGAGACGCGCGTATTCGCGCGAATTTCTCCGGTGCAGAAAAACCGCATTCTCCTGGCTGTCAAACACAACGGCCACGCGGTTGGATTCATGGGTGACGGCATCAACGATGCGCCATCGCTTCACGCGGCCGACGTTGGCATTTCAGTGTCCAGCGCCGTTGACGTGGCTCGCGAAGCCGCCGACGTCATTCTCGTCGAGCCTGGCCTGCGGGTCCTTCATGACGGCATCGTCGAGGGGCGTAAGGCCTTTGGTAACGTGATGAAGTATTTGCTGATGGGCACAAGTTCGAATTTTGGGAATATGTTCAGTATGGCCGGTGCTTCGCTTTTTCTGCCGTTCTTGCCGATGCTGCCCACACAAATCCTGCTGAACAACTTTCTATACGACTTATCCCAACTGACCATCCCAACGGACAACGTTGACGAGACCTATCTCCAAAAGCCCCAGCACTGGGATATTGGTCTGATCCGCAATTTCATGCTGTTCATCGGACCGATCAGTTCCATCTTCGATTTTCTGACCTTCTACGTGTTGTTGCATTTCTTCCACACGAGCGAAGCGCAGTTTCATACCGGTTGGTTTGTCGAGTCATTGGCAACCCAAACGCTGGTGCTGTTCGTCATCCGTACAGCGAAAAATCCATTTCGCAGTCGCCCTAGCCGTCCCTTGCTAGCAACATGCCTGGCGTCTGTGGCGGTCGGGATGTATTTGCCCTTTAGCCCGCTTGCGGGCGTCCTCGGCTTCACGCCCCTGCCAGCGAAATATTTTGCTTTTGTTGCCGTCGCGACGGGAGTCTATCTCTTGCTGGTGGAAGCTGCCAAACGGCGCCTTCTCCGGGGGGCAACCGCCAAAACCGCGATCAAGCTTGGAAATACTCAGCCGGTCGCAGCCTAGGCTCGGCCGAGGGATGTGAAATGGGAAAGCGTTCTGAGTATCTCCTGATATAACGGATCCTGCTGAAAGGCGCTGGGTGTGCCTCTGGCCCGCGTATGAGTATCCTCTCCCTATTTACAGTCGGCGACTCGGTGTGGAAATGGATGCACCGCCTCGGGGGACCTGGGTTGATCCTGCTTGGCCTCGCCGACAACGCCCCTTTCGTCTCTGCCCCGGCGGGAAGCGTGGACGTATTCGTCATTCTGCTTTCTGGACACCGCCCAGAATGGTGGGCCTACTACGCCTTCATGGCTGCACTAGGGGAGGTGCTCGGGGGCTTTCTGACCTACCGGCTGGCCGAAAAAGGCGGCCAGGAGACCTTGGAAAAAAAAGTGGGGAAGCCGCGCGCAGAAAAAATCTACAAGCACTTTGAGAAACGCGGGTTCATGACGGTGCTCACCGGCTCTATCCTGCCGCCGCCGTTCCCTTTCACTCCGGTCCTGATGGCCGCTGGGATCATGCAGTATCCGCGCAAGGAGTTTTTGTCTGCGCTGACGGCGGGGCGTGGCGTGCGTTTCTTTGCAGAGGCCTATTTTGGCAGGATCTATGGCCAGCAAATGATCGGCTTTTTCTCGCGGCACTACCGGCCGGTGATGTATGTTCTGATCGCGCTAGCAGTGACGGCCGGCATCGGCGCCGTGGTCTACTTCAAATGGTATCGACCCAAGGCACAACGTGAAGAACGCGAGCGGGGTAAGCCAGTTGAAGAATTTCCCGTCCCGGGCCGGCACCCGAGACATGGAGACGGCGGCTCCACGGAAGTCGAAGGGACGCGCCATGAGTGATAAGCGGAAAGCGCCCGGGGTAAAGTTGCCGTGATCCGAAATGTTATGAGCGCTGCTGCATTGCTGGCCTTGTTTGCCGCGGCCGCTCTTCCCCGCGTTTCGCAGTCGAATCCAGACCTGCAAACATTCTTTCGGCAGGACGTCGGACTGAGCAAAGATGAGATCGCCGCCATCCGAAGTGGACAGGCGGTCGCGAAGGCTCTGCCCTCCCGCACGCCGGCCGAGGTCTTTTTGTTCGGGGCGATCTATATCCACGCTGCTCCTGAGAGCTACCTCCAGTTTGTCCGCGATTTCGACCGGCGTCGCGAGCTTCCCAGCTATTGGGCGGTCGAAGTGTTCAGCAATCCTCCGCAGCTTTCCGACTTGAAAGGTTTTTCGTTCGACAGCGACGACATCCAGGCCCTGAAGAAGTGCACGCCCGGCGACTGTCAGATTCAGATGCCCGCGAGCTCCATCGAAGAGCTTCACCGATCCATCAATTGGTCTGCCGCCGACGTGAACGAACAAGTGAATCGGCTCCTACAGAAGACAGCACTGCAGCGTCTGCTCGCCTACCAGCGCGAGGGCAATCAGGCCCTGGGGGTTTATAACGACAAGCATGACCCAACCGTGGTGCCCCAGCAGTTCGCCTATATGCTCACCTACGCCAAGGCCTTGCCAGCGCGACTGCCGGATTTCTACACCTACCTTCTCGCATATCCCAACGCAAAGCCCGCGAACGTCGAAGACACCTTCTATTGGGCAAAGGTAAAGTTCGGATTGAAGCCGACTCTGCGTATCGTGCAAATGGTGACCATGCGCGGGGACTCTGCCGACCCAGTCGCATATGCGATCGCCGAAAAACAGCTCTATTCGAGCCACTACTTCGAGACCGCTTTGGACCTCTCTTTCTGCGTCCGCGGGAGTGAGGATCCGAAGCAACACGGCTTCTATCTAATCATGGCTATGGGTTCCGAGCAGGCGGGTCTGACTGGCGCCAAGGGATCGATCATTCGAAAGGCTGCGGTGGGCCGGTCGGTTTCAAATCTCCAAAAAGCGCTCACGGCCATCAAGAACGGCCTGGAAAGTGACCAGCCTGGGATTCAAACTCCGCCTGCTGCCAGCAGCCAGTGACCTACTACCGATTGGCTGACGATGTTGAAGGATGCAAACTGCTAAGATACGCTCTGCGCGAATCTGTCAGTAGCGACGCCCGGTGCCATGACCCTGCAAGCCTTTCTCTCCCGCCGCGTGGTAACGCCGGAAGGAATTCGGCCGGCAGCCATTCTTGTCGAAGGGGAAACAATCCGGGCGGTTGTCACTCCGGAACAAGTGCCTGCCTCGACCGAGATGCATGATTTGGGCGAGGCGGCGATTTTGCCGGGGCTTGTCGATTCGCACGTGCACATCAACGAGCCGGGAAGGACCGATTGGGAGGGGTTTGAGACAGGCACACGCGCTGCCGCTGCTGGTGGGTACACGATGCTGGTGGACATGCCTCTGAACTGCTTGCCGGGCACGACTACTGTGGCCGCGCTCGAAGCGAAGCGCGAGGCAGCGAGCGGCAAGTGCCGAGTCGATTGGGCCGCATGGGGCGGAGTTGTCAGCGGCAATCAGGATGAGATCGAACCGCTGGCGGCCGCGGGCGTGCTCGGCTTCAAATGCTTCCTCATTCATCCGGGGATCGACAGCTTCACGATGGTCAGCGAACGGGAGCTGCGGGCGGCTCTGCCGCATGTGGCGCGGACGGGATTGCCGCTGCTGGTTCATGCGGAGCTTGGCGGTCCCGTGGATGCGGCGACGGCGGCGTTGGACGGCGCCGATTGGAGATCGTACGCGACGTATCTGAGATCGCGGCCGGATGAGGCGGAACTCTCCGCGATTCGGCTGTTACTGGCGCTGTGCCGCGAGTATCGCTTCCGCCTGCACATCGTCCACCTATCGACGTGCGAAGGCCTTTCCATCTTGCGCGCCGCGCGCGCCGAGGGACTGCCGATCAGCGTGGAGACGTGCCCGCATTACTTGCACCTGACCGCCGAAACGATCGCCGACGGAGCGACTCTGTGCAAGTGCGCGCCGCCGATTCGAAGCCGCGAGAACCGCGAAAAACTTTGGCAGGAGCTTCGCGAGGGCGCGATCAACCTTGTGGCTACGGACCATTCTCCGTGTCCCCTGCCGATGAAGAAGCTCGAAGAGGGAAACTTCAAAACTGCCTGGGGCGGCATCGCGAGCTTGTCGATGGCACTGCCGGTGATGTGGACCGAGGCAAGCGCGCGAGGATTTACGCTGTCAGATATTGCGCGCTGGATGGCGGAAGGCCCCGCGCGTCTCGCCGGTTGCCAAGCGCGGAAAGGCCGGATCGCCGCGGGCTGCGACGCGGATTTTGTCGTGTTCGACCCCGAGGCGGAAATCCAGGTTACGAAAGATCGACTGTTTTACAGGCACACGATTTCTCCCTATTGGGGAGAGAAACTCCGCGGCTCAGTCAAAGCCACCTACCTCAGAGGGAAGCCCGTGTTTGTCGAGGGGAAGTTCCCCGGCGAGCCGACCGGCCGGGAATACAGGCGATAGCAGGCGAGGCCCCACTTCAATCAGGCGTGCAAATTTCTTCCGTTCTCGTTCACAATGGGCAGAGTCTGCCATGGAAACGGAACACATCGTCGGCGTGCCGGCGCCGCGCAAGGAAGGTCGCGACAAGGTCACGGGAAAAGCGCGCTACATCGACGACATCACGCTGCCGAACATGCTTTACGGCGCAACCGTGCGCAGCCGAATTCCGCGAGGCAGAATCAAGAAAATCACATTCGGTCCGGGGATCCCGTGGGACGAGTTCGCGATCGTATCCGCGAAGGACATCCCGGGGAAGAACTACATCGCGCTGATCGAAAACGATCAGCCATGCCTCGTGGATGAGATCGTCAACCACCCGGAGGAACCGATCCTCCTGCTGGCGCATCCGGAGAAGCACCTCCTTCCGAAAGCGGTCGAAGCGGTCCACATCGAGTACGAGCCGCTGCCAGCGCTGTTCACGATCTCGGACAGCGAACGGCGAACCGAAATCATCTGGGGGAAAGACAACACCTTCAAAACGTACCTGATTCAGAAGGGCGACGTGGATGCCATCTGGAAGAAGGCCGCGTTCGTCGTCGAGGGCGAGTACTTCACGGGCTCGCAGGAGCAACTGTACATCGAGACGAACGGGATGATCGCGCAGTTCGATCCCAAGCAGGGGATCACCGTGTGGGGTTCGCTGCAGTGCCCCTATTACGTTCACAAGGCGTTGATGACTCTCTGCGGCTTGCCCGAAGACAAAGTTCGCGTGGTGCAGGCGGAAACCGGAGGCGCGTTCGGCGGCAAGGAAGAGTATCCCTCCATGATCGCGGCGCACGCGGCGCTGCTGGCGATGAAGTCCGGGCGGCCGGTGAAAATCATTTACGACCGCGCGGAAGACATGGTCGCCACGACGAAACGCCACCCCTCTCGAACGCGGCATCGCACGGCCGTCACCAAGGACGGCAAGATTCTGGGCGGCGAGATCGAATTCACGATTGACGGCGGCGCGTATGTGACGCTGTCCCCAGTCGTGCTGTCGCGCGGCACGATTCACGCCGGCGGGCCGTATTGCTGGCCCAGCGTGCGCGTCCGCGCAAAGGCGGTGGCGACGAATGCTCCCCCGCACGGCGCGTTTCGTGGCTTCGGCGCGCCGCAATCGCTTTTCGCCATCGAGCGGCACATGGATCGCATCGCGGAGGTTGTGAAGTTGTCGCCGGCCGAGATTCGGCGCAGGAATTTTCTGAAGCCCGGCGAGACAACCATCACCGAACAGATCGTGCGGGAAGAGATCGACCTGGGGAAGCTGCTCGACCGGGCGCTGACTCTTGCCGACTACGATTCCAAGCAGAAGCGCTTCGCGAAGGAAAACGAAAGCGGAAATTGCAGGAAGGGAATGGGCATTGCGGCGTTCCTGCACGGCGCGGGATTCACGGGATCGGGAGAGCGTTATCTGAGTTCCGTGGTGGGAGTGGAGGGACGCGCCGATGGCGGCATTCGCGTTCTCGTTTCAAGCACGGAAATCGGGCAGGGAACCAACACGATTCTCTGCCAGATCGCGGCCGAGGCTTTGGGATCGCCCTATGGGGACGTCGAGATTGCGCAGCCGGACACCACGGAAGTGCCGAACAGCGGCCCCACGGTGGCGTCGCGAACGGCGATGGTCGTGGGCAAATTGGTGCAATCGGCCGCGCTGGGATTGAAGCAGACGCTCGCCGGTTGCGGAATGCTGGGCAGCAGCCATACGCCCGAGGAATTCAAGGCCGCGTGCCGGGAATACCTTTCGACGCGGGGGCAACTCCGGTCCTTCGCCAAGTACGAGCAGCCCGCGGACATCTTCTGGGACGATCAGAATTACCGAGGCGAGGCATACGCGGCGTTTGCGTGGGCCGTTTACGTGGCGGAAGTAACGGTTGACCTGGCGACGTACGCCGTTTCGGTGGACGACTTCGTGGCGTTGCAGGAAGTCGGCAGAGTGCTGAATCCCGTCCTCGCAAAGGGACAGATCGCCGGCGGCGTGGCACAGGGAATTGGATTTGCGCTGTACGAGAAAGTAGAATGGCGGGACGGACGCATGCAAAACGGCCAGATGACCAATTACATCATGCCCACTTCCGCCGACCTGCCTCCGGTCCGGATTTTCTTCGAGGAAATGGGAAATACCCACGGCGCTTACGGGGCGAAGGGAATCGGCGAACTCCCGATAGACGGTCCCGCTCCGGCGATTGTGAACGCAGTGGTTGACGCGCTGGGAATTCCGTTTGATTCGATTCCGCTGCTTCCTGAAAATATTTTCGAGGCGGTCAGCGCCGCGGACGCGAAGCGAAATGCGGTTCCTTCGGCGGGCCAAGCGAGATGACTCCCAAGGAGCGCACCAAACGCGAGTTCTCTCTGGTCGTCAACGGCGAGCCGAAAACTGTGCGCGCACATCCGATGGAAAGGCTCCTCGACGTGCTGCGGGAAAATCTCGGGCTGACGGGGACGAAAGAAGGGTGCGGAGAAGGGGAGTGCGGCGCATGTGCCGTGCTGATGGATGGCGCGCTCGTCGATAGCTGCCTGATTCCAATCCTCCAGGCGCAAGGCTCGAATATTGTGACAATCGAGAAACTCAGCGGTGACGCGCAGTTGTGCGCGCTACAGGAGGCTTTTCTCGAGTGCGGCGGCGCGCAGTGCGGCATCTGCACGCCGGGAATGATTCTCGCGGCACAGTATCTTTTGAGTCGAAAGCCGAGGCCCACGATGGAAGATATCCGCGAAGGGCTCTCGGGCAACCTCTGCCGCTGCACCGGCTACACGCAGATTTTCGAAGCCGTGGCGCAAGCAGCGCGGCGCGGGGCCTCCGCATGAGGTCCGATCCGGCCGATTACGAGCTGGTTGCGCCGGGGAATCTGCAAGCGGCTGTCGCGCTTTTGGCGGGCGACCCCGGCCGATGGCTCCCCATCGCGGGCGGCACGGATCTGATGGTGCAATACGCAGCCGGAACGCTCCGAGCGCGGAAGCTCGTCAGCATCTGGAACCTTCCCGATCTGCGCCGAGTTGAAATTCTCCCAGGCGAAATCCAGATTGGAGCGGGTTGCACTTACACCGATCTGCGCGAACACGCAGTGATGAGGGATGAGTTCCCGCTGTTGGCGCGCGCGGCGAGCTGGACGGGCGGAATCGCGAATCAAAATCGAGGGACGCTCGGCGGCAATATCGCCAACGCATCGCCCGCGGCCGATTCGCTGCCCATGCTGCTGGCGTACGGGGCCGATCTGATTCTGGTTTCGGCCCGAGGCGAGCGGTGCCTGGCGTATCGAGATTTTCACGTCGCCTACAAGGAGACGAAGCTTGCGCCGGATGAGCTGATCCGAGCCGTGTGCCTGCCCCGGCGTTTTGCAGGATATGTTTCCTATGCGCGCAAGGTGGGTACGCGCAATGCGCAGGCGATTTCCAAAGTCTGCATGGCGGCGCTGGCACGGCTCGAAGGTGGAGTCGTTCACGATGTTCGCATTGCGGTGGGGAGCGTGGCTCCGGTGCCGCTCCGCCTGGCCGAGACGGAGCGAATCCTGGACGGCAAGCCCGTCGAGTCATCGATTGTGGCGCTCGCAAGAAAGACCGCCGCAGCGGAGATCCGGCCGATCGACGATATTCGATCTACGGCCCGGTATCGCGCGGCCGTGGTAAGCAATCTGGTTGCGGAGTTTCTCGAGAAGCTCCGCGCTTCGGCAATGGGCCGTGAGTGAAGCACTAGAGCGCTGGAACCGGCTTTCGGTCGAGGAGGCGGAGAAAGAGATTCTGCCCTGCTGCGGATCAACGGCTTGGGCGCGCGGGATCGCGAGGTGCAGGCCGATCGCGGATGAGACTGCACTGCTGGCTGCGTCCGACGAAACGTGGAAGAACTTGAGCGAGTCCGACTGGACGGAAGCGTTCCGAAGTCATCCGCGGATCGGCGAGTCAGGCGCAGCGAACTCTTCGGAGAGTCGCCCGGCGAAGTGGTCCGCACAGGAGCAACGGGGAGTCGCGGTCGCTGATGACGCAGCGAAGACCGCGCTGGCGGAGGCGAATCGAGAATACGAGCGGCGCTTCCATCGTATCTTTATCGTGTGCGCCACGGGCAAGACGGCGTCCGAGATTTTGGAGATTTTGCAGCGCCGGATGCAGAATGACGACCGGGCGGAACTCAACGAGGCGGCGGAGCAACAACGGCAGATCACGCACCTCCGGCTGAGGAGATGGCTCGCACCATGACGCGGATTTCGACGCACGTTCTCGATACGGCTCGTGGAGTTCCGGCGAGAGATGTGTCCGTGCATTTGGAGAGGCACGAAAACACCGGGGAGTGGCGGGTCGTGGCGTCGGCGCACACCGATGATGACGGGCGCTGCAACCAGTTACTGCCGGAGGGCGAAACGCTTGCGCCGGGGATCTACCGCCTGGCTTTCGATACGGCGAGCTACTTCACCGCGCAGGGAGTCCGCGGACTGTATCCGATCGTGCAAATCACGTTTGCCGTGCGGGACGGCGAAACGCATTTTCACATTCCGCTACTTCTAAGCCCGAACAGCTACACGACGTACCGGGGAAGCTGAACCGATGATTGCGCTGGGCGAAAATCGATACGGCAAATCGCGCGTGCGATTGGTCCGCGTAAAGCGGCGTCCGGAGGGGCATGACTTTCGCGAATGGACGCTGGAGATATTGTTGCAAGGAGATTTCACAAGCTGCTTCACAGATGGAGACAACAGCAAAATCCTGCCAACGGACACAATGAAGAACACCGTGTACTCAGTGGCGCGAAATTCATCGGCCGCATGCATGGAGGACTTCGCCAAGGAGCTGATCGATTTCTTTTTGGCGCGCAATCCGCAAGTCTCCTCGGCGGAAATCACGATATCGGGAAAGCCCTGGGAGCATCTGGTGACGGGCGGGAAACCGCACCCGACCGCGTTTGTGCAGTCGAGTGGAGAGCTCCAAACAACAAAGCTGGCGCGGACGCAGGGGGGCAAATTCTCCGTCGTGTCGGGGCTTCAGAACCTCATCCTCATGAAGACGGCGGGGTCGGGATTTGAAGGCTATATTCACGATTCGCTGACGACTCTGCCGGAGACAGCCGACAGGTTGTTCGGCACAGCCGTTCGGGCGAACTGGAAATACGCTTCGGCTGACCTCGCCTTTCTTCCATTGCGGACGAAAATCCGCGAGACGTTGCTTGCCGTTTTTGCGGGGCGTGAAAGCAAGTCCGTGCAGCACACGCTCTACGCCATGGGCGAAGCTGTGCTTGAGAAGGTTGCCGAGGTCGACGAAATCGAATTGACGATGCCCAACATACACTGCCTGCTTGTGGACCTCTCGAGATTCGGGCAGGACAACCCCAATGAAATATTCGTGCCAACCGACGAGCCGCACGGCTACATCGAGGCGCGCATCTGCCGGAAGCGGTGAGATTCGGCGCCGATGAGCGATCCCCAAATAGCGAGAGCGAAGGAAACGATCGACCGGTGCAAAAGACTGGCTGGTTTCAGCGAAGCGCTGGGCAGCACGCGCAGGACCTTTCTTTCCCCACCGATGCGCGAATGCCATCGCGAAATCGCACGATGGCTCGAGCCACTCGGAGTTAAGACAAGAATCGATGCGGCCGGGAATCTCCGCGGATTCTATCCCGGAGAAGAACCCGACTCCCCACGGCTTCTCATCGGCTCGCATCTCGATACCGTCCCCGATGCGGGAGCGTATGATGGCGTGCTCGGAGTGGTTCTCGCAGCGGCTTTGCTGGAAGCGCTCGGCGGCAAGAGACTTCCTTTCGGAATCGAGGTCGTCGGCTTTTCCGAGGAGGAAGGCGTTCGCTTCAGCGCGCCGTTCATCGGCAGCCGCGCGCTGGTGGGCAGGCTCAATGAAGAACTGCTCGCACGTAAGGATGCGCATGGCGTGAGCGTGCGCGAAGCCATCGAAGTGTTTGGCCTGAACCCGCAAGAAATCCCCGCGGCTGCCTTGAAGGACGACGACACCTTGGGTTACGTCGAATTTCACATCGAACAGGGACCCGTCCTGGAGCAACTCGGGCGTCCGCTCGGGATAGTCGAGGCCATCGCCGGACAAAGCAGGCTGGAGTTCACGTTCACCGGCCGCGCCAATCATGCCGGGACGACGCCAATGGACCTTCGCCACGATGCGATTGCGGGCGCTGCGGAGTGGATTGTGGAAGTGGAGAGGGAAGCCCGGCGAGTTCCCGGCCTGACGGCGACGGTCGGCACGTTTGAAGCGAAGCCTGGGGCGACAAACGTTATCGCCGGGGAGGCCCGGCTCACTCTCGACTTGCGTCATGGCTCGGACGACGTCCGAATTGGTACGCAGGAGAATATGATCCACAAGGCGGAAGAAATTGCCCAGCGCCGGGGCCTATCGGTGCGGAAGAGCACTCAAATGAACCAGTGCGCCGTGGAGATGAACTCGTTCCTCGTCCGCCAAGCCGAAGAAGCCGTCCGAAGAGCCGGGTGCGAGCCGCATCGGATGGTGAGCGGCGCGGGGCACGATGCCATGATCCTCGCGGAAAAAGTTCCCGCGGCGCTGATCTTTTTGCGAACGCCCGGCGGAATCAGCCACAATCCCGCGGAAACGGTAAACGTCGAGGATGTGGCGAAGGCGCTCGAGAGCGGCCTGCATCTGCTTGATCTGCTCGCTTCCTCACCCATGCCCCAAAGGAGAGCTCACAGTGCATAACCTCGGTGGAACGCGAAGCTCCCAGCAACCGAATCACCTGCTGCTGACGCCCGACACATTCGTGCGCGCCCCGCTGCCCGGAATGAAGAATTGTTCCGCCGTGGTGCACGCCGGCACGGCAATGGGCGCGGCATTTACGCAGTACACGGCTGAGTTCGAAGCCGGTGGCGAACTGGGCGGCACAACCGCTCAGCGGTTTCTTTTTGTGCTGGAAGGTGGCGTCCAGGTGGAAGCCGAGGGAAAGAAAACGGAACTTCGCGCACGCGGCTACGCCTATTTGCCCCAAGGTTTGCAGCACCGGGTTGTGGCCACGCAGGCGGGCCGTGCCGCCGTCATCGAGAAGCCGTATCAAGCACTCGCATCGACCAAGCCGCCGAGCTTGATTCTGTCCAGTGAGGATTCGGTCACCTCGCATGCACTCGGAGATGATCCGGACTTGCAGGTCAAATGCCTGCTTCCGGACGCGATGAGCTTCGATTTTGCGGTCAACATCATGGCGTACCAGCCGGGAGCAGCCCTGAGCATGGTCGAAATGCACGTCATGGAGCACGGGCTTCTGATGCTCGAAGGCGGCGGCATCTACCGGCTCGGCGATTCATGGTATCCCGTCACGGCCGGCGACTTTATTTGGATGGCTCCGTGGTGTCCACAATGGTTCGGCGCTCTAGGCAAGAAGCCCGCGAAATACCTGATCTATAAGGATTGGAACAGGCATCCATTGGCAGGCGCGTAGTGATGAACCTTGCGATCGATTTGGAGCGGCTGCACGCGGAGATCGAAGAGCTCGCTTCCATCTCGGAAGCAGAGCCTCCTGTGGTAACAAGAATCCTTTTCACGCCGGCGGACATGCGCGCTCGTGCGTGGATGATCGAGCGATGCAGGGCCGCGGGGCTTACGGTGCGGCAGGACGCGATTGGAAACACTTTCGCGCGCTGGAACGGGTCTGACCCGAAGGCGCCTGTCGTCGGTACCGGCTCGCACATCGACGCGATTCCCAATGCAGGCAAGTATGATGGCGTCGTCGGCGTGCTCGGAGGTCTTGAGGCGATACGCGCATTGCAAGCGAGCGGATTCCGCCCGAAGAACGCTGTTGAACTGTTGGTTCTGACGGCCGAAGAACCGACGCGCTTTGGAATCGGATGCCTCGGCAGCAGGCTGCTTTCCGGGAGCCTGTCTCCGGAAGCCGCCAGAAAATTGACGGATAAGGACGGCGAATCGGTCGAAGACGTTCGGCGCAAGGCCGGGATGCGAGGAGAGCTCGAAGAGGTCAAGTTGCCGGGCGGGTATTACAAGGCGTTTGCGGAATTGCACATCGAGCAGGGCCCTCTTCTAGAACGCGAGCATATATCCCTTGGCGTGGTGACGAAGATCGCCGCTCCCGCAAGCGCGCGCATCACCATCGAAGGCGCAGGAGGCCATGCGGGCGGAGTCCTGATGCCCGATCGCCGGGACGCTCTTTGCGCAGCGGCTGAGTTGATCCTGGCGATCGAGAACGCGGCGCGGACGAGCGGATCGCCGGACACCGTCGCGACGGTCGGGATGTGCGATGTGTTTCCCGGCGCCGTCAACAGCATTCCCAGCCGCGTGCGCCTCAGCGTGGATATTCGCGACACGAATCTGGCGCGGCGGGACTCCGTTGTGCGCGCGATGGAACTTGCCTCACAGGAGATTTCGACTCGGAGGCGCGTCCAGATTCAAACCGAGATGCTGAACGCGGATGCGCCGGCGGACTGCGCCCCGCTCGTGGTCGACGCCCTTTCGGCCGCGTGCCGGAAGCACGGAAAGAAATTCATGCCGATGATCAGCCGCGCGTACCACGATTCGCTTTTCATTTCGCGGATCGCTCCGGTCGCGATGCTATTCATCCCCTGTCGCAACGGATATAGCCATCGGCCGGATGAGTACGCATCGATCGAGGACATCGCGCGAGGATCGCTCGTGCTGGCCGAAACGCTGGCAAACCTGTCTGAATGACCTAAATCAGGTTGCGTCTACGGCGGGAATGATTCGGTGAACCAGCCGCTTCGGGGCTGGAGGCGAATCTGCGATCTGATAACTTTGCTCCAGAAGTTTCTTCGCCTGAGCCGCGCGGGTTTCCGAGTTGTAGTGAATCGTGCAGAGAGATTCACCCGCGGAGATCCGATCGGAAACTTTCTTGTGCAGCGTGATCCCCACAGCAGGATCGACCGAATCTTCTTTCTTCTCGCGGCCGCCACCTAAAACAACGCAAGCCGTGCCTACCATCTCGCATTGGATGGCTCCGACATAGCCGCTTCGGGCACTGGCGACATCGAGCGAGTGTTTTGCGCGAGGCAGCCGTTGCGGATCGTCGACCACGGCTGGATCGCCTCCCTGCAATTCGACCATCCGGCGGAATTTCTCGAGCGCCCGCCCCGATCGTATGAGCTGATCCGCAAGCTGTTTGGCACGATCGATCGTGCTGAAGAGGCCGCCCAAACAAAACATCCATCCCGCCAGTTCGAGGCAGAGCTGGCGCAAATCTTCCGGACCTCGGCCGCGCAGCACCTCCAGACACTCCTCGACTTCCAGTGAGTTGCCTACACGCAGACCTAATGGCTGGTCCATGTCCGTGATGAGCGCGACCATCTTCTTGCCCATTCGCTGCCCGGTTTCAACCATCAGCGCGGCCAGGAACGCCGCGTCTTTCTCCGTTTTCATGAACGCGCCGGAACCCGTCTTCACGTCCAGCACCAGGCCATCGATGCCTTCGGCCAGTTTCTTGCTCATGATCGAGGCGCAGATCAGATAGGGACTTTCGACTGTTCCGGTGACATCGCGCAGCGAATAGAACTTGCGATCGGCCGGAGCAATCTCAGCGGTCTGGCCGATCATCGCGCAGCCGCACGCTCGAAGCACTTCTCGGAAGCGCGCAATCGAAAGGCCCACCTGGAAACCCGGGATCGATTCGAGTTTGTCGAGCGTGCCTCCGGTGTGCCCGAGCCCACGCCCGCTGATCATCGGAACCACCAAACCACCGGCCGCGGCAAGGGGGGCGAGAACGAGTGAGGTTTTGTCGCCGACGCCGCCGGTAGAATGTTTGTCTATTTTGGGCGCTGAGAACTCCGAAAGGTCCAGCACCTGGCCGGAGTGCAGCATGGAATCCGTGAGCGCCGTGGTCTCGGCGCGGGTGAGCCCACGGAGCAGGGCGGCCATCAGCCAAGCGGATATCTGGTAGTCGGGGATCTTTCCGGAGGTGTAGCCGGCGACGAGGTCGCCGATTTCAGCGGGCGAAAGTTCCTGCCCGTCGCGCTTCTTGCGGATCACGTCGACGGTGCGGGACGCGTGGGCAGGGGCGGGATCCGAAAGATTGGTCACTTCAGGCGAAAACCCTCCGGGAGAAGTTTCGCGATTGGCAATTTCTTCCAGCCCTTCGCACTAAGAAAAAACACAGTTGCCTTCGGCCCGAACTCGTAGATGACCTGGCGGCAGGCGCCGCAGGGAGCGCAGGGTGCGTTCTTGTCGTTCAGTATGGCGATGGCATCGATCTCGAGGCTCGGGCCAAGCTGGGAAACCGCGGAGAAAATCGCCGTGCGCTCGGCGCAGTTGGTCATGCCGTACGAAGCGTTCTCGACATTGCAGCCAACAATCATTTCGCCCTTTGTGGTCAGCAGGGCCGCGCCTACTCTGAAGTTGGAGTACGGGGCGTAGGCGTTTTTCACGGCGTCGCGGGCTGCTGCGATCAGCCGCTTGCGGCTTTTGTCCCTTCCGGAAGTACGCTGTGGCATAAATTCAACCGTGAATCGAGACGCTGAATGCCAGCTACGAGGAACAGCGTGTAGCGTAGTAACATTCATTGTCCATGTCGAGCCGAAACTCAGCCGCTGAAAACGAGCTTCTGACCCGCGACTGGCGAAACCTCGCTGCGATCATCGACCACACCAACCTGCGCCCGGAAGCGACGCCGGCTCAGATCATCCGCCTCTGCGAAGAAGCAAGGGAATTTGGCTTCGGCGCGGTGATGGTGAATGCGTACCACGTCGCGCTCTGCTATTCGCGTTTGCGCGACAGCAACGTAAAGGTTGGGACTGTGGCGGGGTTTCCCCTGGGAGCGACGCTGACCAGCGTGAAGCGCTTTGAGGCCGCGGAAGCTTTGAAACTGGGCGCGCGCGAAATCGATATGGTCATGAATATCGGCGAACTCAAGGCGGGGAATCGGGAAGCCGTCGCGGCGGACATTCAGGCCGTCGCGGAGACCGTGCACGCGGAGAAGGCTTTGCTGAAGGTGATCCTCGAAACGCACCTCCTCACCGACGCGGAAAAGCTGCTGGCGTGCGAGATCAGCGAAAAGGCCGGCGCGGATTTCGTGAAGACCTCCACCGGATTTCTCGGAGGCGTTGCGACCCTGGAAGATGTCCGGCTCATGCGCCGCGCTGTGAAGATCGGAGTGAAGGCGTCGGGCGGAATTCGGACGGCCAGCGAAGCCAAAGCGATGATAGAAGCCGGCGCAAACCGCCTTGGCACGATTAGTGGAGTGAACATCATCCGCGAACTGCGCAACGAGCCCGAGCGGAAAGAATCAGCCGGATAACCGGCGTTTGAGCGGCTCCCGCGGTGGCTACGCTATTTCGAGTCGTTCGCGTTTCTTGACCATACGGAGCGCGGATTTACCTTTCGCCGAAGCGGTAGACGATTCCAACGGAAACGCGGTCGCTGCCGTGATCGGCGGTCCCACCAAAGAAGTGCGCTGTGCCGTAGTCGAATTCGATCAGACGAATGCCCAGATGCTTCTTAAGATACAGATCCAGGCCTCCGCCGCCACTCCAGGCGAGGGCTGTCGCACTTTCAACCTTACTCCCGAAGCCTCCGTTCGTCGGAACGGCGTTCCGGTAGTACCCAGCTCCGAAGAGCACGTGACCAAAAGGCGTCAGTTTGCGATGGCCAAGGGGATAGAGTTGCGGACCGATCAGCAAGGTGTAGATGGACGAATTCCCGTAGGTGCCTCTATTCCTGTAGACGCCGGACATCTCCGCGTAGGCTCCCAGCCAGCGCTTGAAATTGCGATCGACGGACGCATACCATCCGTTCGTGCCGAGCGTGGTTCCCTCGTCCGGGAAATAGAATTTGCGGTAGTCGTAGCCGGCGGAAAGTTCGTATTTGGGCGTGTACCTTTCCGCGGCTACCGGCGGCGCCGGTGCAGGCGTCTGCGCCTGGCCCTGCGGCGCGGCAGGCGGGGTGGTTGGCGGCGCTTCTTGCGTTGCGTCTTGCGCCCGCGCCACAGCCGGCAGAACGAACAGCATCAGCAAAACGAAAAGCCCCGCCTTTTTCATCAACACGTTCCTCCTCGGGAACAGTGCGCGAAGTGCCCTTGCTTGGAAGGCGTGATACGCTCCGGAGGTTGGCTCACCCTCCCGACGTCATCTGAAAGGACAATTGAATTTGGCTGGAGAGAGATACCATAGAACCTGGACTCTGGGAAAAGAAAAAAGGCCGGGCAACTGCGCCCGGCCTCTTCGTCAAGGGAAGACAGTTAGACGGGTTTAGAAGCGGAAGAGAATCGCCGCCTTGTATTTGAAGTTATCCTGGGTCGGCAATCCCGTCGAGGCCGGGCCGAAAAGGCGCGTCTGCTCCCAGTCAAACTCGCCGATCCGAACGGCGAGATGCTTCGTTAGGTCGACGTCCACTCCGCCACCTGCCTCAAACGCCAGCGTCGTATCACTCTGGGTCCCACCTCCACCGGCGATATTGATACTCGCGTGGTCGCCGCCAATCAATGCGTGCACGAACGGGCTGATCTTATGATGGCCGATCGGGTAGATTCTGGGGCCGGCCATGAACGTCTCGACCCAGCCGTCTGCGCCGAGATTCCCATTGTCGGCATTGGCATACGTCCCATCGAAGTCAGCAGTCGCCGTCAGCCAGTTGTTCACGTCGAAGCTGACGGTCGCGTTCCATCCGTTCATATTCGTCCGCGCGAGGGGAACACCCCATGACCGGTATGTGTACCCGCCCCCGACCTCCAACCTGGGTTCGGTGTACTGCGCCATGGCCGGCCTTCCGGCCACGTTGGCGAGTGTAAGCAGTGCCAAGAGACCTAGTAGCTTCTTCATATCCGAACTTCCTCCCTCCCCCCAAAAACCTCGCTTAAGTCCTTCGCGGCGTCTCTCCTTCGTTGGCGCCTGCCACGAGGGCCGCCGTCGATGTGCCATAATGGCACAAGTTCTAGCAGTACTGGAACAAGAATCACTCTCATATGTGCCGAATTGCGCACGTATCATGATACGAAAATCCCTGGTTCCATTTTGGTAAGCCCGGTGAGTGGTCTACGGAGCGGATGGGGATGGACCTATGGCAGGTGCTCGCACGCTTTGTCGATGAGGTCGCATAGATCACCAATTCGGAGGGAGTCCTTGTGCGGCCGTAATCGTCGTACGGGAATCCGGTTGACCAGGCGCCCCAACAGCTCGAACTCGCTCCTGCGCATCTCCCGGTCGAGGAAATTAGTGGCGTAGGAGTCCCCAATGAGGGCCAGGAGTGCCTCTTTCGGCGCCGGATCCTCGATGAATGGAGCGGCCGGTTCGAGGCTGCGCTCGCCCAAGAGGAAGACCGCCCCGAGTGGCAGCGGCTGCTCCTCAAATCCCAAGCGATTTTCCGCGAGTCGGAGCTGCCGCTTATCCCAGGAAGGCGAAAAGGCGGGCAGCGCCTCGCCCGAGCCATATAGCAGCTTCACCGAATCCGGCCATAGGCAAAGATACGGGTAGGCCGGCATCACAGCGAAGGCTCCATCCCGCTCCACGAGCGCAACGATATCATCCGAAACAACCGGATGACCTCGGCGCGCAAGCGCCGCCGCCGTCGTCGACTTTCCGGCCCCCGCGCAGCCGACGAACGCAGCCGCAAAGCGTCCAAAAGCCACCGCGCTCGCGTGCAGACACGTCACGCCGCGCAAACGCAGGACCCAGCCAAGGACCGGCCCCAGAAGATACGTGGCCGCGTCTTCGACCAGCAACGGATCCGGCCAAACGGCCCAAATTCTGTTTCCGGCTGCATCGAGCCAGAATTGCATCCCGTCGAAGTAATCCATACGCAGAAGCCCTTCCGCCGTCTTCCAGACTTTTAGCGCAGGCTCGCCTGAGTCAGTCGTGATGGAGCTCACGTACACGGGGCTCGATGCGCCCGATGGAGCAGCAGTAATAAATGGAGGCAGGTTTCCAAAATGGACTTCAACGTCGGGGGGCGCCTCCGATGAATGAAGCGGAGTCAATCCTGGGATCGGAACATTGCTGCGGAGGCAAAGCCCGAACGCGGAGTAGTCTGCAGTCACTCAATTCGACTTCTGCAACTGGCTCTCTGCCGTCAGCGCTTTCTAACTGCCCGTCCTGATCTTGAACCCTTTGCCATGATCCGACGCGCCCTTCAGGTTGACAGTTTGGGTCAGCTCACGCACGGTCCCGTGAACGGTTAACACAGGTGGAGAGTACGGCTTCTTTGGCTCGCCGTTGGCGGCTTTAGCCATGTAATGCCTCCGCAACAAAGTTATACCGAACTCGTACCCTAGACTGCAACCAAAAGTTAAGACACAAGGGTCGCGTTGCCTGGATGACGCTCTCGGAATCTTCTCCGTCGTGCGGCGGAAAGGGTGCGTTCCGATCGACATAATTGTCGATTTCTTCGCTCCAACGAGATCTGTCCAGCCAAGGCGCCGAAGGGTGTCGACGAAGCATTGCAACGACAGGATCGCCTGAGAGCGGGGTCTTTGGCCTCCGGCGAATGTCTTCAGGCAGACGGCCCTTCATCGCCTCCCGAAGTAGTGTCTTGTGAAACGCCCACGGAAATGGCGGAATGGCCATAAGGTAATTCACGATTCGCAGATCGAGGAAGGGATAGCGCACTTCCACCGGGTAATGGGTTACGCCCGGATCGGCCAACTCGAACAACCGCGACCACTGCGGCAACGAGAGCGAAGCATGAGCCTTCGGCTTGATTAGGTGCCCGGGCACGCGAGGAAGGGTGCTGTGTTCCCGCCAGCGCGTCTCAACATCCACACGCCGCGCGAAATCGGGGGCAATCCAGCACGGGAGTACAGGTTCATCATCGTTGCCGAACAATCGGCGGGCTCGCTGTCGCAGACCGCGCCATGGGAACGGCCGCACCCGGAGGTAGTGCGATCCGTCGGCGAGCAACCTGCGCCATTCGCGATTCCGCAAGAGATCACGCGTGTAAGGCCACATCTGGAAGTACATCAGGTTGTCGCTGCCCTCGCCGGAAAGCATCACGCGGCAATCCGCTGCTACAGTGCTGTACTCGTCGTACAAACCCGCAAAAAAGGGATCGTCCACAGGCTCCGAAGGCGCCCATTCTGGCTGATCCCAACGATCGAACGGCCGCAGATTCTCCGTTCCCATCACCCGAATCGGGATCTGGAGGAACTCAGCCACTTGGCACGCGAGAGAGCTTTCATGATCGGGAATTAGCGCCTCGGAACTGACCGTATACGCCCGAAGTTCGGGCGTGCCGCCGCATGCGTCGGACACCTCGCGCGCCGCCGCAGCTACGGACGACGAGTCCATCCCGCCGCTCAGCCAAATTCCCACCTGGTCACTGCGAATGCGATCGGTGACCGCCGCTCGCAGAAGAACCTGAAAGTGCTCGATGTAGTCATCGCCCCGGTGGTAGCGGATACGACCGTCGGTCGGCGCCGACCAATAGCGCTGTATGCGAACATTGCCTGGAGAAACGGTCAGGAAATGCGCGGACGGCAGGCGGCGCACGTCGCGGAAGGTCGTGGACGCGACGTCGCAGTTGAGCCCGAAGAGAAGAAAATCCGCGATCGCGGCTTCATTGAAATCGTCAGAAACTTCCGGATGAATCCGCACGCAATCGAGCGTGTTGCTGAAAAGAAAGAGATCGCCCAGATGGGAATAGTAGAAGGGCTTGACGCCGAAATGGTCTCGCGCGCAGAACACGGTCCTTCGGCGCGCGTCCCAGATGGCGAAAGCAAAGTCGCCGCGTAGATGCCGGACGCACTCTTCGCCCCAGGCGGCGTAGGCGTGCAGGATCAGTTCGTCGTCCGGCGCGTTGCGCCGAATCCTGCGCTCCGCTTGATCGAGTTTCGTTTCGAGTTCCGAGCGGTCGTCGAGCCGCGCATCGGCCGTAATGCAGAAACGCCCGTCGAGACTCGCCGGTTGGCGCTCGTTGGCTGCTTCGTGCGTGGTCCGCAACATCGTGTGGCCGAAACCGATCGGGCCATCCGACCACACCTCGCGAGCGTCGGGGCCGCGATAGGAAAGGAAGTCGGTAAGGGAACGCAGGAGCGAACGTTCCACCGGGGCGCCGTCACGGCGAAAAATGCCGACGATACCGCTCATGGAGCCTGCGTCTCCATCGCGCTGACCGGGCCGTCGAACGGCACGAAGTGCAGATGGCTCTCGCTCGTGTCGTTCAAAACGACACCGTTCGATTCCACCCAGGCATGCGCCTCAAAGCGTCCTGCATCTTTTCGAGCGCCGATACGCAGTTCCGCAGCGATCCCCCTTCTGTGAAGGAGCCACGAAAGCGTCAGTGATTGTTCGAGACAATTCGCTCGGAAAAAGAGGTGGTTCGCAACGGATTGTTCCATGCGCGCGATCATGCGTGCGGAATTGACCGAATTCTGCTCGGTAATGTAAGCGGCCGGGGGCGGCGCAAACCATGCGAGCGCGGCCTGCCAGCGGCGGAACCTGGCCAGACGCAGCCCAACCCAGGTCGCGACGAGTGCCACCGCCGCTTCAAGGGCGACTCCCCGCTCGAAGCCGCTCAACCGCCAAAATCTGTGCCAGGTCTCCGTCGTGCCTTTCAACCCGTCACCCCGGAAAAAGTCGCATGATTCTCTGTTGCCTGAAGCCTTTAGCGGGCCGCCGCGCTTTTCACCTGGATCAGCCCCTCGCTGCGCATCTTCTCGAGCAGTTCGAGCAGGTCCCGCTCGCAGCGCTCCGCCTCGACTTCATACTCCTCGAGCAAGGCATCGCGGAGTTCGCTGACGCTTCGAGGCTGTTGCAGCAGGCTCCAGACCCGTGCGCCGACCGGATCCAGACCGTAATAGACGGTGTTTTTCAGGTTCAGGATGGCAGACTCATCGCCCAGCGGGCAGGACACCTGCTCGGGAGCGGCGATTACAATCGAGTGTAAGGAGAGGCCTGAATCCATTTCAGCGGTGCAATCCTCTGGGCCGGGGGGCATGCGCGCCGGCCACCGCGCCGGCGTGCTCGATCCGTGGGAATGGCAGGCTCCCAAGCGATCCCCTCGGACGCAGTGTATTGTACCGGGACCTTCCGGCAACCGCAACGACGAGCTTTTATACTACTATGATTAGTAACCGCACATATAACGCTCGGCAGCGTGGCCGCCGAGCCCGTTCCGTGCCGCGCGACGGCCGGATGACGGGAGGCCTGTCCGTCTGATAGGCTTCGTCCTCGCGCCGGAAGGCACAATGAAGCTCAGCCGATCACTCCCGATTGCAGCGTTCTTCTGTGCGGCAGGCTTCGCATGCGCGGCGCAGGTCGATAGTGCCACGAAACAGCTCGCGCGCGACATTTTCCGCCAGCTCGTCGAAATCAATACCGCCGATTCGATTGGCAGCACGACGGTCGCCGCGGAAGCAATGGCCAAGCGCCTGCGCGACGCCGGGTTCCCAGAGAGCGATGTGCAAGTTCTTGGGCCAAACGCGCGAAAGGGGAACATGGTGGCGCGGCTGCACGGGACCGGCGCGCGTCGGCCGATACTGCTGATCGGGCATCTGGATGTGGTCGAAGCGAAGCGCGAGGACTGGTCGACGGATCCGTTCCAGTTCATCGAGCAGGACGGCTATTTCTACGGTCGCGGCACGCAGGACATGAAGGATGGCGACGCGATCATGGTGACGGCGCTGATTCGCTTTCGGCAAGAGGGCTACCGGCCCGACCGCGACATCATCCTCGCGCTGACAGCCGATGAAGAAGGCGGAAAATCGAACGGCGTCGACTGGCTGCTGCGGAACCATCGCGATTTGATCGACGCGGAATACGTCCTGAACCCCGATGGCGGAGGCGTTTACACGCAGGGCGGCAAAGCCGTCATGATGTCGATCGATGCGAGTGAAAAGCTGTACGCCGACTACCAGCTTGAAGTAACGAATCCCGGCGGCCACAGCTCGCTGCCCGTACCGGACAACGCGATCTACCATCTGACGGACGCCCTCGCGCGACTCGAGCGTTACCGGTTCCCCTTTGAGTTGACCGAAGTGACGCGGACTTACTTCCAGCGGATGGCAGGAGTCGAATCGGGCCAGACGGCTGCGGACATGAGAGCGGTCGCGAAGAGTCCGCCGAACACGACTGCAATCGCGCGACTCTCGACGGCTGCGCTTTTCAACGCGGAGATGCGCACAACGTGCGTCGCGACGCGGCTCGATGCGGGAGATGCGAACAACGCCTTACCGCAAACCGCGCGCGCCATCGTGAACTGCCGTATCCTGCCGGGTCACACGAGCGAGGAGGTGCGCCAAAAACTGATCCAGATTCTCGCCGATCCAAAGATCACCGTGCGATACGTGAGCGATGCGGGCGACATTTCAGACACCGCACCCAACGAGCCGCCCGCCGCGCCTCCGACGCTGCGGCCGGACGTCATGCAGGCGCTCGAAAAAATCACTCACGAGATGTGGCCCGGCACTCCCGTGATCCCCGCCATGGCCACCGGCGCATCGGATGGCGTCTTCACGAATGCCGCGGGCATGCCGACATATGGGGTCTCGGGCGTCGCGATTGCCTTCGACGACGTGCGAGCGCATGGGCGCGACGAGCGCGTGCGCGTCCAGTCGTTTTATGACGGTGTCGACTTCTACCACCGCCTCCTCCAAGCGCTCACGTCGCCGCAATGAGCGTCAAGTGAAAGAGAATTCCCGATGAGCCTGATGCGGCGCGCGTTTCTGGCAGCCTCGCAGAGTTCGTGGCTGCGCGAGCGGGCGCCGCGCTTCGGATTCGTGCGTCGCACGGCCGGCCGGTTTCTGCCCGGTGAAGATCTGGACGCCGCGCTGGGAGCCGCGCGACGCCTCGCGAACAGCGGGATCTCAACGCTGCTCACGCACCTGGGCGAGAACGTCAACGATCGCAGCGAAGCCGAAGCCGTCACCCGCCAGTATCTCGACTTGATCGAGCGCGTCCGCAGTGCAGGTCTCCCGGCCGAGATTTCCGTGAAGCTCACGCAGCTCGGTCTCGACCTCGACAGCGAGTTTTGTTTCGCGAATCTCGCGAAACTGATCGAGCGTTCCGCCGGAACCGCCACGGCCAAAACGCTGTGGATCGACATGGAGCAGAGTCCGTACATCGACATCACGCTTGAGCTCCATCGCCGCGCGCGAAGGGTTTATCGAAACGTTGGCGTCTGCGTGCAGGCGTACCTCTATCGCACGGAGAAAGACGTTGAGTCGCTCGTGTCGATGGGCGCAGCCGTTCGCCTCGTGAAGGGCGCGTATAGCGAACCCGCTGAAATCGCGTACCCGAAGAAATTCGATGTGGACGAAAGCTATTTTCGGCTTGCGCAGACGCTGCTGAGTTCGGAAGCGCGCCACGCGGGCGTGCGCGCCGTGATGGCGACGCACGACCGAAAACTGATCGGCCGAATTAGCGAATGGGCGGCGGCGCAACAAATTGCGAAGAGTGAGATCGAGTTTGCCATGCTCTATGGCATCCAGCGCGCGGAACAGGTGCGGCTCGCACGCGAGGGCTACCGAAGCTGCGTGCTGGTTTCCTACGGTCCGTACTGGTTCCCGTGGTTCATGCGGCGGCTGGCGGAGCGCCCGGCGAACGTCCTCTTCCTCGCGCGAAATCTTTTCTCCAAGTAACTCGTTTGTTCTTGCCGGCGAGAAACTTCACGGCAGCGATGGCAACTGCGTGCTTATGCCGAAGCCGCTCGTTCCCAGTCTCATCATCTGTGCGGCAAAATCCAGAATTCGCACGGCCACGACCTGCGGATTCAGACCTCGCGAGTGGATGTTCGAGATAAGATTTCGATTGGCATCGGTATGAGCGGTGCGAGGCCGGTAAGCCATGTAAGCTGACAGGCTCTCCGCTGTGGCAAGGCCTGGCCGCTCACCGATCAGAAGAATCGCGACCGTTGGATTAAGCAGTTCGCCTATTTCATTCAGGATGCCCACCCGGCAGTACCGAATCGCGAACGTGTGGCCAACGGTCCACCCGCGTGCCTGTGCGCCATCCAGAAGCAGCGGCAGCAACCCAGGAACTTGCGTCGAAACGGCTGGAACCGAGAGGCCATCACCGATGGAGATTTGGATATCGTTGTCTCGCGAACAGCGCTTCAACAGCTCTTGCCGGGATGCCTCACTAAAACGACGCCCCCGATCCGGCTGCAAGAGAAATTCATCCTTGGAACCCGCCTGCGTGCAAACATTGAAGAGCTCCCATTGCTTTACGAAAGCCGCGCCGAAAGCGCTTTCCAGATCGAATTCCGCGCGGACGGCATCTCGTGCGGCTGCGTGGGCCTCGCGAAGATCGAGCTGAGTCCCGGTGCGATAGGCGGCTCCGGCGCGCCCAACTAGGATACGCGCCGGCGTGCGCGCGCGAATTCTTCGCAAAGCCTCGGGAAGATCGGAAGCAAGAGGCGCGTCTGAGTTCGCCGCCATTTAGACGATCTCGTCCAATGAGGATTCCAGCCGTTGCAATAGCTGACGCCGCACCGGCGCATTCAGGAGCGCCGGTTCGTCATCGCGGTAGATTCCCGTCGATTGGAGCCAACTCAGAAATTCGGGCGCGGGACGCAACTTGAAGATTCTTCTGGCGGCCAAGGCGTCATGGTAGCTGGTGGATTGATAATTCAGCATCACGTCATCCGCGCAAGGAACACCCATAAAGTAATTGCAGCCGGCCGCGGCCAGCAGCAAAAGCAGATTGTCGGCCGAATTCTGATCGGCGGCCGCGTGGTTCGTGTAGCAGACATCGCAGCCCATGGGGAGTCCGAGGAGCTTGCCCATGAAGTGATCTTCCAGGCCGGCGCGAATGATCTGGCGCTCGTCGTAAAGATACTCCGGACCGATGAAGCCGACGACGCTGTTCACCAGGAACGGCTCGAACGCCCGCGCAACGCCGTACGCGCGCGCCTCCAGGGTCAATTGATCGATGCCATGATGAGCTTCCGCGGAAAGAGCGCTTCCTTGACCCGTCTCGAAATACATCACGTTGGCGCCCTGCCAGGGAACATCGCGCTGGCGATGGTGTTCGAGAACGCGTTCCCGGCCCTCTCTCAGCATCATCAGAGTGACGCCGAAACTGCGGTTTGCCGCTTCCGTGCCGGCAATCGACTGAAAGAGAAGATCAATCGGCGCTCCACGATCCAATGCGGCGAGTTGCGCGGTCACGTGTGCAAGGCAGCACGATTGCGTCGGCACATCGTAGGCGCCGATGAGGCGCGCCAGCGCGCGCAAGATCGAACTGACTGCGTCAACCGAATCCGATGCCGGGTTCACTCCGATCACTGCGTCGCCGCAGCCGTATAGAAGCCCCTCGAACGCGGCGAGCAGAATCCCGCCCACGTCGTCGACAGGATGATTGGGCTGGATGCGGATTCCCAGCACTCCCCGCTCGCCCATCGTGTTCCGGCACCGCGTTACGTTCCTGATCTTTGCCGCCGCGAGCACCAGGTCTTTGTTGCTCATGATCTTGGCGGCAGCGGCGGCAATTTCGGGGATGATGGCCCATTGAAGCTGCTTCAGTTCGTCCTCGGTGGTGGAATCCTCGAGGATGTATTCGCGGAACTCGCCCACAGTCATGCTCTTGATCCGCTGGAAACGTTCCTGGTCGAAGGTGTCGAGAATCAGGCGGCTGACTTCATCTTCGGAAGGATCGATTAGAGGCTGCCGGACAATTTCAGCAAGAGAAAGGTCTGCGAGCTGGCGCTTCGCGGCTACGCGCTCGCGCTCCGATCGCGCGGCCAGGCCGGCCAATTGATCGCCGGATTTCTCCTCATTGGCTTTGGCCAACAACTCGCGCAGATCGCGGAAGACAAAATGCTCGGGCATGAACCCGCCAAAAGCAAGTCACGTGCTAGATGAAAAATAGCATCAATTCCATGAGGGCAACAGCCCGCGCGTCACAGCGTATGCAGGTATGCGACCAGATCGTCGAGCTGCTGCTCGGTGATCGGATCGCCCAGCGCGGGCATCATGCCGCGGCCGCTCACGATGGTCTGTTCGACGAAACGGTCGTTGGTGGGCAGTCCGCTCGGGAGAAACTGTTTCTTGTAGAGTCCCTTCAGGCTCGGCCCCTTGCTGCCCGAAGACGAATACGCGTTGTGGCAGACGGCGCAGTCGCGCTCGAAAATCCGCCGCCCGCTCGCCTGTTGCGCGTTCAGGCCCAGCTCCGCGTCGGTTTTCGGAGCAGGCTCGCCGCAGCCCGCAACGAAAACCAGGAAAGCAGCACTCAAAAGAATTGCCGCGCTTCGTCTCAAGCGCCCATAATACCCGGCGCCGCGAACGCGGTACACTACCAAGCAGTGCTCGACATTTCACCCAAAGATCGCGTGTTCGTTCTCACCGGTGCGGGAATCAGCGCCGAAAGCGGCATTCCCACGTTTCGCGGCGCGGGCGGCCTGTGGCGGGATTATCGCTTTGAAGAGGTCGCGTCGCCGCACGCCTGGCACCGCGATCCGCGGCTCGTCTGGGAGTTCTACTCCATGCGACGCCGTGTCGCTTCGGACGCCAAACCCAATCCCGGTCATATCGCGCTCGCCGAGCTCGAACGTGCACTGGGAGAGCGGCTTTTTCTCTGCACGCAGAACGTGGACAACCTCCACGAGCAAGCCGGATCGAGCCGCGTTGTCCACATGCACGGCGAACTTTTCAAAAGCCGCTGCGACACTTGCGGGCGCCCGCCCTTCGATGACGCCGACGCTTATGAACCGCCGGCGGAGATTCCCCGGTGCGCATGCGGCGGCCGGATTCGTCCGCACATCTGTTGGTTCGGCGAAGTGCCCTATCACGTGGATGAGATTTTTCGGGCGATTGATGCGTGCACCGTGTTTGTCGCGGTGGGAACTTCGGGCGTCGTCGAACCAGCGGCCAGTTTCGTCGGCCATGTGCGCGGCCGCGCGCGGACAATCTACGTTGGCCCAGAGGAGCCCGCCAACCGATCCGCTTTTACGGAATGTTTTCTTGGAAAAGCGGGTGAACTATTGCCTGATCTCTTTCGCTGCGAATGAAAAAATCCGCGCCAACGCGGGTCACTGCGGGAAGCCGATGCGACGGAGGAGGTCGGCGTAGCGGGGATCGGAGCGCAGGTTTTCCCACTCCGAGTTCACCTTCAGGAATATCAGTTCGCTGGCTCTTTGCTGGTAGGCTTTTTCCAGCCAGAGGAAGGCGTTGTCCTTGTCGCCCAAAAGGGCGTAGTTCTCCGCTACGTCGGTGGGGCTGTATCCGGGCTTGGTGGGGTCGCTATCCTGCTTGATGAACCATTGCCGCACGCCTTTTATCCCCGAGGCCGCATAGACGCGTTTGAGTTCCGCCGCAGCGTCGGATTGCCCGAAAAGCGCAAGAAGTCGCCCCTCGGCTTCCGCGTACTTGTCGTACATTCCTTTGGCTTGGTAACAGTCGGCCAAAAGTCCGTACGCCAGCCCATAGTTGGGATCGATCTCGAGCGTCTTTTGCGCCTGCGCAATCGCTTTGTCATACTCACCCTGCATGGCAAAAACGATGCCTTCCTGGTCGTTGCCGTAAGACGATAGCGGGTCCAATCCCAGAGCGCGGTGATCCTCCTCCAACGCTTCGCTGAATCGGCCCATCGAGACCAGATAATTCGAATAGGCTTCAGGAGCATTTTGGAAATTGGGGTTCAATTCCGCCGCTCGCTGGTATTCAGGTTCCGCTGCGCTAAATTCCCAGCTAAGCCAATGGACAATGGCCAGGGCCAGGTGCGCTTCGGCGGAACGATCGTCGAGCGCCAGCGCCCGGGTGGAGGCAGCCCGGGCCTTGGCGAATGCGGCTTCCCGCAGGGAAGGTTGAAAGTATCCAAGAAGGCTGTTCGTATCAGCCATCCCCGCGTAGGCAGCCGCGTAGCTCGGGTCCTTGTCGATCGCTTGCTGAAAGTAATCCGCCGCTTTCTTGAAGTGCTCCGGATTGAACTGATCGAATTCGTGCCGGCCGAGGACGTAGAAACGGTATGCGTCCGCGTTCTCCATCGGGGCTTGCGTCATCTGCTGCTTTTCCGCGGGACTGAGTTTCACGCGCAGCTTATCCGAGATGTCGCGCACGATATCCTGCTGCACCATCGCCACGTTGGCCGTCTTCTCGGTGTACTGCTCGCCCCAGATCTGGCTGCTGTCGGCGGCGTTGACGAGCTCGGCATCGACTGAGATCGTGTCTCCCTGCTGCTCGATCCTCCCAACCAACACCGCATCCACCTTCAGATCGCTCCCCACTTTCTGCGGGTCGGGATTCTTCCCCGCATAGCGCATCGTCGCGCTGCTGGACATCACCTTCAGGCCCGGCAATTGCGAAAGCGCATCGGTGACGCCGATACTGATGCCGTCCTGAAGGAATTCCGCGTCGGGATTCGCGCTCGAGCCCGTAAAAGGCAGAACGGCCACGGAGTGAATCATCTGGCCGCGCGCGGGAAGCATGTACCGCGCCACAAGCAATCCCGCCGTGACGACAATCAAGGCAAGGACGCCGACGGCGGTCCATTTGTAGGGACGCTTGTTGGCGCGCACCGGAATCGCTTCGGCGGCGGACGCAGCAAGCGGCGCTCCTACGGACGAGGTCGCAGCCGTGGAGGCGGGCGCAGTTGCGACCGCCGCGCTCTTGCCCGAATCGAGCTCGCGCTTCAATCGCTTGAGGTCCGCCCGAAGCTCGGCCGCGCTCTGGCAGCGCAATTCGCGGTCTTTCTCGAGCGCCTTGTTGATGATCTCTCCGAGCTTCGGCGGAAGGTCCGGATTCAGGCGAATCGGAGGGACAGGCGCACGGCTTAGGATCGCCTCGAAAACTACCGCGGAAGTATCTCCACGGAACGGCAGCGAGCCCGTGGCCATTTCATACAGCACGACGCCGAAGGAGAAGAGGTCCGTTCGCGCGTCCAGTTCCTTCCCTCGCGCCTGCTCGGGAGACATGTAGGCCACGGTTCCCAACGTCGAGCCGGGGCTGGTGAGTTGCGTCTCCGGAACCTCGGTGGTTGCAGTGGAACCTGCCGCCGCAGCCGGCTCCGCGGACTTCGGCTGAGCCGTCAGCTTCGCAAGGCCGAAATCGAGAATCTTCGCGTGCCCCCGCTTGGTGACGAAAATATTCGCGGGCTTGATGTCGCGATGCACGATGCCACGCGCGTGAGCCGCGTCGAGCGCGTCGGCCACTTGCACGCCGATGTCGAGGAGCTCTTCGACGTCAAGCGGCTTGCCTCGAATCAAATGCTTGAGCGTTTGCCCTTCGAGCAGTTCCATCGCGATGAAGGGTTTGCCATCGGCTTCGTCAACCTCGTAGATCGTGCAGATACTCGGATGATTCAGCGCGGAGGCGGCAAAAGCTTCGCGCTGGAACCGTTCGCGGGCCGAGCGATCCTTCGCCAATTCTTCAGGAAGAAACTTCAGCGCGACATGGCGGTGCAGCTTGAGGTCTTCGGCCTCGTACACCACGCCCATCCCGCCGCCACCGAGCCTCCCGACAATCCGGTAGTGGGACACAAGCTGGCCGACGAGCAGATCGGGGTCGGGCATGGTGGGGGAATCTTAAGTGCGTGCAAAGGCAGAGTCAACGCGGGATACCGCGCCGTTTACTGTTGTGTAAGTCTGAAGGTGGACTGCACGTCGCTAGCGGGTGCGTTCGTCGTGTTCGACTTTGCCGTCGCGCACGCGGATCACGCGATGGGCGCGCGCGGCGATATCGGCCTCATGCGTGACGAGGATGATCGTATTGCCGCTCTCGTGCAGCCGGGCGAACAGCCCCATGATTTCTTCGCCGGTGGCGGAATCCAAATTCCCGGTGGGCTCGTCCGCGAGCAGAATGGAAGGACCGTTGACGAGCGCACGCGCGATGGCCACGCGCTGGCGCTGGCCGCCGGAGAGCTCGTTGGGCTTGTGCATCATGCGGTCGCTCAAATCCACCTGCGCGAGCGCTTTCTTCGCGCGCTCGATGCGCTCTTCGGCGGGAGTGCCGTTGTAGATCATGGGCAGCTCGACGTTGTGCAGCGCCGTTGCGCGCGCGAGCAGGTTGAACGTCTGAAAGACGAAGCCGATCTCGCGGTTGCGGATGGCGGCGAGCTCGTCGTCATCGAGCTGGCTGACGAGACGCCCCGCGAGCCAGTAGTTCCCCTTGGTGGGCGTGTCGAGGCAGCCGATCAGGTTCATCAGTGTCGATTTTCCGGAGCCGGACGGACCCATGATGGCGACGTACTCGCCCTTGCGGATTTCGATGTTCACCCCGCGCAGGGCGTGCAGATGCTCGGTCCCCATCTCATAGGTTTTCCAGAGGTCCTCGGTCTCGATGACGATTCCGGCGTCGACGAGATCCTGGCGGTAGCTCTGTGCGTCAACTTGTTCGACGGCCATGTGCATTGGGCTCCCCGGCTTCAACCGTCCTAGTGCCGTTCCAACTTGTTGGAGCTAGTCTTTGCGCTCTGTAGAACGTATGTGTGATACATGGGCCGAATTAGTTGGAACGGCACTAGCTGCTGGAGGACGACCCCTCGGCCTTCGGCGCCGAATTGTCGATCTTGACGGCCGTCCCCGGCTTCAGCGTGCGAAGCGCTTTGAAGCTGCCCGTCACGATCATGTCGCCTTCTTGCAGCCCGCCGGTGATCTCGATGTCGGTCACGCCGGTGATTCCCGTCTGCACGGGAACAAACTGGGCTTTGCCGCCGCGGACGACGAACGCTCCCTGAATGTCGGTATTCTGGCCGCCCGCGTTTTCGCTCTTGGATGCCGCGAGCGTCACGCTGCCGCCATTGCCGCTCTTGGCCTCTTCGAGCTCCTTGTGCGATCTCTCGGCGAGCGCCTGAATCGGAATGGTCAGGATGTTCTTCTTCTGGGCCGTTTGAATCTTGGCCGTCGCCGAAAGCCCCGGGCGCAACGAATCCGGTGGATTGTCGAGCGTGACGACAACCTTAAAGTCCCGCGCCTCCTGCGTGTTCGCTGTTATCTCTGTCATCGAGGCTTCGCCGGAGGTCCGGAGGATGGCGAGCTCGCCGACCTCGGTGACGTGGCCCTTGAAGACCTTGTCCGGAATGGCATCGATCGTCACGTCGACGGGCTGGCCGTCCTTCACACTCACGATGTCCGTCTCGTCCACCTTCACTTCGGCGGTGACGACGCTCATGTCGGATATTGTCAATATGGAGCTGCCTGCGGTTCCCTGAATGCCCGGCACGACGTTCTCGCCGACGCGCACGGCGATGTAGCTGATGATGCCGTCAATCGGAGCGGTGTAAGTGGTCTTGCGCAGCACGTCCTGCGTGTGCCTCAGCACGGCGCGGCCCTGCTCGAGATTCGAGCGAGCTTGCTCTCGGGAAGCGCGCGCCTGGTCCACTTGTGCTTGGGCGGACGTGAATGCTGCGACCGCGCTGTCATACGTGGCCTTGTCTCCATCGTATTCCTGCTTCGCAATGAGTTGCTCTTTATAGAGCTGCTGGCCGCGCTGCCAATCGAGCTGCGCCTTACTGAGGTCCGCCTGGCGTTGGGCCAGCGTGGCCACCGCAGCATCGAAAGTGGCCCCCGCAGCTTTCATCCCGGACTCCGCCGCCTCGATGCTCGCCTCCTGCGCCTGAACGTCCGCGCCCGGCTGGATATTCTCCAGGTGGAGCAGGACGTCGCCCTTCTTGACCAAGTCGCCTTCCTTTACAACGATGTCCGTGATTTTGCCTATGCCTTCGCCCAGGACGTTCGTATAGTTCTTGGGCCGAATCTCACCCGAGGCCGTCACAATGGACGTCAGGTCCTGCCGCACCACGCGGCCCGTCTGCACGGTGATAACACCCTGATTCTGCTGGTAGATGCTGTACCAGGCCACGCCCCCGATGACGAGGACGGCTCCCGCTCCGATCGCGACCTTTTGCCACGTCTTCATTGCACCAACCTCTGGATTTGACGTCCCGGATTGACGATATGCCCGTCACCTGATACATACGCTTAGACGGGACAGAATGTTTCTCGGCTTAGAAGCAGGGTTTGATCACTTAAGGACGAGCTAGCCGGCCCCTATTCTCTCGTTGGAGCTCCTACTCCTAGTTTCCAGCGCTCACAATCCCACCCCGAAGGCCGTCAAAACGAGGACGAGATATTCTAGTTCGATTCCGTCCGGCAGGAAAAGGAAATAGTTCGAAGACGCACCTGCCTGCGGGCGCGTGAACCCAGGGTGCAAGGCAACCCCTTGGCCCATATGCGATTCCAACCGGGTAATGCAGGCCGCACGGGGGAAAGTTTTGTTGACCTGTACGTTAGGACAGGTTACGATTTCTAGCCAAATCGGATTAAGGTGCCATATGGCTCGGTTTGTTAAGACGTTCCCACAGATCCTCCTGATGGGAGGGCTTGTCCTATCGCCGATTGCGTACACCAGAGCCGCGCAGCAGGACCAACAACAGGACCAACAAGACCAATCCAAGAAAGCCGCGAAGGCGAAGCACAAGAGCGACAGCCAGCTCAAGAAAGAGCTGGATTCCCAGTACAAGATTTGGCTGGACCAGGACGTGGTTTACATCATCTCGCCTGAGGAGCGGCACGCTTTCCTTCAGCTCGCGACCAACGAGGAGCGGGAGCAGTTCATCGAGGCGTTCTGGCAGCGGCGCAATCCGGATCCCGATTCCGCCGAAAACACCTTCAAAGAAGAGCATTACCGCCGAATTGCCTACGCAAACGAGCACTTCGCCTCGGGAATACCCGGGTGGAAGACGGACCGCGGCAAGATCTACATTATGTGGGGACCGCCCGATGAAATTGACGCGCATCCGACGGGCGGCAACTGGGACCGGCCGATGGATCAGGGAGGCGGGTCGACTACAACGTATCCCTACGAAGACTGGCGCTATCGCTATCTCGAGGGGACTGGCCTGGGCGAAAACGTCGAACTGGAGTTCGTGGATCCCACCAGCACGGGCGAGTATCACCTGACCATGGATCCCAGCGAAAAGGACGCCCTGCTGATGGTTCCGGGCGCCGGCTTGACCATGGCGGAATCCATGGGGATGGCGGACAAGTCCAGCCGCTTCACCAATACCGACGGCACCCACATGGCGGAGAACCAATCGGGCGAGGGGGGGCAGTCCGCAAGCATGAATGAATTCAACCGCCTCGAGCTTTACGCAAACATCATGAAGCCGCCGCCGGTGAAATTCAAAGATCTCGAAGCAGTGGTCACGTCGCGCCTGGTGCGCGATCAGGTGAAGTTCGACTACCACTACGATTTTCTACGCATCACTTCGGATACGGTGCTCGTGCCGATCACCGTACAGATTCCCGTGCGCCAGTTGAGCTTTCAAGAAAAGGACGGCGTGGATACCGCCAACATGAACCTGTTTGTGCGGGTTACGAGCCTGAGTGGCCGCGTGGTGCAGACCTTCGAGGATACGCTCCGAACCGACTTCCCCGCGTCGCTGCTGCAAACTTCGATCGGCACTTCGAGAATCTATCAGAAGGCCGTGCCACTCAGCCCGGGACTCTACCGGCTGGACATCGTGATCAAGGACGTGAACAGCGGAAATGTAGGCGTTGTGAACACGCGGCTTCCCGTGCCTCGGTTTGAGGACGATCAGCTCAGCACGAGCTCCCTCATACTCGCGGACGATATTCAGCGCGTTTCGATCAAGGACATCGGTCTGGGCCAATTCGTTCTTGGCGATATGAAAGTTCGGCCCAGGATGGATCAGGCGTTTACGCCCGACGATCGCATGGGAATCTTTCTTCAGGTCTACAACCTGAAGGTGGACGACAAGACGCACAAAGCGGACGCGTCCGTCGAATACCGCGTGTTGAAAGACCAGGGCGACGAGCCGATGCTGAAGTTCGATATCCCGTCCGACAAGGTTCCCGAGCACGGCGAGGAGATGACGTTGGCGAATACGATCACGCTTGGTTCGCTTGCGCCCGGAAAGTACAAGCTCCAAATCGCTGTCACTGACAATCTCGCGAAGCAAACAATTACGCCGACCGCGGACTTTACCGTCAAGCCCTTACCTGCGAGCGCGAAACAGGGGAGGTGAAGCGTTGAGTCTTCGAGCGATTCGTTGTCTGAGTCTCGCGGGTTTGGTGTGCCTTTCCGCGCTGTCGCTTGCGGCCGCCCCGGAGGCGGGGAAGATCGCCGGCGTCGTCGTGGATCCGGCCGGTACGCCGCAGATGGGCGCAACCGTCGTCGTCTCTCCCGAACAGCTCCTCAGCGCATCGCCGATTCAACTGCTCACGAACGATCACGGCCGCTTTTCGACCGCCGCGCTTCCTGCCGGCCTGTACTCAATCAAGGTGACACTGGCGGGATTCTTGCCCGCGATGGAGCAGCACATTCAGGTCGACGGCGAGCATGCGACCCTGCTTCAAATCGTTCTCGGTTCTGTTTTCTCCTCGTTCGAAAAGCTGCGCCGCCCGGCGGACCAGCAGGTCGCGGCGGATGATTGGACCTGGGTCCTGCGGAGCGCAGCCGCGAATCGCGCGGTCTTGCGTTGGCAGGATGTTTCCGCCGATCCTGCACAGAACGCGGCCGAAGGTTCACAGACGCAGCCGGTTCACGCCCGTCTCGATCTGACTTCCGGTGCGGATCACCCCGGTTCGGTTTCCGACCTTGCCGACTCCCCAGCGACGGACTTCGTCTACGGCATCGGAGTCGGAGCAAAGGGACAGGTTTTGATGGCCGGGCAGTTCAGCTACGAAGATGCATCCTCGGCCGCCGGCTTGGCTGCCGAATGGTTGCCGTCGGGCGATGCAGGCGTTGGACCCGCGACGACCCTTCTCGTGCGCGAGTCGCGTCTTGGCCCGGCAGGTCCGGTCTTCCGTGGATTGCGGATGTCGCATGATGACCAGTTCAGCCTGGGCGATCTGGTGAGCATCCGTTACGGCGCAGAATACCTGATGGCCGGCTTCAACGGCACCACATCCGCCCTCCGCCCGCGCGGCGAGGTGGCCGTGCAGGTGGCACCGGGATGGGAAACTTCCCTCACGGTTGCCGCGCGCCCGTGGCAGAACGGCGCTGCGGCCGGCAACTTCGAATCGGCGCTCCAGACTCTTGACGCGTTGCCGACTCTGCTGGTCCGCAACGGCCGGCCCGTGTTTGAAAATGGTTTGCATGAGGAAATTGCCGTCAATCACGCCCTCAATCAGCGAGCCGATCTGAGCGCCGCGGTTTTCCACGACGTCTCGACTCACACAGCCGTCATGGGACGCGGCGGCGCCGGCAGCGCCGATTTCTTGCAGGATTACTTCTCGGAGGCCTTTGCCTACGACGGCGGCTCTTCGAGTTCGACCGGCGCCCGCCTGGCTTACCGCCAGAAAATCGCCGACAACTTGAGCGCGACCGTTGTCTATTCCTATGCAGGCGCGCTGGCGCCGACCGATGACCCTTCAGCGGCGACGTTGCGCGATCAGCTCGCGACGCGGTACCGTCACAGCGTCGCCGCGCGGGCTACGACTACCATCCCGCGCCTCGGCACGAAGCTGACCGCGGGATACAAATGGCTCAGCGGGCCGGTCGTTTCACAGCAGGATCCGTACGGCGAGTCCCTGTACCATCTCGATCCGTATCTGAGCATGGAGGTCCGGCAGCCTCTCCCCAATGTTTTCATGTGCCGCGTCGAGGTCGAGGCCGACATGGGGAACCTGCTCGCACAGGGCTACGTCCCAGTTGCGACCGGTGACGGGTCGGTCGTCTTGGTCCCGTCTTACCGCTTCTTCCGTGGCGGTCTGAGCCTCCAGTTCTGATCGTTTTTCACTCCTACTGGAATCGGGAACAAGCCTTCTACAAATGGAATTGATTTACGATTTATGGAGAAGCACCTCTGTAACCAGCATAGAATGCTATAGTTAGGAGAGTCATGGCCGCTGGCCCGCTGGAAGCTTACGTGCTAGCATAGAGAAGCAAAGGGTGGAAAGAGCCACGAGAGCCTTTTGATGAACGACCAGCTGCGAACACGGCTTGGGGCTGTCACTCTGGCCCTCCTCACGCTGGCGGCGATTATTTTCGCAGGCCTGAACTTCCAGCAGCGTTCGCGGTTTATCCTCCCCGATGACGGCGTGACTTGGATGGATACGGCCGATGGCGTCGTGGCTTGGCACGTGGTCGCCGGCTCACCCGCTGACCGGTCCGGAATCAAGCAGGGTGACTACGTACAGACCGTCCGCGGCGTGACGGTCCGCCGCGCCACGGATGTGACGCGCGTTCTCTGGCATGCAGGTCCGTGGGCAGAAGTCCGGTACGGGATTCGCCGCTCCGGCGAATCCTTCGAACTGCCGCTGGTCACCGTTCCTCAGGACAATCCCTCGTCTATTGAGAATTACCTCCGGATCACGGCTTTGCTGTATCTCTTCATCGGGCTTTTCATCTTCGTTCGCAGGTGGAATGCGCCTCGCGCGGTGCACTTCTACGTCTTCTGCCTCGCCTCCTTCATCCTTTACAGCTTTCACTACAGCGGCAAGCTGAATTCGTTCGACTGGACGATCTACTGGGGCAACGTTGTCGCGCTTTTGTTGCAGCCCGCCCTGCTCGTGCACTTTGCGCTGGTGTTTCCCGAACGCCGCGGTGTCCTGTGGCCGAAGCTCGCTGCCGTCTACAGCATTCCGGCGGCTCTGCTCGCTGTTCACACGTTTGTCGCCACTGGAACGCTCGACTTCTGGCCGTCGCCCGGCAGCCAGCGCGTTCTCGACCAGATCGAACTGCTTTACCTCGGGCTTTACTTCCTTGCCGCCGCGGGCATTTTTCTGTCGAGTTACTTCCGCGCGCCGAGCGGCGTCCTGCGCCAACAATTGAAATGGGTCACGGGCGGGACGTTCGCCGGAATCGTTCCCTTCCTGGTCCTCTACATTTTGCCGTTCCTTTTCGCGACCACTCTCCCGTCCTGGACCAAGGTTTCCGTCTTTTCCTTGGCGCTGATCCCGCTGTGCTTCGGCTATGCCATCGTCCGCTACCGGCTCATGGACGTGGACATTATTTTCAAGCGCGGTCTCGCCTACACGTTTGCAACGGCCGGAGTCGTCACTATCTATTTCGCCGCGATCGCGCTGATCGGCGAGCTTTCCCACACGGCATTGACCAGCGGCCCGATGGGCGCAGTCATCGCCATCGTCGTGGCCGCGTTTCTCTTTCAGCCGCTGCGCGATTGGGTGCAGGCGCGCCTCGATCACTTTTTCTATCGCGACCGCCTCGATTATCGCCGCACGCTGATCGAATTCGGCCGCGCGCTGGCCAACGAAGTCCGGCTCGAGCCGCTCCTTGCTTCCGCGCTGGACCGGATTTCGCAGACGCTGCTCGTTGACCGCCTAGCGGTCTTTCTCGAGGATTCGGCGCATCCCGGCCGCTTCGTTCTTTCGCGCTCGATCGGGGTACGGCCCGAAGGCCCGCTCGATCTGAGCTTTCTCGATCCGGCGAGCCCGGCGCTTGAGCGCAGCTGCCTCTTCTTTGAGTCCGCGCGCGGCGCCACCGAGGAGAACGACGCGGTCCGCCGCACTCTCGAGCAACTCGACCTCAACTATTTCATCGCCTGTCGCATTCACGACCGTACCGCCGCATTCATCGGCCTCGGCAAGACCGTCGACGGCGATTACCTCTCGAGCGACGACCTCGAGCTGCTTTCGACCATCGCCGGTTATGTCGCGATCGCGATCGAAAACGCGCGGTTGTATCAGTCGCTCGAGCAAAAGGCGCTCCAGATCGAGCGGCTCAAGGATTTCAGCGAGAACATCGTCGAGTCGCTGCGGATTGGCGTTCTGACCGCCGACCTCGACGGCCGCATCGAATCCTGGAACCCGCAGCTCGAAGACTTGCTCGAGATTCCGCGCGGCGAAGCGCTCGGCCGCAAGCTCGAAGAAGCGCTCCCGCGCGACCTCGCCGTGGAAATCGCCGCTCGCGCGACGAGCGAGCACGTCTCCGGCATCTACAAATTCCACTTGAACACGCGCAGCGGCCGCCATCTGGTGGTCAACGCCTCGATCGCGCCCCTGCTGGGCAAGAACGGCGCGCGGCTGGGCCGCTTGGTCTTGCTCGACGACATCACGCAGCGCGTGCGCCTCGAGGATCAGATGGTCCAGACGGAAAAGCTCACGTCGCTCGGCTTGCTCGCCGCCGGCGTGGCGCACGAGGTCAATACTCCGCTCGCCGTCATTTCGAATTACATCCAGATGCTCGCGAAGCAGATTCCCGCGGACGATCCCCGGCAGAAAACGATCGAGCGCATCGTGAAGCAGACGTTCCGCGCGAGCGAGATCGTCAACAACCTGCTGAATTTCTCCCGTACGGGCGGCGCCGAACCCGTGGAAGTCGATCTGAACTCCGTGCTCGAGGAAACTTTGACGCTCGTGCAGCATCCCTTCAAGACCGCGCGCGTGAATGTCGTCCGGAGTTATTCGGAACAATTGCCGCCGGTCCTTGGCTCGATTACGCGTCTCCAGCAGGTGTTTCTCAACCTGTTCATGAACGCGCGCGACGCCATGCCGAGCGGCGGGATGCTGGAAGTCCGCACCGCGGCTCACAACGGCTCCGTCGAAGTCGAAGTCGCCGACACCGGAGCGGGCATTCCGCCGGAACATCTCCATCGCATCTTCGATCCATTTTTCACAACCAAGGCCACCGGCAGGGGCACCGGACTCGGCCTTTCGGTGAGCTACGGCATCATCAAGGAGCACGCGGGCAAAGTGGACGTGCGCTCGACTCCGGGCAAGGGCACGTCCTTCCGCCTGGAGTTTCCCGTGGCCAGGAAAGCTGTCCATGCCTAGAGGATCGATTCTCGTCGTCGACGACGAACTGGAAATCCGCGAGGGACTCGAGGCTCTGCTCACTTCGGAGAACTTCGAAGTCACGCTCGCGGAAACGGGCGAGGCGGGACTGCAAAAGCTCGAGGAGCGGCCATACGATCTCGTGCTACTCGACGTCAGCTTGCCGGATCGCAACGGCCTCGACATGCTCCGGGAAATCAAGCAGCGCGATCCGCATCTTTCGATCATCCTGATCACCGCGTTCGGCTCGATCGATATGGCGCGCGCCGCCTTCAAGAGCGGAGCGCAGGATTACATCACCAAGCCTTGGTCGAACGACGAGCTGATCGCGCAGGTTTCTCTCGCCATCGAGGACCGGCGCCTGCGCGAGGAAAACGTCCATCTCAAGCGCGCGCTGAAGCAGCGCTACAACTTCCCCAACATCGTCGGCAAGAGCGAAAAGATGCTGGCCGTGTTCGATCTGGTGACGCAGGTTGCGCCTTCGCGCTCCACCGTCCTAATCACGGGCGAAAGCGGCACCGGCAAGGAGCTGATCGCCAAGGCTATCCATGCGGCGTCGACCCGCGCGGACAAGGCGTTCATCCCTGTCAACACCGGCTCCATCCCGGTCGATCTACTCGAATCGCAGCTCTTCGGCCACGTGAGGGGCGCGTTCACCAGCGCCATCGCATCGAAAAAGGGCCTCTTTGAAGTCGCTGACCAGGGCACGATCTTCTTTGACGAGATCTCGACCGTCAGCCCGGAAACGCAGGCCAAGCTCCTGCGCGTGATTCAGGAACGCGAATTCATGCGCCTCGGCGGCACGGATACGATCAAGGTCGACGTCCGCATCCTCGCCGCGTCGAACGAGGACCTCAAGAAACTGGTCCGCGAAGGCCGCTTCCGCGACGATCTCTTTCACCGCCTGAACGTGATCTCGGTCCAGTTGCCGCCGCTGCGCGACCGCAAGGAGGACATCCCGCTCCTGGTCGATCGCTTCCTCGATCAGTTCTGCCGCGAAAATGGCAAGCAGCCGCGCGGTTTCACGCAGACGGCGATGAAGCTCCTGATGGACTACGATTGGCCGGGAAACGTCCGCGAGCTCGAGAATGCGGTCGAGCGCGCGGTCGTGCTTTCGACGCACGAGTCGCTCGACATCGATCTGCTGCCGGAAAGCGTGCGCTCCCGCGAGATCGTGAAGGGCGTGCGGCTTCAGCTCGCCGAATTCCTTCCGCCGCTGCCGGGAGAAGTCGGTGCGCGCAGCTCCACCCCGCCTCCCTCCCTGTTCGAAATACTCGAGGAAGTCGAACGGCGCATCATCATCGACATGCTCGAGCGCACCAACTGGAACCAGACCGAGGCCGCCGAGCGCTTTCAGGTTCCTCTCTCGACGCTCAACCAGAAGATCAAGCGCCTCGGCATCGAGACTCGCCGCCGCTCCAGCGCTCCCCGCGGCGCCGGCTTTGGTTACGCTACAGACGAGTCCGCCGAATTCTCCGCCGGAAAATAGCGCCACGAAACTCTGCATCTGGCACGATGCTGAAAAAGTCTTTCGTCAGAGCGCGACTTCAGTCGTGCCGCAACCGTTGCGAAATCGATGCGGCTTCAGCCGCTGAGGGGCGGAATTATGCTGAGGCCTCTTCGGTGGGTTTTTCAGCAACCTGCTAGGAGACGAGCGGGCGGCCGGCGATCTTTTCGAGGATGCGGTACGGGGCCTGCTCCGGCGCGACGAGCGCCTTTGGCGGAACGAGGAACGTCTGCTCGAGCGCATACTGGCCGGACATCGCGGCGTGCGCCACTCCGTCCGTGTACACGAGCCATGTGGCGAGTGGCGGGAATTCGAGCCTCACTTTCGGGCAGTCCCTCTGAAACTCCTCGTTCTCTTTCAGGTAGTCGTGAAAGCGGAGCATGAACATGTCGTAAGGCGTCCGGCCTGTTCCGCGGAATCCGAGTTTCTCGCCCCAGTTCTGCACCGTCCGGCTGACCACTGAATCTTCGGCACACCTTTGCAGGCCCGCGTCCTGAGCGTACTGCCGCGCGAGAGATTCGAAATCCTGCGTCGTGTGCCATATGCGGGGCTTCGCTGGATTCAAATTCGTGAAGACGCGCAGGATGCGCCCCCCGCGCGTCGGGCGGCTCGGGAACGCATCCACGTGGAGCAGATCGTTGCGCTTGTGCAGCGGCAGGTCGCGGTTTTCTTCTTCAAGCGGGCGAAAGCTCGCGAAATCGAGCGTCCACTTCCCGGCATAGGGTGCGAGAAACTTCGTCACGAAGGCGGCCACCTGCGCGGAATAGTTGCGCAGGATCGAATGCAGCCGCTCGACCGTTGCGGCGTCGCCCGAAACACCCTTTAGAACGTCTTCGCTCGGTCGGTAAGAGACGTTCTTGTGCAGCCGCAGTTCGGTCCATTGTCGCGAGAGCAGGAATTCGCGATCCTCGGGGGGAAGATCAAAAGGCGGCTCGCGGAAGAAAAGTATCTGGCCGCGTTCGAGCTGTTCGCAGCATATCCGCGCGCGTGCCTCGCGCTGTGCGGGATACGCCCAGCCGCCCGCTTTGTAGTCTTCAACGGAAATCCACGGCGCGTTCGGCATGTGGCCTTTCGAAAGCCTCAGTTCTTTGCGGCGCCGGGCGGCTGGTAGCCGCGCGGGAGAAGCGTTGTCGAGAGATCGACGCCGGACAAGTCCACGCCCTCGAGCTTGGTCTCGCGGAGAATGGCGGCCTTCAGGTTCGCACCCCAAAAGTCCGCGCCGTGAACGTCCGCGTCCCGAAAGTTCGCCACGCCGAAATCGGCGCGCCGCAGGATCGCCTCACGCAGGTTCGCGCGGAAAAGCTCCGCGCCGCCCACGTGCGCTTCCGTCAGATCGGCCCGGTGCAAGTCGGCCTCGGTGAGATCGGCTTTGCGCAAATCCGCGTGGTGCAGGCGCGACTGGCTCAGGTCGGCCGACGTAAGCTTCGCTTCTCGCAAATTCGCGCCCTTGAGGTTCGCCCCTTGAAAATTCGCGTAAGCGAGATTCGCTCCCTCAAAGTCCACGCGGGCAAGGTCGGCTCCCGCGAGATTGGCGCGTGTGCCGCCGTCCTCGCCGCGCACGAATCGCGCGTGCGCCGCGAGAATATCGGAAACCCTCTTGCCGTCGTGCCGAATGCTCTTCGGGGATCGTAAACCCCCGCCTTTCAGTGCGCTCAGAATGCTCATGGTTGCCTGCTGGATGAAATCGAAGTTCCAGTTCATTTTACTAAATATGGCGTTACTCTGCATACGTGTACAAAGAAGAGCTGCGCGTTGATCCCGGCGTGATGGAACTCCCCAGGAAACGAATGTGCCGGGGACTCGCCGCCGCGTTTTCCGGTGCGCTGATGATTATCGCGTTGGCTGCATCCGCGCGGCCTGCGGCCGCTCAAGGGCCCGGCGCGCCGGCCGAAGAAACCGTCGCGAATCTTGCGGCAGGACGCGTCGTGATTGCCGTGGTGAAGGACGCGATCCTCATCGCGACGGTCGAAAACCCCATCGAAGCGGAAACGCGTCCTCCTGAGCCCGTGCCGCTTGCGACCACGCGCGTCGGCGTGATCCTCGGCGCGGTCGAATGGTCTTCGCCGTCCACGCAGCAGGAAATCGCGCGGCTCGATCAGGAGCTTCCTCATCTCCGCGGTCCCATCGTTGCCGAGATGCCGCATCTGGGAGCGGTGCAAGGAGGCGGCGAGGCTTCGGACATTGAAGCGATCGGCCAGGGGCTGTTCGAGCGCCTCTATGAAGTCGCGAAGGGTCTCCACTCCCAGGTGGACTTGCCGCCCGGCGAGCCGCTCGCCGAATTGATCGTTGTCGATTATCTCGCGGGCTACGGCCCGGAAGTCTGGCAACTTTCCTACGGCATCAAGCAGGTGCAGGAGCAGGGCGATTACTGGACCACCCGCGTCGTGCGGCCGACCTTTCTCCAATTCTGGCCGCCGGAGAAGGGACAACCGCGCACGCTCGTCGAATTCGCCTATCCGTCCGATAGCGCGCCAACTCCCCTTCTGGAGTTGCTGCACAAGAAAGATCCGCGCCTCGAAAAGATAATCGCCTCGGACGCGAAGATGGCGGAAGTCGTGGCCCACTTTCTCGACGGCACGAGCAACAAGGTGCTCGCCGCCGACGCCACGCAGTTCCTTCGCGCGGCTCTCGACGCGATCGCGCCGCCCAACGCCCGCGAGACCATGGCCAGCATCAAGGAAGACACCGGATTTGCGTGGATTCTCCCGCCGCCCCCTGAACCGAAAGCGCCAGGCTCGCAACCGGAACACCCCGCGGACAGGCCCACGCTGATGCACCCGCCGCAGTAGAAATCGACGGCTATTTTCTTCCGGAAAGTTGCTTCTGTAGGCGGGCGTTCTTCTCGGCGACCGAGCGCGCCAGCTCTTCTTTGTGCGCCACGAGCCTGCGCGCGATTTCGGGGTCCGATGTCCCAAGGATTTCGGCCGCGAAAATGGCTGCGTTGACGGCCCCGGCTTTGTCGATCGCCATCGTCGCAACTGGAATTCCTCCGGGCATCTGTACGGTCGCAAGCAGCGCGTCGAGACCATTCAGCGCGCTCGTCGCCATCGGCACGCCGATCACGGGCAGCGTCGTGCTCGCCGCCATCACGCCCGCGAGGTGCGCCGCCGCTCCCGCCGCCGCGATCACTACCTTCAACCCGCGGCTCGCGGCCGTCGTCGCATATTCGTGCGCTCGAGCGGGCGTGCGATGAGCCGAGAGCACTTCTATCTCATAAGCGATGCCGAATTTTTCGAGCGTCTTCGCGCATTCGCTCATCGTCGGATAATCGGAATCCGACCCCATTACGATTCCCACGATCGCGCCTCGCTCTTTTTCTCCCTTCGCCACTGCGCCGCTCTCCTTCGATTCAGCCCTTCAGGGTTTCCGCAACCGCTCGCCCCTTCGCCGCTTTTACGCTCCCGATGTCTTTGCGATAGTGCGCGCCCGCGATCTTGATCCGGCTCACTGCTTCGTACGCAATGCCGCACGCGCCCGCGAGGTCTTCGCCCATCGCGCTGACCACCAGCACTCTACCACCGTTTGTGTAGCACGCTTTCCCGTCGCGCCGCGTGCCGGCGTGAAACACAACCGCGCCGCGCACTTTCGCCGCATCTTCCAGTCCCTCAATCGCGACGCCCGTCTGCGGATCGCCCGGATAACCCTTCGACGCGATCACGACGCACACGCTCGCGCCCGGAAACCATTTCGCATCGAAGGCGCCCAGGGTGCCGCGCGCCGCCTGCTGGCACGCCTGCGTCAAATCGAAATCCGCTCGCAGCAGCACCGCCTCTGTTTCCGGATCGCCGAGCCGGCAATTGTATTCGAGCACTTTCGGCCCATCCGCCGTCAGCATCAATCCGAAATAGAGGAAGCCTCGGTACGGCATGGCATCCGCCTTCAGCCCGTCGAGCGTCGGCCGCACGATCGTCTCGATGATTTTCTTCTCGAGCGCCGCCGGAAGAATGTCGTCGGTCGAATACGCTCCCATGCCGCCCGTGTTCGGCCCGTTGTCGCCGTCGAACGCGCGTTTGTGATCGCGCGCCGGTGCCATGCGGATGAAATCGTTGCCGTCGGTAAGGATGATGTACGAAAGTTCCTCGCCCGCCAGCCCCTCCTCGATCAAGACGCGCGTTCCCGCCTCGCCGAATTCCCGCGTGTCCATCAGCCGCTCGATGAACGCCGTCGCCTCGCCCGCCGATGGCGCTACCAACACGCCCTTCCCGGCGCACAAACCGTCCGCCTTGATAACGGCCGGCCAACGCACCGACTTCAGTGCCGTGCGCGCGCCCGCGGCCGTCTCGCAAATACCATAGACGCCCGCCGTCGGAATCCCGTGTCGCTCCATGAATTTCTTCGCAAAAATCTTGCTTCCCTCGAGCTGCGCCGCCTTCTGCGCCGGCCCCAGCAGGGTCAGCCCGCGCTTCGCGAATTCGTCCGCAATCCCCACGACCAGCGGCAGTTCCGGCCCCACAATCGTCAAGTCCGCCCCGAGCTTGCTCGCCAGGTCAGCCGCCGCCTTCACGTCCTTCAGGTCCAGCGCCACGCACTCGGCATCGTTCGCGATTCCGCCGTTGCCCGGCGCGCACCATATCTTCTCCACCGACGCGCTCCGGGCAAGCTTCCAGACGATTGCGTGCTCGCGTCCCCCGCTGCCGATGACAAGAATCTTCATGGTTGTTCGCCGAAGAGAATCAAGAACGATACGGCGGCCCCTCGGCCAGTGTCAATCGCGATTCCACATCCGCTGCGCGTTCAGCTTGCTCGCGCGCAACAAAAATGATTTGATCGGACCTCATGCACTGGGACTTCGCCGTCATTCTCCTTTTCCTCGGCATTGCCGTGCCGCTGCTCGGGAGGCGTCGCCTCCGCAAGCTGCTGCAAGCGCCGCAGACGACCAAGACGGAGCGGCTCGTCCTGTACGCTTCCACCCTCGCGTTTCAGTGGCTCGCTGCGGCCTTGATCTTGTGGCGCACGCACGCTCACGCGATTGCTCCCGCCCGGCTCGGTCTGGCGATTCCGCATGTCGCCTCGACCCTCACTGCTACCTTTCTGCTCGCGGCGCTGATTCTCACCAACCAGCTCGTCAGCCTGCGGCGTCTCTCCACTCATCCGGCCGAAATCCGCGGCGCCCTGCCGCAGCTGGCCCTGAAGATCTTCCCTCAGGATTCGGCCGAGCGTCTCGCCTTTTCCGCCCTAGTCGCGACCGTCGCTGTCTGCGAGGAGCTCATCTATCGGGGCTTCGCCCAGCGAGTTTTCGAAGATTGGTCGGGGGGACTCGTCATCGCCGCCATTTTCGGCTCGGCCGCCATGTTCGCGCTCGCTCACCTTTACCAGGGCCCTCGCGGAATGATCGCTACACTCCTGGTCGGCCTTCTTTTCTCGGTGGCTCGGGCCTACACCGGGAGCCTGGTCCCGGCGATGGTCGCGCACTTCATTGCCGACCTGACTGCCGGATTCCTTACCCCGTCCCGTCTTCGGGCTGCCCAAGCTGCGGCAAGCAGGGAGTCGGCTGCGACAGAGAGTCCAGCAGATTCCAACGGGTCTTTCTAATACTACATGTATAGTATATGAAGCATCTTTCCGACGCGCAAATCGCTGAAATCCTCCGCCCATACGGCGTTTCTGCGAATGTCGGCCTTTGTAACCGAGTCAGGACCTATATAGCCATTCTTTTGAAGTGGAATGCGACCGTTTCCCTCACTGCGGTCATTGAGCCGGTCGAAATTTGCAGATTTCACTTCGGCGAGAGCATTTTCGCTGCTTCCGCCGTCCCCATGCGCGAAGGTCGGCTCGCCGACGTCGGCAGCGGTGCTGGTTTTCCCGGATTGCCGCTGCGGATGGCATCTCCGGCGATCACTCTTACGCTGATCGAGTCGAACGCCAGGAAAGCAGCCTTCCTTTCAGAAGTTGTGCGAAGTCTCGAGCTCAAGGGAGTTGAGGTCTTTCGCGGCCGAATGGAGGATCACAAACCGGACAAACCCTACGATTGGGTCACTGCTCGGGCTCTCGGTCAACACGATGACCTGCTCCGCTGGGCAAAAGGGAATTTGACTGCATCCGGGAAAGTCGTCCTCTGGGTTGGCGAGGACGACGCGAATCGAATCTCGCAAACGCCGGAATGGGAGTGGCGTCCTCCAATCCTGATTCCCGGATCGAAGAGACGGTTTCTTCTTGTCGGCTCAACCAAATAAATTGTTCCACGTGGAACATCCATTGAATTTGATGTTTCACGTGAAACATATTGCATCTCGAAAAAAATCTCTGATACATTCACATTCTACTAGGGGATTACGTTTGGCACGAATTATCGCCATCGCCAACCAAAAGGGCGGTGTAGGGAAAACAACGACGGCGGTTAATCTCGCCGCCTCTCTCGCAGCTTCCGAGCAGAAGACCCTGATCATCGACTGCGATCCCCAGGCGAATACGACAAGCTCTCTCGGTTTCTCGAAGGATCCCGCGCGCCGAACCCTGTATCAGGCGCTGGTCCTCAACGAACCGATCGAGCGAATCGCCATTGATGCGAAAATCGATTGTCTCGATCTCATACCCTCGGACAAGAACCTGGTTGGCGCTGCCGTCGAGCTCGTCAGCATGGAGAATCGCGAATACCGCCTCAAGGAAGCGATCAGCAGTATTCGCGAGAACTACGCCTTTGTACTGATTGACTGCCCGCCGTCCTTGGACCTTCTAACCCTGAACGCACTTGCTGCCAGCGACTCGGTCCTCGTGCCAATCCAGTGCGAATACCTCGCGATAGAGGGGGTGTCCGAGCTGCTCGACACGCTTATGCGCATCCGCCACACGATCAATCCGTCTCTCGCTATCGAGGGAATTCTCCTTACCATGTATGACGACCGGACCACTCTTTCAAAGCAGGTTGCCGCGGATCTCCGCAGCTTCTTCGGCTCCCAAGTATTCGAAAGCGTGATCCCGAGGAACGTCCGCCTGGCTGAAGCCCCAAGCCACGGAATGCCCGTCATATTCTACGACATACATAGTAAAGGGGCTGAAAGCTACATGCAACTAGCTAAGGAGGTTATCGCCAATGCCCAGAAACGCCTTGGGCAAGGGATTGAGCGCCCTAATCAGGGAGCCGATCAAGGAACCGGAGTCGCAGCAGCCGCATCCGCCGCAGGTGCAGGTGGCGGCGGGAGCAGCAGCGGCAGTGGCCCGGGCACCGGTTCAGGCTGAGGTTCTGCTTCAGGTCGATATCGACCTGATCGATCCCAGTCCTTATCAACCGCGCACGCGCTTCCGCGAAGAAGCCATCGAGGAGCTGGCGCGCTCGATCCGTTCAAGCGGAATCGTCCAACCGCTCGTCGTCCGCAGGATGGGTCTTCGCTACCAGCTGATCGCTGGTGAGCGCCGCTGGCGCGCTGCGCAGAGAACGGCTCTTCCGCGCGTTCCCGTAGTCGTTCGCGACGTGCCCGAGGAAGTCGCGCTCGAAATGACCCTCGTCGAGAACCTCCAGCGCGAGGATCTGAACCCCATCGAGCAGGCCCGCGCCTTCCAGCGCCTCACGGATCAATTCAGCCTTACCCAGGAGCAGGTCGCCGAGCGCACTGGTAAAGACCGCGCCACGATCGCCAACGCCGTCCGCCTTCTGAAGCTCGAACAGCCGATCCAGGATCTGCTCGAAGAGGGCCGCTTGTCCGCCGGCCACGGGCGCGCGCTCCTCGCCATCGCCGAGCCGAAGGTCAGGGTCGAACTCGCGCGTCGGGTCGCGCGCGGCGGCATGAGCGTTCGCCAAGTCGAGCGCCTCGCCGCCCGGGTGGGGAAACCCAAGCCGACGCCTTCGGTTTCACCGGTCGATCCGAATACGAAGGCCGCGATCGACGAACTTCAGCGCAGATTCGGCACCAGGGTGCTCATCCACGCGCCAGGATCTGGCAGGCCCGGCCAGTTGGCGTTTGAGTACTACGACCCGGGTGATTTGACCCGTCTCTACGACCAACTGATGAGAGAATAGGGTTCGTTACCCGGAGAAACGGCATGGCCTGGGGTTGGTTTGACCGCAAGCGGCAGGATCCCGCCGAGTGGACCGGCTTCCTCGAACAGGGCGTCAAGGTCGAGGGCAGGCTCGAGTCGACGGGCACGTTCCGCATCGACTCGGCGATGAAGGGAACCCTCGCCTCTGAGGACACGCTCATCCTGGGGGAGCACGCCGCGGTCGAGGGAGAGATCATCGGCAACCGCGTGATCATCGCGGGCCGGTTTGACGGCACGATCCGCGCCAAGGGCAAAGTCGAAGTCCTGCCGCGCGCCATCGTGACCGGAGAGATTCACACTCCCTGCCTGATCATCGAACCGGGAGCCGTTTTCGACGGCCAGTGCCACATGCTCGCGCCCACCGAGGCCGCAAAGCCTCTCACCATCCCGATTCGCTCCGCCGCCGGCCAATCCCAACGCTAAGCCGACAAGAATAGCGCCGTCATTCTGAGGCGATCCGGCGAGGATCGACGAAGAATCCCTCTTCGATGTGTACTGTCGCCGGGCTACTCGACAACGATTCGCAGAAATTTTTTCTTCCCGGCACGCAGCAGAAACTCACTCGGCTTCGATAGATCGATTTCGCGTTTCACGTCATCGACGCGCTGCCCGTCAACTTCCACGCCGCCTTGCTTAATCAATCGCTCCGCTTCGCTCCGCGAAGCCGCGAGCTTCAGTTCCGCAAGCAGCGCTGAGAGACGTTTTGGCGCGCCGCGCTGTAGAACATGCCGTGGCGCTTCTTCAGGCGCTTCCCGCTTGCTATAGACCCTCTTAAATTCCTCCGCCGCCTTTTTCGCAGCCTGCTCGCCGTGGAACCCGGCAATGATCGTGTGCGCGAGCTGCATCTTCGCTTCCATCGGATGCAGCGCGCCCGTGCGAACTTCCTCGCGCAGCCGCACAACCACCGGCCATGCAAAATCCGTCAGCAGCTCGTAGTACGACCACATCAACTCATCCGAAATCGACATCAGCTTGCCGAACATTTCGCCGGGCGGGTCCGTGATACCGACATAATTTCCGAGGCTCTTCGACATCTTCCGCTCGCCGTCGAGCCCCACGAGAATCGACATCGTCACCGCCACTTCCGACGGCTGGCCGTATTCGCGCTGGATGTCCCGATGCACGAGCAGATTGAATTTTTGCTCGGTCGCGCCGATCTCCACGTCCGATTCGAGCGCCACCGCGTCGTACGCCGTCAGCAGCGGGTACAGCAGCTCGTGAACGGAGATCGGCTGATTCTTTTCGAGCCGCGAGCGAAAATCCTCGCGCTCCAGCATGCGCGCCAGCCGGTAGTGCCCGCACAACCGGACCACGTCGTAGCTCGGCATCTTTCCCAGCCATTCGCTGTTGTAGCGAACCTCGGTTTTCTTCGGGTCGAGGATTTTGTAGACCTGCGCGAGATACGTCTGCGCGTTTGCATCCACTTGCTCGCGGGTCAGCGGCGGGCGCGTCTCGGATTGTCCGGTCGGGTCGCCGATCATCGCGGAGAAATCGCCGATCAGGAAAATGGCCGTGTGGCCCATGTCCTGAAAATGTTTCAGCTTCCGCAACACGACGGTATGCCCCAGATGAATATCCGGCGCCGTCGGGTCCACACCGAGATAAACGCGCAGCGGTTTGCCCGTCGCGATCGAGCGCTCGAGCTTCGCCTTCAGCTCGTCGTCGCGAATCACTTCCGCGACGCCTTTCTTGATGTGCGAAAGCTGCTCTTCAACTGGCTTGAACGTCGTGGAACCCAATTCTTCTCTCCGGTCCTTTCTGAGAATTCACCAGGACGCGCCGGCCTTCGATCCGATAGCGCCCTTCAAGCACGATCCTCACCGCCTCGCTGTAAATCCGGTGCTCTTCGCGCAAGATCCGCGCCGAGAGCGTGTCCGGCGTGTCGCTGTCCTCGATCGGCACCACCGCCTGCAAAATAATCGGCCCGGCATCGAGATGCTCGTCCACGAAATGCACAGTGCAGCCCGAAACTTTCGCGCCGTGCTCGAGCGCCTGTCGCTGCGCTTCCAGCCCTGGAAACGCAGGCAGCAGCGACGGATGAATGTTCAGAATGCGATTCGGAAACGCCCGCACGAAATAGGGCGAGAGCAGCCGCATGTATCCCGCCAGGCAGACGAGCTCAACGCCTTTCTCCTGCAGCGCGGCGACGATCTGCTTGTCGTACGTTTCGCGCTCGAGCCCCTTCGACGGAATCGCGCGCGCTGCAATTCCTCGCGCGCGCGCCCGCTCGAGTCCCGGCGCGTTCTCCTGATTGCTCAGCACGATTGCGATCTCGGTGTTTGGGATGCGCCCCGCCTCGACGCTCGCGGCAAGCGCTTCGAAATTCGAGCCGCGCCCCGAAAGCAGCACGCCAATGCGCTTTTTCATGGCGCAGCGAAATTAGCATAGTTCGCGCAGTCGGCAAAACGCGCGGCGCTTGACACGGCCGGTCGGAAGAGGCATCTTGTCCCCGCTTTTGCTTCCCTCAAAGGAGAATCCCCTGTGACGCGTCCTCGCTCGTTGTTGCTCGCGGCAACCGCCGTCTTCGCCGCGGCGTTTGTTGTTTCGTGCGCCCCACAAAAGCCGGTCGAGCCGCCCGACACCCGCGCGGCGGACGAAGCTGCCATCCGCGCCAACGACGCGGACTTCGCAAAGTTCGCAGCCGCCAAGGATCTCGACAAGTGCGCGTCGCTTTACCTCGACGACGCCGTCTTATTCTCGCCCGGCGTGCCCGCGGTTGTCGGTAAGGACAACATCCGCAAGTCCTTCGAGCGAATGCTGGCGGCTCCGAACATGCAGTTCACTTTCTCGGACGTGACCGTGGACGTCGCGCGATCCGGGGATCTCGCCGAGGATCGCGGCTCAATGCAAGTCACAGTCACCGACAAGAAGGGCAAGTCGACCACCCAGACAGGCCAGTACGTCCTCGTCTGGAAAAAGCAGGCCGACGGCTCGTGGAAAGTCGCTGCCGACACCAGCGCTAACGACAAGTGACGGACCCGATTAGGGTCCGTCATCCCAAGGCGAGTTCGCCGCGGCGAACGAGCGAGGGATCTCTCTTCCGGAATACCTGCTAGCAGGGCAGCTCGCCCGTATACGCCACGCGTGGCTTGCCTCTTGCGCCGCGTTCGATGCGGCCGATGAGGAAAAACTTTTCGCGGCGCCGCTTCAATTCCGATTCGACTCGCGAAACGTGCTTCGCCGGAACCATCAGGATCATCCCCACGCCGAGATTGAACGTTTTCAGCAGCTCATCCCGCTCGATCTGGCCGAGCTGCGCGAGATAGCGGAAGATCGGCAGCACCGGCCACGACCCAAGCTCCACCACGGCCTTTACGTTTCGCGGCAACGCCCGCGGCAGGTTGCCCGTGATGCCGCCGCCGGTGATGTGCGCCATCGACGAAACCCATCCGCGCGCTAGAATGTTTTTCAGCAGCGGCCAGTAGGCGCGGTGCGGCTTTAGAAGCTCCGCGCCGATCTTGTTGCCTACTTCGGCCACATAGGTATCCGGCTCGAGCTTCCCAACGCCGAAAACGAGCTTGCGCGCGAGCGAGTAGCCGTTCGTGTGCAGCCCGCTCGACGGCAGCGCCAGCAGCGCGTCGCCGGGCCGCACATTACGTGGATTCAGAATCCGCTTTCGCTCGACCACGCCCAGGATGAACCCTGCGAGATCGTATTCGCCGGGCGCGTAGAGGTCCGGCATCTCGGCCGTTTCTCCGCCGATCAGTGCGCAGCCCGCTTTCTTCGCCGCGCGGCTCATGCCCTCGATCACCTGCTCGATCACATGCGTGTCGAGCTTTCCCATCGCGATGTAGTCGAGAAAGAAGAGCGGCTCGGCGCCTTGCGTCAGAATGTCGTTCACGCAGTGGTTCAGGATGTCCGCGCCGACGCTCGAATGGATGCCGGTCGCGACCGCGATCTTCAGCTTCGTTCCCACGCCGTCGCAGCTTGCCACGAGCACCGGCTCGCGCCAGCGTTTCCGGTCGAGCGCGAAAAGTGAGCCGAAGCCGCCGATCGGCGCAAGCACGCCGCGGCGAAAAGTCTTTCGCGCCATCGCGGCGATGCGCCGCTTGGCTTCATCCGCGGCCGAAATATCGACGCCAGCGTCGGCGTAGCGCATGGAAGAGGCTCGTTTTCTGGAGAGGGCTGGAGCGATTCGCAAATTTTAGCAGGATGCTGAAAAAACGGAAGGGCGGGGTTTTAACCCCGCCGTAAGCCGTTACGCTTCTTCAGGGGTTTCAACCCCTTCTGCTAGAACGTATGAAACAGCCGCCGCCAGCGTATTTCGCTCGGATGAATCAGCACTTCGAAGTACGTGGCGAAGCGCTCGCCGATGTGCCCGGGATTCCATACCTCTTCCTTCGCATCGATCGACATGTAGATGATCAGCGGCGTCCCGATAATATTGGCCCGCGGGACGAAGCCCCAGAAGCGGCTGTCGTTCGAATTGTCCCGGTTGTCGCCCATCATGAAATACTCGCCCGGCGGCACCACCAGCTCGCCGTTCACGGTGTCCTGTGCCAACTCCGTCGCCCACTCCGGCCTGTCGTTGAAGAACATTTCGGAGCTTCTCGAAGGGAAGTTCTCCGGCGCGAAGCCGTTGAACTCGGGGGCGTGGCGCGTGTACGGCTCGTCGAGTGGCGTGCCGTTCACGAAAACCCGTCCGGCGACGATCCGGATGTGGTCTCCGGGCACGCCGATGACACGCTTGATGAAATCCGGATAGCCCTGGTCGGCCAGCGGGGCGCGGAAGACGATGATCTGCTGCCGCTTCGGATTGCGCCAGAGCGGCACGTGCCACGGCGTGAACGGAATCCCCGCGTCGTACCCGATCCGGCTCACGATCAGATGGTCGCCGATCAGCACGGTCGGTTCCATCGAGCCGCTCGGAATCACGCGCGCCTGCACCAGCGTTCCCTCGATCACGAGGAACGCCATGATCACCCAGAACCACGAAACGACTTCGTTCCACACGCGCTCGTTCGCCGTGGTCTTCGCGGGCTTCCGTTTTTCTTTTTCAACCGGCAAAGCCGCTTCCACGTCAGCTCCCACGATGGGCCTCCACTTCGAGTTGCACCAGCTCCGTCGGATAGCTGCCGGTGTAGCACGCCGTGCAGAATTTGCCCTGGGTGTCGTCCAAGGCCGCCCGCAAGGATTCGAGCGAGAGATAGCCGAGCGAATCGGCGCCGAGGAATAGCCGGATTTCCTCGACGGAATGTTGCGCGGCGATCAGCTCCTCGCGCCGCGGCGTGTCGATGCCGTAGTAGCAGGGTGAAATCGTGGGCGGGCAACTGATGCGCACGTGAACTTCGGTCGCGCCAGCGTCCCGGACTAGGCGCACGATCTTGCGGCTGGTGGTGCCGCGCACGAGCGAGTCATCCACCAGGATCACGCGCTGCCCTTCGAGCATCCGCCGCACCGGATTCAATTTCAGCTTCACGCCGAAGTCGCGGATCGCCTGCTCGGGCTCGATGAACGTGCGTCCCACATAGTGGTTGCGGATCAGCCCCATGCGGAACGGAATGCCGGATTCCGCTGCGTAGCCGACCGCCGCCGGCACTCCCGAGTCGGGCACCGGCGTGACGATGTCGGCCGCCACCGGATGCTCGCGCGCGAGCAAACGGCCAAGCTCCTCGCGGCTCTGGTTCACCGGCCGGCCGAAGATCACGCTGTCCGGCCGCGAAAAATAGACGTGCTCGAAAATGCAGTATTGATGCTGCCTTTCGGGGGCGAAGTGGATCGATTCGACGCCGCTGCGCGAAATTCGCACCATCTCGCCCGGCTCGATTTCGCGGACGTATTCGGCGTCGATCAGATCGAACGCGCACGTCTCCGAAGCCGCTACCCATGCGCCGTCGAAGCGGCCCAGCACCAGCGGGCGAAACCCGCGCGGGTCGCGGATCGCGTACATCTCATCGGCCGTCAGCAGCAGCAGCGAGTAGGCGCCTTCCACTTGGCCGAGCGCGTCGGCGAGCGCGCCGGCCAGATTCCGCGCGGCGCTGCGCGCCACCAGATGCACGATCACTTCCGTATCGCTGGTCGTCTGGAAGATCGAGCCACGATGTTCGAGCTTGCGCCGCAGCTCGAGCGCGTTCGTCAGGTTGCCGTTATGCCCGAGCGCGAGCTTGCCCTTGTTGCAGTCGATCACGATCGGCTGGGCATTGATCAGCGTGGTGTCGCCCGCGGTGGAATAGCGCGTGTGGCCGATGGCCGCCGGGCCGGGAAGGCGTCCGATCACTTCGGGCGTGAAGATTTCCTGCACGTGGCCCAGCGACTTGTGAATGTGGACGTCCGATCCGTCGGCGGAAGCGATGCCGGCCGATTCCTGCCCGCGATGCTGGAGCGCGTAGAGACCCAGATACGCGAGCTTCGCCGCCTCGGGATGGCCGAAAATTCCGAACACGCCGCAGTGGTCGTGGAAATGATCGTCTTCGATCTGGATGATTTTGCTCACGCCGTCTGAGTCCTCTGCCAGTATCCCGACCGCACCTGCGGCAGCACCAACCATATTACGACGCCGCAATTCAGCGCCGACCACAAAATGATGTTGCGATCGAGCGAAAGCGGCCCGAAAAGGCTCACCATCTCGACCACGACCGCAAGCTCAAGGACGGACAATGTTATGGCGGCGATCTGTCCCCAGTGCCGCCATCGCAAAACTCCCCACGCGCACACGAGATAGACGGCCCATACGACCATCAGCAAGTAGTCCTGATACGAGAACGGCAGATGATTTCGCAGCGCGTGAGTGTAATGAGGGATGATCTCGTACAACATGCCGAGCCCCTTGATCGCAAAAATCCCCGCGACCACCCAGTGCCCCCAATTCGCGACCTTGCTCACGATGCGGCCTCGACAGCCTTCCCGAGCGATTCAGCCCAAATCTGGCGAAACGAATCGATCGTCCCACGAACGGCGGCAGCGCCCTTATATTGGATGCGAAATTCGCTGCGCGTGACGCGACCGAGCCGCAGCGACGCGACCTTGTATTGTGCCGCAGTTGCCTCGACGCGGGCAAGCGATGCGGACGGAAGCGATACCACCGCGCGCGCGCCGCGCTCGCCGAAAAGCGCCGCCTCCGCCGGCTCATCGCCCGCCTTCACGTCAACGTCCGCGGAAAGACCGTCGCTATCGAAGCAGCACTCGGCGAGCGTGACGGCGAGCCCGCCATCGCTCACGTCGTGCGCGGATAGGATCGCCTTTTCGGCTGCTAGCTTCACGAGGCATTCGATCAGGCGTTTCTCCGCGACCAGATCGATCTCGGGAGGCGCACCCGCGACGATTCCGTGAATCGTCTTCGCATACTCCGATGAAGCGAACTCAGGTTTGTATGTAGCGCCGCCCTTCAGGGCGGCATCTTGTTTTTCGCCTCGCGCCGCTCCCAATTGGCTGCCATCCAGCAGCACGATCGCATCGCCCTCGTTGCGAAACGCCGAACCCAGCGCGCACTCCGCGTCCTCCATCAGCCCCAGCACTCCCAGGATCGGCGTCGGATAGATCGGCTTGCCCAGCGTCTCGTTGTAGAAGCTGACGTTCCCGCCCGTGATCGGCGTCTCGAGCGCGCGGCAGGCTTCGGCGATGCCGTCGATCGCTTCCGTAAACTGCCACATCACCTCCGGCTTCTCCGGATTGCCGAAGTTTAGGCAGTTGGTCGCGGCGATGGGCCGCGCGCCCGCGCATGCCACGTTGCGCGCGCTTTCCGCCACCGCGTGCATCGCGCCCAGCCGCGGTGAGAGAAAACCCCAGCGGCCGTTGCCGTCCGTCTTGATCGCGAGCGCGCGTTTGGTTTCCTTCAGGCGCAGCACGGCCGCATCGCCCGCGCCCGGCCCCACGCGCGTGTTCGTGCGCACCATCGAGTCATACTGCTCGGTGATCCAGCCTTTCGACGCGATCGCCGGTGACGCGAGCAGCCGGCGAAAATTCTCGGTCAGGTCAGTGCCTTCCGGCGCGAACTCGACGAGCAGCCCGTGCGATTGCTCGCCGGCCACCGGCTTCGCGATCGGCCGTTCGTACCGCGGCCCTTCTTCGGCGAGCGCGTGCGCGGGAATCTCCGCCGCCACCTGGCCGTGATTCAACACGCGCAGCTTGCCGTCGTCCGTGACGCGCCCCACTTCGACCGCATCGAGTCCCCACTTGTGGAACACGTCGAAAACTTCGCGCTCGCGCCCGCGCTCGGCAACGAGCAGCATTCGCTCCTGCGACTCGCTCAGCATGATTTCGTACGGCGTCATGCCGGTTTCGCGTTGCGGCACGCGCGCGAGATCGATCTCAATTCCCAGGCCTCCGCGCGACGCCATCTCCGCGCTCGAGCTCGTCAGGCCCGCCGCGCCCATGTCCTGAATCGCGACCACCGCGCCCGTCCGCATCGCTTCGAGGCACGCCTCCAGCAGCAGCTTTTCCATGAACGGGTCGCCCACCTGCACGTTCGGCCGTTTCTGCTGCGACTCCTCGCTGAATTCCGCCGAGGCCAGCAGCGATGCGCCGTGAATGCCGTCGCGTCCCGTCTTCGCGCCCACGTAGATCACGGGATTCCCTACGCCGCTCGCTCGCGCAAAGAAAAGGTCCTCGCGCCGCGCGATGCCCAGAGCGAGCGCGTTCACCAGAGGATTATTCGAATAGCACGGCTCGAACATCACCTCGCCGCCGACGGTCGGCACGCCGAAGCAGTTGCCGTAGAACCCGATGCCGCGCACCACGCCGTCGAGAATGCGCCGGTTCCGCGCAATCTCCTCCGCCTTCACACCTAGCGAGCTGTCATCCCGAACCCGGCCGCGTTCTTTGCGGATGGGGGTGAGGGATCTGCTTTTGGTTTGCGCTTCCACCGTAATTGGCCCAAACCGCAGTGAATCGAGCACCGCAATCGGCCGCGCGCCCATCGTGAAAATGTCGCGCAGGATTCCGCCCACGCCGGTCGCCGCGCCCTGAAACGGCTCGACAAAACTCGGGTGATTGTGCGATTCGATTTTGAAAACGGCTACGAGCCCGTCTCCAATATCGACGACCCCCGCATTTTCCCCCGGCCCTTGCACCACGTGCGTGCCGCGCGTCGGCAGCCGCTTCAGATGCACGCGCGACGATTTGTACGAGCAGTGCTCGCTCCACATCACGCTGAAAATGCCAAGCTCGGTGAAGTTCGGGTCGCGCCCGAGGATTTTCTGTATGCGCGCGTACTCGTCCGGGGTGAGGCCGTGCTCCGCAGCGATCTGCGGCGTGACTTTAATTTCGGTGTCGATCATCGGCACGAAAGCCAGTGTGGTGAGCGCAAATTTTCGCAGCAAATCAGGCAGGGTGCAAGCGCGCGATTTCGCACAGAATGTAGCTCGGGTCTTTCGCGCTTTGTGCGTCCCGGCGATTCTGGCCGGGAAGACCCGAGGATTTCTTGGACGCGCGAGCAACGCCTCACGCGGAAACGCGCTCGGCAGCGCGGCGCGAGAGGCTCGCGACCATCGACCGGAAAATCACGAGGCCGTCGGTCGAGCCAAGCCCCGGCTCGACGGCGCGCTCCGGGTGCGGCATCAGGCCCACGACGTTGCGTTCGCGGTTGCACAGGCCCGCAATCGCGGCGAGCGCGCCATTCGGATTCGCGTCGAAATCATCGGCGCCGGCGGGACGGCCATCCGCGTGGACGTAGCGAAAAACGATCTGGTTGTTGCGCTCAAGCTCGGCCAGCGTCGCCGCATCGCAGAAATAGTTCCCTTCCATGTGCGCGATGGGCATTTTCAGAATCTGCCCGGGACGCGCGGCGCACGTGAACGGCGTGTCCGTGTTCTCCACGCGGACGTGTACCTGCCGGCACAGGAAACGCAGGCGCTTGTTGCGCAGCATCGCGCCCGGCAGCAGCCCGGCTTCGAGTAAAATCTGGAATCCGTTGCAGACGCCGAGCACGAGCCCGCCGGCTCGCGCGAAGCGGCTCACGGCTTTCATCACAGGCGAAAACCGCGCGATCGCGCCGGTGCGCATGTAGTCGCCGAAAGCGAATCCGCCGGGAAGGACGATCGCGTCGAAGCCTGAGACCTGCTCGGATTGGTGCCAGATGAATTCGACCGGCTGCCCGATCACAGAGCCGATCGCGTGGTACGCGTCGTCATCGCAATTCGATCCGGGGAATACAACCACTCCGAATTTCATGCGCGCTCCAAACGGCATTCTACCACGCACAAACCCACTCGCCGTCATTCTGAGCGAACTCCCGCGCGGTTGTTTTTCCCCGCGGTGTTGGCGGGCGCGGGACGCAGTCGAAGAATCTCTCTTCGGCTTGGCGGCTGGCTACCCGTGGCCAACGATCGGTTGCAGGGAGATCCCCGCCAAAAAAAAGAGAACGGCCGGCAGTCTTGCTGCCGGCCGTTCCGACCTCTCAGTTAGAGACGAAGCTTACCTGCGTCCACCGCCGTGAAAACCGCCTCCACCATGGAATCCGCCTCCGCCACCGAACGAGTGGAAGCCGACGCTACCATGGAAGCCACCGCCTACCGGCCCGCGCCCGACGAAACCAGGTCCGCGACCCGCGAAACCAGGGCGACCGTAGAAGCCGCGACCGCCCCAGAAACCCGGGCGTCCATAAAAGCCTCCGCGGAACCATGGGCCGGCGCCGATGAAGATGCCACCGGAGAACCAGCTAGGACCGTAGTAGCCGTAAGGCGCGCACGCATACGGGTAATACGGATAGTAGCCGTAGGCGCACACCGGAGCCGGGCCAACATAGGCTGGACCCGCGTAGACCGGGCCGCCAAAGCCAATACCAACCGAAACTCTTTGCGCCTGTGCGTAAGCTGCTGGAATGAGGCAAATGCCAAGTAGGGCGAGAATTCTTATGTATCGCATTTTGTACTCCTTCTGAGACCCATGAAACCGGTCTCAAAAAACTCTCAAGTCACGCTCTTTAGTGACCGTCCATCTCCAAGAGATGCACAAGGAATGCCAAACGTCGCGCTCGGCCGTAGAAGATAGCAAGGGTCCTATTATCAATTAGATGCGAGGAGACAGCCTTGCCTGATGGAGATGTTCGCGCATGCCTGCGGTGGTGCTTTTCGAGCAGCGCTGGTGCTCCTCAGCCAGGTGGGCGCGCCTTTACTCTGTCATCCCGAACCCAGCCGCGTTCTTTGCGGATGGGGGTGAGGGAGGAAAACGATGCAGATCTTATCTCAAAGCGACCGTGAGTTTGTGGCTTTCCCTACTGTCCTTCATCGCTGGTCGCTGACTTGACCGGGTCCTTGTCGGATAGTTTCGCTTTCCGAATCCACTCGGAGCATGCCGTTATACTTTGAGGCGAACGTTGGCGCAGAGATTCTTCCAACTGCCCAAAGCAAGCCTCCTCGCGCTTCTCAATTTCCGCCTCGTTGTCGGCAAATTCAGATACAGCGTAAGCCTTTTTTTTCTTTGTGATTGCCTGGTCCGATGCATCCTCGGCGCTCTCGATCTCAGTCAGTTTTCGATATGCCATCAGAAGATTATTATCTTGAAGTCTTAAGTGGTAAATCTGGCGAAGCATCTTTGTTATCGACTCTTCCTGCATGCTCACCGCCTCTGCATCGGCGGCATCTATCCGTTTTTGTGTCGCACTCATCTCTACCGTTTCTCTGGTCTTATCTCGAGGAACTGACGTGTCGGATTCGATAGCGAGCAGGGATAGAAGAGCAGCCTTTGCATAGGGGGCAGTCAGTTTCGGCTGCTGCTGCGCCCGAACTGGTGGGCCAACCAAAAGAGCAACAGCAACCAGAAACGCTGGAATGCCAATAATATGCTTGCTTGAGGAGCATCGACGATTATCCATGCATGAAAACTTAACTGTCTGTCCTGACAGCGGGAATGGCTCAGAAGATGGTTTCCGGGTGGCTCAGAAGTTGGTTTCTGTGGAGTACAACCGTATTAGTACTTCCCGAAGAGGCCGCTCGCAGCCTTCTTTGTTGAATCCCATCATGCGACCGACCGCCGATGCGCCCATTTCCTCCCGCCACCACCGCTTCCAGCCGGACGTATTGCCCAATGCGCTGCAGGAACAGTTAGCTCCGAAGCTGCACATTCGATGTGACGTTCGTCACCCGATGTGATGACGTGCATCACCGCACTTCAGGCGCAGCTAATTGTAAAGGAATCTATGTAGGCAGACCTGGAAGCGGTTTCTTGGGGGAGTTATGAAGATGTCGATTGCCCTTGATCCGAGGTCAGCGAGCGTGAAAGCCATGCAGGCACGGGCGCCCCGACCGTGGCCAAGCACTACCAGATTCAAAACAGAACTCAAAGAAAAGCAAGCTTTCGACGCCCAAGCTTTTCTCGACTCGGAAGGTCCGGGAAGAAAGGTTGCCAAGTTTCGCAGAAAGGAAACCCTCTTCGCGCAGGGCGATCGCGCGAAGAATGTGATGTACATTCAGAAAGGCTGTGTGGAGCTTACTGTGGTCAATGACAACGGCAAAGAAGCCGTTGTGGGAATTCTGGGACCGGGCGATTTCTTGGGCGTACGGTGCATTGCGGGCCGGTTCATTCGCAGGTCGACGGCGACCGCGATTGCGCCTACCACTGTACTCGTCATGGAGAAAAACGAAATGATTCGCTTGCTCCACGAGGAACCCGAGTTCTCCGACCGCTTCATCGCTTCTATGCTGGCACGAAGCGTCCGAGAAGAGGAGACCCTGATAGATCAGCTCCTCGACACCTCCGAGAAACGGCTGTTGCACACTCTGCTGCTGCTCGCGAGCTTTGGCGCGCCGGGCCATCCTCAAAACGTGCTCCCCAATATATCGCAAGAGACGCTGGCGGAGATGATTGGCACGACGCGGTCCAGAGTCAATTTGTTCATGAATAAATTCAGGAAACTGGGCTTCATCGAGTATAGAGGCAGGCTGCGAGGGCTGCAAATCAACAAGTCCCGTCTAAGCGCCATCCTGCAGGACTAACGCTTCGAGCAGCGAAGAATCGCTATGTATCGAACTTCAGAATTTGACCTGGGGCGAATTACACACATTTCTGAATTCTCAAACGATAGCAATGCATTGCTGGGCGGGTATGCTGGCGGGACTTTCGGCCGATCCTCTATGCGGCACGCGCTACACGGTGTTGGCTGTTCGGTGAGGCATTCGGGCGGTTTTTCCCCGACCGTTTGTTCGCAAGCTTGCTTTTCTCAATCACACCGCCGACCAACAGAGTTAAGTCGGTCAGCCTGACCCAGAATTCGTCCCCGCTCGCCGGTATCAAAACTTTGGCCAACTCTGCCGTTGATTCCAGCACCACAACCGCGCCCGCTCTCTTATGGTTATGCGTTGCCTGTTGATTATTCTTCATGCGTCATGTTAGCACATGCATAAATCAAACTCAATAGTAATGGGCGGGCTTTGCTGGCGGGGTGGCGCTGTGCATTTGCGGCGATTGGCTCCTCGGGCAGAGAAGGGCCGGACGCGCGACTCTCTGGGCATATGAGACAAGCGTGAACCGGCCAGGGTGTTCTCCGTACTTACGACAACGAGATGAAGCTGCGCAAAAAGAAACCACAGCGCCTCGACGCCCTTCGGTCTCTGACGCGCACCGCAGAGTGGTTGTAAGGTGCCAACCATGGTTCTATCTGAGACTCGTGGCCCATAGCTTTTTCTGGTTAATCAGGACTTTAGGCGGCGACATTGCGCAGGGACGCTCATTCTCGCTGGTTGCTAAAAGGAAGAAAGGCGGCTGGGTGGGAGCCGCCTTCTTGGGGGTGTTCAAGTTCCTAGACGTTGAGTGAGCTCAAGTCCTAGGAACTGGCTGTCTTGGTCTCTTAGACTACTGAGTGGTCAAAAAAGTTGCTCAAATTGTTCGAGCGTTTTTAAAAGGAACCTAAACCCGAAGCAAGCACCGCGAGCACCTTGTCCGGTTTGAGCTGCCGGTAACTTGGGTACTGAACCCATCAGGCACCTCTGCAGTCCTACGCAGACGGGCCACGCTCAAAGCGGTGACGCATGTAACTTTTACGGGTGCGCTGCTTGAATCGGATATCCAGCGAGCGGGACAAAAATGGACGGATCAGGGTACGTTATGGCCGGGATTTCCCGGACGCGACCCCGCTACGCGGAGTAATTCTTGGAGGGGGAAGCCACGCGCTCAAGGTCGCGATAGAAGTAAGGATTCTTGAATCCGCCGCCTAACGCCACTTGTCGATGGACGCGCTGGTCACGCAGCTGAAGTCTCCGCCAGCCCAGTAAGTGTTGGTCTCGCCTCCGAGCACGATGATCTCGACCGAAGATTTCGGGTTGGGATCGGGCGGCGCGCCCGGACGGCCGCGGCGGTAGAAGCGCTGGAACGGAATCTCGCCGTCGCCCATCTTCAGATACGAGGCGTAGGGCTCGACGCCCGCCTGTGCCTGCTTCAACTCGTTCCGGTGCGTGTCCCAGTAGAGCCAAGCCGGCGTCTTCGAGTTCTTCGACCAGTAGTCGCTTAACTCTTCCTTCGAGTTGTATCCATGGTCCTTCGCGTCGCGGGCGACGGTTGGATCGAGCAACAACGTGGCGGCGCCGGTCCCGAACGAGAAGAAATGCGTCAGCCAGTTCTTGATCAGTTCGTGGTAGGGCATGTTGGGGAACCAGGCGACGTTGTTCAGGCTCCAGCCGCTGAAGATGCTCACGACGCTCTCGTCGGG
>JBEKAE010000016.1:0-73500 GCA_050018375.1 Candidatus Acidiferrales bacterium | reverse complement strand
AGGCGTGAACGACGCCGCGGAATTGCCTGCGCCCGGCACGCTCGCAACGATCGAAGTCACCGGCGCGAAGGACTACGACCTCTTCGGCCGCGTGGTGGAGTTCGCGGCCGCGCCCGCCGCCGTGCCGGACGCTCCCGCGAGAATGAATCTTTTCCCGATCCTCGCCTCCCGTTAGAATAGCGGCGCTACGACATCCGGCTGGGCGCCGCTTCCGAAGGCGAAGGAGCAACCGCATGAGTTCCACCGTCAGTCAGCGATCGGTTCCCGTGCCCGAGCCGGAGTTGACCCCCGATCAGATGATCCAGCGCGCGATCTCTCTCCGGCCCCGGCTTCGCGCGGAGCAGGACGAAACCGAGCGCCGCGGCGTTCACTCCGAAGCCATTCACGAGGAATTTCGCAAGGCCGGATTCTACCGGTGTCTCCAGCCGCGGCGTTTCGGCGGCTACGAATTCGACCTGAAGACCTACTATCGCCTCGGCATCGAGCTCGCGCGCGGCTGCCCATCGACTGCGTGGTGCTTGATCGTCGGTGCAGGACACGCGCTGATGCTCGGCTCCTATTTCGACGAAGAGGCGCAGGCGGAGGGCTTCGGTCCCACGGGCGATTTTTCCGCGCCGTCGGTCGCTGCGCCGAACGGAACCGCGTCGCCGGCGGATGGCGGCTGGCTCGTGAAGGGCAAGTGGGGATACGCCTCGGGCGCGCCCTACGCCACGCACTTCATGCCCACCGTGCTGATCTCAGGCGAACGACCGGGCCCGCCGGGTGCGGGCATCGCGCTGATTCCCCGCGCGCAGTGGAAGATGCTTGACGATTGGGGCGCCATCCTCGGCATGAAGGGCAGCGGCTCGAATTCGATCCTGGTCGAGGGCGCACGGCTGCCCAAGAATCATGTGGTCCATCTCGACATGCTCAACGTCGACGTCACGAACGGAACGCCCGGCTCCCGCCTTCACGGCAACCCGATGTACGCGGGCCGGTGCCTTTCTTTCTTCCGCGCCGAACTCGACGCGATACTCGTCGGTCTCGGCTACGCCGCCCTTGACGAGTACGAGCACCTGATGCGCACGAAGAACACGCTCTATCCGCCCATCCAGCCGCGCTACACGCACCATGACTACCAACGCTACCTCGGACTCGCGCTCGGAATGCTGGATGCAGCGGAGCGGATCGTGCTGAGCGCCGGAGACGTGTATATGGAATATTGCCGGCGTGGATTCGAAGGCGGAAAGCCGTTCACGATGGAAGAGGACCTTAGGCTCGTCACGAGCCTGCAACACGCCGGGCGGCTCGCCTGGGAAGCAATCGAGATGATGTTTCGCACGTCCGGCTCAAGCGCCGCGAAAGACGGAGAGCGCATGCAGCGCTACTATCGCGACGCTTCGATCTACCGCGGGCATCTATCGTCGCAGTTCGAGAGAACGGCACACTACCTTGGGCTCACCTATCTCGGGCTCGACCCTGGCGTTTCGACCGAGGCGCGTAGCGGCGCGCCACCCCCCGGCGATCCGAAGAAATAGTGTGTTCCTCGCAAAAGTGCGCCTCCACTCCGCAGCCGCGATGCGGGCGGCAAAATGAGGCCGGCTGCGGGCGTTACGTTTCCAGCTTGAACCTCGTCGATGCCAGCGTATACAGGCGGCGCCAGACGAGGCGGTTGATGGTCAGGACGATGAGGGCCATCAGCATCGTCGCGACGAGAAGGACAGGATAGTTCGCTTTATCCGCCGCTTCACTGACCACGGCGCCCAATCCGGTCGTCGAGTAAGTCTGACCGTTCAGGTGGAAGTATTCGGCCAGAATGCTCGCATTCCAGGCGCCCCCCGACGCGGTCACAAAACCGGTGATCAAGTAAGAGAAGATTCCGGGCAAAATCAGCTCTCGCCATCGTTCCCATCTGCCGAACTGGAAGACGCCGCAGACTTCCTTCAAGTCGGTCGGCAGGGCAATCGCGCCGGCGATAACGTTGAACAGGATGTACCACTGCGTGCCAAGAAGCATCAGCACGATCGAGCCGACCGCAAGCCCTCCGCCGACCCGAGTCAGGAGAAGAATAATGATCGGGAACAGGGCCGTGGCCGGCACGGAAGCAACGACCTGCACAATCGGCTGGAGTGCGGCCGAAAGCTTGGCGTTCAGGCCGATCGCCACGCCGGCCGGGATGGTCCACAGCGCCGCGAGCAGCAGAGTGAACTCGACACGCAGAAAGGTGACGCCGCCTCCCACAAGGATGCCCCGCAGTTCCGAGTGGGTCACCATGGCGGCCAGCCCGCTCATTTTCACGACGGCATAAGCGATGCCAAGCGAGACAGCAATCCCGATCGCATACGAGACCCACCGGGCCGGCTGGTTCGGGCGATGATCTTCGCGACGGTGTGACCATGCCCTTGCGAAACGCAGATCGAGGCGTTCGCGGGCCGGACCGACAAACACGCGGCCCATCAGCGGCATCACTCGCGAGCTTCTCAGCAAATCGAGAACAGGCGAGCGCTGGGCCCGCGCGCCCTCCACCTGTTCGAACTTGAATTTTTCCGCCCAGGCAATGACCGGGCGCCAGATGAGCTGGTCCATCGCCACAATCACGCCGACCATCATGATCAAGCCCCAGACAATCGCTCGCGTATCCGCGGCGTTTGCCGCCGTTTGCAGGTAGGACCCGAGCCCGGGCAGTCGGAAATCGCGTTTCGCCAACACGAACATCTCGCAGGCAATCAAGTAGAACCAGGCGCTCGCCACGGAGATCATCGAATTCCAAACGAGTCCAATGGCCGCAAACGGAAGCTCCATTTGCAGGAGTTTTTGCCACGGACTCCAGCGATAGACCTGAGCGACCTCGTGCATTTCGCGCGGAATGGACTTGAGCGACGAATAAAAGCTAAACGCCATGTTCCACGCCTGCCCGGAAAAAATCAGGAGAATGGACCCGAGCTCTATCCCGAACTGCCGGCTGGGAAACAGGGCGACCATCGCAAGCATGACGCCGGGCAGAAAACTCAGCACCGGAATGGACTGCAGCGTATCAAGCAGCGGAATCATGACGCGCTCCGCCTTCGCGTTGTATGCGGCGACGTATCCATAGGCGATGCTGAAAACTAGGCTGATGACGTAGGAAATCGCGATGCGCGTGATGGAAAACATCGCGTATGCCGGCAGCGCGCCGAGGCGCAGGTCAATTTCGGTTTGCGAGCTGACCGGGGTAAGCCAATACCGCGTCATGGCGAGAAAGGCGTAGAACACGGAAAAAACGGCCAGCAAGATCGGCAAGTCTTTGAGCAGCGACGGCGCGCCCTGGGCGAGGATCCCCCAGGACAGGGCTTTGGCGGGATCGCTTTGCGCGGGCCGCGATTTCATCGGTGCGCCCGAATATCTTCGCTTGCGGGTTCGTTGGCTTGGTGCAGCCGGAGCGTGCCGCTTTCAGCATCGTAGCTGAAGATCCCGGCATAGCGGCCCCAGTTGAGGGCCGTCTCGATCTGCTGCTCAACATCCGGTTCGGTGAAGTGTTCATCGAGGATGTCGTGGAAGAATTCGAGCGGCATCACATGATCCGATCTGCTCTCGAGCGCCGACTTCATTTTCTGAAGCAGGGCTACACGAGCGAGCGCCGCATCACGGAAGAGCGATTTGCGGGTGGAAATGTCGGCCTCGGCAAAAGCCCTTCCCTCCGGCGTAGTCTTCACATCGCCTTCGCGCGTGGTGGCGAAGCCGAGCAGCGTGGCGCCCTCGACGATGGGAAGCAGGTCATCGACTTCGAGAAGAAGCTGCTCGGCCACGTGGTAGAGATCTTCTTCGCCGCCGTGATCGATGAGCAGCTCGAGCAAGCCCGCAATGCTGCCCGGTCTCGTGTGCGGTAGCATCTGCCATTGTGGCTTGGCCTCGGCTCCGGCAGGCAGTGGCGGAGCGAGTTCCAGCCGGGGCTGCGTCATGACCTTGTAAATGTAATCGACGTAAAGAGGAAACGAGGCCGACTTCCGGTCCCTTGGCTGCGCCAGGGGGATGCAAAAATCCGCGCGGATCGTCGCGGGGCTACTCCCGAGAACGATAACTCGATCGGCCAGCAGCACCGCTTCCTCGATGTTGTGCGTCACGAGAAAAATGCTGCGCGTGGAAATCTTCTTCCCGGTCCAAAGCTCCATCAGTTCGCGGCGCAGATTCTCCGCCGTAAGCACGTCCAGCGCGGAAAACGGCTCGTCCATGAAGAGGACTTCCGGCTCGACGGCGAGCGCCCGCGCGAAACCCACTCGTTGTTTCATCCCTCCGGACAACTCTTTCGGGTAGGCCGATTCGAACCCCTTCAGTCCCACCGAATCGAGCGCCTTGAGCGCCCGGCTGTGGCGCTCGGGATGCGCCATACCGCGCGCGAGAAGCGGCGATTCCACATTTTCGAGTACGCTGAGCCATGGGAATAGGGCGAAGCTCTGGAAAACGATCGCGACGTTCGGGTGCGATCCCTGCAACGGTTTGCCATGCCAGAGAACTTCCCCTTGGGAGGGGGCCAGGAGCCCGGAGAGCATCCTCAAGATCGTCGACTTACCCGACCCCGAAGGACCCAGGAGCGCGAGAATCGTGTTTGGCTCGATCGACAAGTCCATTGGCGCAACGACTTGAATCTCTCGCCCTTCCGGTTGCTGGAATCCCATTGCGATCTGCCGCGCTTGGATGATCGGTTGCAGTCCCGCCGACGGTAACACTGACGCTGGCTCCTCGCCGGCCTGCGGCACCTCTGCTACCGGTGGCGCCGCTCCAAGACGCGCTTCCTCCAGCGTCTTCATGAGGCTTTGCCAGGACTCCTCGGGAAGCGCGTCCAGGAATTCTTCGCGTTCGGCGGGACGCATCGCGCCGACGATCGCCGCGATCTCGGGAGTCGTCAGCGAATAGAGAAGAACGTACGCGTGGAAATACGGGAAATGCTCGGCAAGCGCCGCTGCGAGATCCACAGGCAGATGGCGAAACAAGAGCCGCTGCTGCTCGAACGGCAGACGAAGTATCGCATCCGCTGCTTCACCAGGGTCGTGCTTGCGGAGCAGTTCGGTTGCCGCGTCCCAGTGCGACTGGGCGAGCAGGTCGCGCAGTTGTTGAAGCGGCTCAGCCATAATGACCGCAATAGCCTACTACAGGTTGAGCCGGCGCCTGAGAACGAGGGCATTGGCCTCTTGTGCTTGGACCTCGGCGCAGTCGGGAGGAATTCACTTGGCCGCAAACGCCCATTGGGGAAGCTGACCCAGTACCCGCGACCGGAGGCTTGCTGCGCCCTTGTAGGCTTTGCGGTATGCTCTTCGAGTGAGGCACCACTGCCCGATCTGCCGGAAGCCGACCGATTCCGCGACCGACGCCGAGTTCCCGTTTTGCAGCGAGCGCTGCCGCCTGCTCGATCTCGGCAACTGGGCGAGCGAGAAGTACGTTGTCAGCGAGCCGGTGCTCGACGAATCCATTCCTGAAATTCCCGATCGAGACCCGGATGAACGCCCAGATAAAAGAAAGAACTGACGCGCCTGTGCCGTCGGCCGCGGGTGACGCAGCGTCGCGCAAGCCCGCCGTGGCGGGCAAGCCGCGCTTCGCGTTGTTCGTCGCAACCGCTTGCGGGCTGGGCTATATTCCGAAAGCGCCCGGAACTTTCGGTTCTCTCGCGGGGCTTTTGCTCGCTATTCTTCCGATGTGGGTTATCCTGGCGGCCATACTTGGTTTGGGCGACCTCGTTTTTGGCGGGTTCGGCCACATCCTGCTGATTCAATGGTTTCTTGTCGTCGTGACGGCGGCGCTCGGCGTGTGGTCCGCCAATCGCGCCGCGGAGTTTTGGAGCGTCAAGGATCCGCAACGCGTCGTCGTCGACGAAGTGTCGGGACAGCACCTTACACTCGTTTTGGGATGTAGTTTGCCGATTGCGAGGGCGCTCCCCGAAAACGTCTGGTCGCATTCGCTGATCGGTCTGATCACGCCCCACACGGCGCTTAGCTGGAAATATTTGTTGCTGGGTTTTATACTTTTTCGGGCGTTTGACATCTGGAAGCCTTTTCCCGTGCGGCAGGCGGAATCGTTGCCCGGCGGCTGGGGAATCATGGCGGACGATTGGGTCGCGGCCATTTACGCGGGACTCGGGCTGTGGATCGCGCGAGCGGCGGGACTGTGACGGGGAGACTGTGAACCGATCTTGAAAGCGAACGGCACACCAAGAATCGAAAGCATCAAGCCGGGAGCGGCCTTGCCGGGCGGCGAAATCTCGATCCAGGGGAGCGGCTTCGCCGTGCGCAACCACACGCGGCCGCAGGTGCAGTTTGGCCCTGCCGAAGGCAGCCTCGTCATGGCCGGGGACAACATCCTGATCGCGCGAGTCCCCGACGGAGCTTCGGGCGGCGCGGTGCGGGTGCGAATGGGGTCCATCGAAAGCGCGCCTTTCCCGATCGCGCTCGGCGTGCAGATTGCGGACAACCTGCATCCCGTCGGCAATCCCGCGGTCGACGCAGATGGCAACGTCTACGTGACATTCAGCGGCCAGCGCGGGCAGAAGGTTCCCGTCTCGCTCTACAAGATCACCGCGAACCACACGGTGAAGCCATACATCACGGAGCTGATGAATCCCACGGGCCTCGCCATCGACCGCGAAGGCCATCTTTTCGTCTCCTGCCGGAACGACGGCACAATCCATCGCGTTTCGCCCGACGGCCGCTCGATGCAGTGGGTCGAGGGCATGGGCATCGCCACCGGCCTCGCGTTCGACAAAAACAGAAACCTCTACGTCGGCGACCGCAGCGGAACGATCTTCAAAATCGGCGCGGACCGCGAAATCTTCGTTTTTGCGACGCTCGAGCCTTCGGTCGCGGCGTATCATCTCGCGTTCAGCCCGGCAGGCGAGCTGTTCGTCACCGGGCCGACGACATCGAGCTTCGACCGCGTGTACAGAATCTCTCCCGCGGGCGAGGTCAGCGTGTTTTTCCGCGGGCTTGGGCGGCCGCAGGGACTCGCGTTCGATCGCGCCGGCAATCTTTACGTCGCGGGGTCGCTCGGCGGCAAGCGCGGGATCGTGCGCTTCACGCCGCAGGCCCAAGCCGAATTGGTGCTGAGCGGAGCGAACATCGTCGGCCTCGCCCTGCTGCCCAGCCACCGCGCCATGATCACCACCAACAACGCCCTCTTTACCCTCGACTGGGACGTCGCGGGACTTCCGCTGAATGGCTAGCTAGCTCCAGAGAAGCCGTCGTCGGATTGGCCGGAGGCGGGTTCGAAAATCGCCTCGATGGGCTGATTGAAGACCTCGGCGATGCGAAAGGCGAGCGGCAGGCTGGGGTCATATTTGCCAGTTTCAATGGCGTTTACGGTCTGACGAGACACTTTCAGCCGCGCGGCCAAGTCCGCCTGGGACCATTCATGCTCAGCGCGAAGAACGCGAAGCCGGTTTTTCATGGAGCGCTAACTCGCACGAGATAGTCCGGGTGATTGTGCATGACTAATTAACTGGGCCAATCGCTCCGTTGTGGCATTCCCTACCAGGCGGTCTTTGCCCACTTCCACAACAGGAACCGACCGAATTCCCTTACTCGCCGACAGCTGTGGTTTGAGAGTGAGATCGATTGTTGTGAGCGTGAAATCCATCTCCTTTTGCAATCTTTTCAGGCGCTGTTCCACGATCGGGCAGAAAGGGCAGCCCAGAAGAGAGTAATACGTGACTTCGACGGGCGCCCTTTTCACGCTTGCCGGCAGCTTGTCATCGACGCGCCCATAGCCCGTCCATTTCGATATGCGCGGAAAAAATCGCAGGTAAGCCCATTTCAAGGAAGGGAGAAGAACCAACCACAACGGCAGGGCCGCCCAATTCTTTCTGTAGGCGAGGAAAACCAAACCAGCCACATAGAGAATCACGCCCACGGCCCCGGAAAAGTAGAGGCTCAAAACCGTGCACTGTTGTTTCGTGGCAGTTTCCAAATCGCGAGCGACGTTTTTCATCGGTATCTCCACGCGGAGAAAACGTAGGCGATCAGCAACAGAAACATGAAGGGACCCCCGACGTCGCTCCAAGTCGCGCGGTAGATTCCAGCGCGTTCCAAACCGGAGAAAACCAGAACTAGAATGGCAGTCGGCACGCACGCGATGGCCAGGGCTTGCAGCTGGATGCGCTGCTGGAATTCATCCGACTTGAGGACTGTCCCGACAAACACCACGGTGACGAGAATCCACATCAGGGCCGGTAGAAATCCAACGAAAGGTCGAACCTGGGGATTGAGTGCTCCGTACTTGAATAACGAATCCACGGCGAGTTCAGTTGCAAAGGCTGCTATCCACCACAGGAACACCGGTCTCCGCAAACGTGAAAGCCAGCTGCAATTCGCCGTCATGGGAGTAGCCTCAGACACTGGATGTACACGTTCCTTGACTATATGTCAAGTTCCCTTTACCTAGGATGAGCCTGAAGCACGCCAAATGTCGGTTCCCTGAAGAGAAGCAGCGTGAGCATGGACGCTCCCCGATTCTCGCCGTCCCTTGCACTTCCTCGCCATCATCGAGTACAACTCTTTGGGCATGAAGGCGGAAATCATCGCGGTGGGGTCGGAGCTGCTGACGCCCTACCGGCTCGACACGAACTCGCTTTTCCTGACGGACGAACTGAACAAGGTCGGCGTCCGCGTGGTGCACAAAGCAGTGGTCGGCGATGATCCGGAGGAGATGCAGGCGTCGTTCCGCCACGCGCTCGAACGCGCCGACGTAATCGTTTCCTCCGGCGGCCTCGGTCCCACCGACGACGACCGCACACGCCAGACCGTCGCCGATCTGCTCGGCCGCAAGCTCGTGCGCGACGAAGCCACATTCCAGAAAATCGAGGAACGATTTCGCCGGTTCGGGCGCTCGATGCCCGAAATCAACAAGCGGCAGGCGATGGTAATCGAGGGCGCGACGGTGCTGCCGAATCGCCGCGGGACGGCGCCGGGAATGTGGATCGAGGCGAAGGGACATATTCTGATTCTGCTTCCGGGCGTGCCGAACGAACTTCGCACGCTTTTCGAAGCCGAAGTGAAACCGCGCATCGCGCGGCTTGGAATCAAGGAGCGGCTGTTCACGCGCGATCTGCGCATCGTTGGGCTGTTCGAGTCCGAAGTCGAACAGCGCGTCTCCCCGCTCTACGCCGCATATCCCGATACGGAGACCACCATCCTCGCCTCGGCCGGCTACATCCAGCTTCACCCGCGGATGTGGTCGGACGATCCCGTGCAGGCCGAAGCGCGTCTCGACGAGATCGCCGGGCGAATGGCTCTGGCGCTCGGCGAAAATCTTGTTTCGGCGCGCGGCGAAACGCTCGAAGAGATTGTCGCGCGGCTGCTCACCGAGAATCGCGCCACGATCGCCGTCGCCGAAAGCTGCACGGGAGGGATGCTGGCCCAGCGGCTGACGAATTTCTCGGGCAGCTCCGCGTATTTCCTGGGCGGTGTCGTCTGCTACAGCAACGAGTTGAAGACGAGCCTCGTGGGCGTCCCGGCGGAGCTGATCGAGGCGAAAGGGGCGGTCAGCTCGGAAGTGGCGCTCGCGCTCGCCGAGGGCATTCGCAAGCGCACCGGCGCGACGATCGGCGTGGGCGTGACGGGCATTGCCGGACCGACCGGCGGAACGCCGGAAAAACCAGTCGGGCTGGTGCACATCGGCATCGCGGACGAGCGCGGGCCGCGCGAGAAGAGCTTTCGCTTTCCGGGCGACCGCGACCGCATTCGCCATTTTGCCACGCAGAATGCGCTCGACGCCGTGCGGCGCTATTTCTTGTTTCCGCCGCCGAAAAAAGTGTAGAGGGTGCGATGACACGCAAATGGGATTGTAGGGGCGGGTTTCAAACGCGTCGTTTGCGTCCCGGATGGCTTCGCGGGGCGCGTCTCTTGCGTCCCAATCCTCTCGGGACCCGCCCCTACATCCGAGAATTGAATAGAACGGACTCTTGAGATTTTGACCCAGTGAAACATGAGGCTTTTTGTGGCGCTCGATTTCCCGGACGAAGTCCGCGAGGCGGTCCGCGAACTGATCGCAAATCTGCGACCGCTTTGCAAGAGCGCGCGCTGGGTGCTGCCGGAGAGAATGCACATTACGCTCAAATTCATCGGCTACGTGCCGGCGGAAAAGCTCGATCCGATCCGCGCGGCGCTCGCGAGCGTACGATCGAGCGCGCCGGTCGAGATGCACTTTCGCGGAGTGGGATTCTTTCCGAATGAACGCCGCCCGCGCGTTGCCTGGTGCGGAATGAAGGTTTCGCAGAACCTCGCGCAGCTCGCTGCGGACATCGAGCGCGGGCTCGAACCGCTGGGCATCGCGCGCGAGCAGCGCGCGTTTGTGCCGCACTTGACGCTCGCGCGGTTTGAGTCACCCCACGGCGTCGACAAACTGGTTCGCCATGTGCAAAAAATGACGCCGCCCGATTTCGGATCGGCGTGCGAGACGGAATTCCACTTGTACGAAAGCACGCTGAAACGCTCGGGCGCGGAGTATAAGAAACTCGAAAGTTTTGCGTTCGTGAAGGGAGCTGTGTGAATCTCCACTGGCTGATCCCCGTCGTCGCCTACCTGCTCGGATCGATTCCGTTCGGAATTTTGATCGTGAAGGCCCGAGGCGGCCCGGACGTCCGCTCGACGGGAAGCGGCAATATCGGCGCCGCCAACGTCGCGCGCAGCGCGGGCGCGCTCGCAGGGGTGCTCACGCTTGTTCTCGATGCCGGGAAAGGCTACCTGGCGGTGTGGCTCGCGGAGCGCGTAACCGGCTCGAGCGGCCGGTGGATGATGATCGCGGCGGTTGCCTCCGTGATCGGCCACGTGTTTCCGGTATGGCTGCGCTTTCGCGGAGGCAAGGGAGTGGCGACCACTTTCGGGGCCTTCCTGCCCATTTGCAGCGATGCGGTGGTGCTTGCGGCCGTGCTTTGGCTCCTGGTCGTGGCGTTCTGGCGCTATTCGTCGCTCGGATCGATCGTCGCGACGGCCGCGCTGCCCGTCTTCGTCTATTTCCTCTACGCGCCGCGGCACGCGCCGCCCTGGTACGTCACGGCGGGGACAGTTGCGATTTCCCTTCTCGTCCTATGGAAGCACCGCTCGAATATGGAGCGGCTCATTGCCGGCAAGGAGAGTCGCCTGACGATCCGCCGCTAGGCGATGTCGCCTCTGACCCGGCATCCGGTACTCAGGGGATGCAAAGGTCATCAACTTCCACCGCGCCTATAGCTTATCGGGCACTCTGGTACCTTGGTCCAGTTGTGCCGCCCCTTCGCCTCCGCTAGCATTTCGATGGCACCTGTATGCCCACTGAAGCGCACAAGCATCTGACGACCCGGCGGCTGCGCATCCTCTGGATCGTGCTGGGGGCTCTTCTCCTCGTAAGCGCCATGCCTCTATGGCTTTACCACCGCCAGGTCCTGGGGCTAAGCGAAGAGAAACTTCAGGATACCGAGCGCGTCCAGCAGAGCGAAATCACGCGGTCGCTGGCGAGCGAGACCCTGCTGTTCGAACAGAGCCTGCGCGAACAGCTTCTGAGCGAGCGGCAGGTGCTGGCGTTGACCGGCTGGATTCAGGACGTGGACGACCCCACGCACGCTCCGCAGCTTTCGCGGCTGCTTCAGAGCTTCGTCGAAAACAATCCCAACATTCTCTACGTCACCGCCGTAAGCCGTCAGGGCAAAGGGCCGACGGCCGGGAGTTTCAGCGCGGACCGGGATCCGTTCGTGGGCGCGGCCTTGAAGCGCGCGTTCACCTCTAGCATCCAGGGCTTCGATTCCATCAGCGAGCCCTTCGCGCTCGGGCAGGACAATCGCCCGGCCCTGGTCATGTCGATTCCGCTGCTTGCCGACGGCCAGTTCGCTGGAATGCTGAGCGCGGTCGTTTCGCTCGACCGGTTGCAGTCGCGGTTGCGCGACGTGAGCATCCGAGACCGCACGGTCTACATCGTGAACGCCCACGGGCAAATCGTCGCCTACCCCGACACGCGCGACATGGTTCCCGGACGCGACGTCCGGTCCACTTCGCCGCTCGCAAAGCAGGTGACCGAACTGCCGCAGGAGCTGCGAGCGACGCAAACGACGAACTTCCAGGCGCCCGGCAAGGACAAGCGGCACACGGTTGAAATGATCGGCACGTACAGCACGATCCCCGAGCTTCGCTGGGCTGTGATCGCGCAGCGCAGCCTGGAGGACGCCCGGGTGGATGCGGGAGTCGAAGAGCTGACGGCCGAGGCGCTCCGCTTCGTCGTCGGCGTGACGCTCGTGGCTCTGATCGTCGGATATTTGCTTGCCTTCGAGATCACGCGCCCGATTCGCGGCCTCGTGGAATCCACACGCGCCATCAGCCGCGCCGAATTCCACGAACGCGTCGAGGTGCGCGGCGCCGCGGAGATCAGCGAACTCGCCGAAACGTTCAACAACATGGCCGGAGATATCGAGCAGTACGTCGACCGGCTGAAGGAAGCGGCGGAACAGAACCGCGAGCTCTTCCTCGGCTCGATCCGCATGCTCGCCGCGGCCATCGACGAAAAGGACCCGTACACCCGGGGCCATTCCGGACGCGTGGCGAAATACTCGATCATCATCGGCGACGGCCTGGGGCTCAGCGCCGAAGAGCTCGACCGGCTGCGCATCGCCGCTCTGCTGCACGACGTGGGCAAGATCGGCGTCGACGATCGCGTGCTGAAAAAGCCGGGCAAGCTGACCGATGAAGAATTCGATTTGATGAAACAGCACACCGTGAAAGGCGCCAACATCATGCGTCCGGTCGCGCAGTTGAAGGAGATGCTGCCGGGCATCGAACTCCACCACGAGCGCATGGACGGCCAGGGCTACCCGTACGGCCTTCAGGGCGAGCAAATCCCGCTCATGGCGCGCATCATCGCCGTGGCCGACACGTTCGACGCCATCACCACGAACCGCCCGTATCAGTCGGCGATGGACCTCGACTACGCGATTGAGCGGATTCGCTCGCTGAGCATCTCGCGCTTCGATCCGCAAGTGGTGAACGCGCTGGAGTCGGCGATCCACGCCGGACGCCTGCGGCTCACCGCCGCGCTCGTCGAAGTTTGACCCTCCGCGCGCCCTTCTCTGCAATCTTTTGCGCCTCCCTGCCCTGAGTCCGTTGGGAGATGAAGGGTGGTGAAACCTTTGCCCGGATGAGTTCTGGGCTCCCGGTGAAACGCAGCATCCATGGCAGCCCAAGGGAAGCCGGGTGCTGATAATGAGTACATTCCCCGTTCTGTAGGCTGGCTACCCGACCGTATGACTGCTGGTTCAGGCCTTGCTTTGTCCGGTTTATCTCGTCGCGTTCTCTCTCCCGAAGACTTGTTTGAACGCCTGATCGAGTTCGGCCAGGGCACGCGCGCAGTCCCCTCTAAAACTCGAACCGTGCATGATGCCAAGCGTCTTCGGTTTGAGGTCTGCCAACTTCTGAAGGTTTTTCGAAGTCAGGCAAGTGTAAGGGACATATTCGGCGAGAATTCCGCCCTGGTAATTGAGCATTGCCTCGTGGGACCGGCCGACCACGTCCGATTCCGTCAATGGCTCAACGTCACCTGTCTCATGGAAGAGATCTGAGCACAGCAGCGTCTTCTGCGTTTCCTCGAAAAGCACACCGGCATCCCAGCCGTGCGGCAGATGCGGCGTCTGGCAGTAGCGGAAGCGGTAGTTGCCGGTCGCAAATACTTCGCCATCGGCGAGGGCGTGGGCTTCGCGACCAATAAAATCGTTCACGGACACGAGGGCCCCTACTTGGCTGCACACCACGTCGGCCTGCGGCGCAACAGTAAGCCATTCGTTGAGCGATCCACACTCGTCCGACTCAAAGTGACTGAAACCGATATGTCGCAGGTCGGACAGATTGATGAGCTTTGAAACAGCCTCGCGAACTTCTGAGAACATCCCTCTAAGGCCGGTGTGGAACAGAAGGGGTTCCTGGTCCCTTATCAGAAAGTGATTGAACTGGAGATCGCCCCAGGGGGCGTAGATCGAGATACGATAAATGTCCGGCGCAATCTCGGTCGTCTTCGTCATACTGTCCTCCATGAGCGACTTCTAGCCAGGCGCCGCATTCTAGTCCAAAACGCAGTACCGGTGAGTGTATTGCATCCGTCTGTAGTAGAACTCGGCTAAACCGGAGATGCGACCATTCCTGACAGCGCGGCAATTGTTCCCGAGTGACGGCGCACTCGGAAACAACCCGCTGTCCAGCAGTCATGCGGAATACCCTCAAGGACTGAAAGCGGGACGCCACAAACGGGCGTAGTGTCCTGATTTGGACGCTACCCGGACGTAATGCCGGTTGCCGATCGACGGAGTTCGGGCGTATCATCGGCTCGCCTGCGCGAAGGCTTTGCCGCGCATCGACTTGGCACGGCGCTCGGAACCGTGTCCAGTCCTTGCATTTGCCGATAGACAAGGGCACAACTTTCGCGGGCCCAGCGGGTTTTATAGTCGGCGTAAACTACGAACCGAAGTCTTTGGGGGAGACTACATGCGCAAAATCCATTTCATTTCGTTCGCACTGCTCGCAGTTCTAATGCTCGCAATGCCGGCTGCATCGACGGCGCAGGTCGGGCTGGCGATCAGGGTCGGGCCGCCGGCGCTGCCGGTGTACGATCAACCGCTGTGCCCCGGGCCCGGCTTCATGTGGACGCCCGGCTATTGGGCGTACGGCCCTGACGGCTACTACTGGGTTCCCGGCACGTGGGTCGAAGCGCCCGCCGTGGGCTTGCTATGGACGCCCGGATATTGGGGCTGGGGCAACGGCGTGTACCTCTGGCACGGCGGGTACTGGGGACCGCACGTCGGCTTTTACGGCGGCATTAACTACGGCTTCGGGTACGGCGGCGTCGGATTCTACGGCGGAGCCTGGCGGAACGGCGTGTTCGCATACAACACGGCGGTCATGCACGTGGACCCCAGATACGTGCACAATACTTACGTCGACAGGACCGTGATTCGCAACACCAACGTGAGCCGCGTCAGCTTCAACGGCGGCCGCGGCGGGATCATGGCGCAGCCCACGGCTCAAGAAAGGCTCGCGGAGCGCGACAATCACATCGGGGCAACGTCGATGCAAACCCAGCACGAGCACGCTGCCAGCACCAACCGCGCGTTCTTGGCGTCCGAAAACCACGGGCGGCCGGCGATCGCCGCCACTTCCCGGGCGGGCGACTTCAATCGAGGCGTGGTTGCGTCCAGAGGGACGACCGCGTCTGCGCCGCGTGGCGGAACGAGCAACGCCACGGCTCGCTCGAACAATCCGAGCGTATCCCGCAACAATGCGAACGCGACACGCACGAATGCGAACGCGGCACGCACGCGTACGAATGCAAACGCGCCGCGCGGCGGCAACCCCAATTCCAACGCGGCGCGCAGCGGCGCGGGTGGCGGAGCCAGGCCAAGCAACGCGCACGTGAACCAATCTCACAACCAACCGCAGAGGCAATCGAATCCTCCTAAGAACGACGAAAAGCATCACTAGGCAGCGTGATGCAAACTCCCGGCGACGAGCGGGCATTCGGAAGCCCGCTCGCGCGCCTGGCGCCCTGCCCGTAATCCTGCTGCCGCCTGTGGCGTGTCCTCCAGAGCCACGAGTGTGTCCTCTGCTAGAATGGTTCCCGCCGTATTCGTCGACGAAACTCATGATCACACTCTTCGGAAAACCGGAGCCGACGCTCCTCGAGCGGCTGAAGGACTCGGTCAGCAAGACGCGCACCGAACTGGCGGCCCGCGTCGAGCAACTGCTGACGGGCGACCGGCCCGTCGATCCGGAGCTGCTGAAGCAGCTCGAATCGGCCCTGCTCGGCGCCGACATCGGCGTACGCACGACCAAGGAAGTACTCGCGGCGCTGCGCCAGTTGGTGAACGAACATAAGATCGATGACGCCGGACAGTTGAGGCGGGAACTGAAACTTCAAATCCTGAAAATCCTCGAAGCGCCCGCAGCCGTTCCAGACGGCAAGACGATTCCGCCGCCGCGCGTGATTTTCGTCGTCGGCGTGAACGGCACGGGAAAAACGACGACGATCGGCAAGCTCGCGAATCGCCTCAAGAGCGAAGGCGCGACGGTGGTGCTGTGCGCGGCGGACACCTTTCGCGCGGCGGCCATCGAGCAGCTTGAAGTCTGGGCGCGCCGCGCGAGCGTCGAAATCGTGAAACACAAATCCGGCGCCGATCCCTCGGCCGTTATTTTCGACGCGCTTTCCGCCGCGCAGTCGCGCGGCGCCGATGTGGTGATCGTGGATACCGCCGGCCGCCTGCACACGAAATCGAACCTGATGGCCGAGCTCGACAAAATGAAGCGCACGGCCGCGAAAGTCGTGCCGGGCGCGCCGCACGACGTCCTGCTGGTCCTCGACGCGACGACCGGACAGAACGGGCTGAATCAGGCGCGCGAATTCTGGAGCCACGCCGGCGTCACCGGCATCGTGTTGACGAAGCTCGACGGCACGGCGAAGGGCGGCATCGTCGTGGCCATCGCCCGCGAGCTGAATCTGCCGATCCGGTTCGTGGGCACGGGCGAGCAGATGGACGATCTGGTGCCCTTCGACGCGCAAACCTATGTCAACTCGCTCTTCGATTGAGCGGCAGACCGCAGACAATTCTTGGATGGTGAGTGCGCTAACCCTCGTGCACGACGCGATGGCACTCGCCCATCCGAATCCGCGCGTCGGAGCGATAGTCGTCAAGGACGGCCAGAAAGTCGGCGAGGGTGTTCACGTGTACGACCGGCGCGATCACGCGGAAGTGGTTGCGCTGAAACAGGCCGGCGAGAGGGCGCGCGGCGCGACGCTCTACGTCGCGCTCGAGCCGTGCTGCCATTCGGGTCGAACTCCACCCTGCACGAAAGCGATCATCGCAGCCGGTGTGACGCGCGTCGTTGCCGCGATGAAGGATCCCAACCCGCGCGTGGCGGGGCGCGGTTTCGCGGAGTTGAAACGCGCGGGTATCGAAGTCCGGATCGGAACAGACGAAAGCAGCGCCAAACAGCTGAATGAAGATTTTGCCAAATGGATCCGGACGAGACTTCCTTTTGTGACGCTCAAAACCGCCCTCACGTTGGACGGCCAAATTGCGATGCGGCCGGGCCGCGCCACATCGATCACGGGCAAAGCCGCGCGCGAGGCTGTCCAGCGCCTGCGACACGCCGCCGATGCCCTGCTGACGGGGATCGGCACGGTTCTGGCCGACGATCCTCTGCTGACGGATCGCAGCGGAGAGCCGCGGCGCCGCCGGCTGCTGCGCGTGGTACTCGATTCGCGGCTGCGCCTGCCGCTGAAGTCGAGGCTCGTTAAAACGGCAAAGCGTGACGTGATCGTGTTCACGACGCTGCGGACCGATTCGCGCAAGGCGCGCGCTCTCACCAAGGCGGGTGTCGAGGTGTTTCACGCGCCCGCGCGGCGAAGCCGCGTCGATTTGCACGCGGTGCTCCGTGAGCTTGGCAAGCGCGAGATTTTGCACGTCGTCCTGGAAGCCGGCGCGAAATTGAATGGAGCCGCGCTCAAAGCCGATATTGTGGACAAAATGATTCTCTTCTATGCTCCGAAGATTATGGGGACGGGCGGCGTGCCGATGGCGGCAATCCCATCGACCTGGTTTCCCAAATCCCCCGCGCTCGAAAATTTGACGGTGAATCGCTACGGGCCAGACTTCATCGTCGAAGGATATTTTCACGATGTTTACGGGAATCACCGAACACGTCGGAAAAATTGACTCGCTCGAACGCAGCACGGACGGCGGACGGCTCCGCGTGAATCTTTCCGGCGCGGGCGAAATCGCGGCGCAGATGAAGCCCGGCGACAGCATCATGGTCAACGGCTGCTGCCTGACGGCCATCGAATGCGGCCCTAGCCACTTCTCTGCCGATCTTTCCGGCGAAACGCTGCGGCGCACGTCGCTCGGCGAAAAGAAGCCGGGCGATCTGGTGAACCTCGAACGCCCGCTCGCAGCGGGCGGGCAGCTGGGCGGCCATTTCGTCCAGGGGCACGTGGACGGCGTGGGCCGCGTCGCGCGCCTGGCCCCTGAGGGCGACAACTGGTGGCTTTCGATTCGCGTGCCGGAGGATTTGCGCCGCTACGTCGCGGAAAAAGGCTCGATCGCGATCGATGGCATCAGCCTGACCGTCGCGCGCTGGCAGGACGGCGTGGCCGATATCGCCATCATCCCATTTACATACGAGCATACGAACGTCAAATCGATGGTCGTGGGCGATGCAGTGAATCTCGAGTGCGACATTCTTGCGAAGTACGTCGAAAGCCTGCTCCAAGCGCACCAAGGCCACCCAAAATCGCGCCTTACGATCAGCAGGCTGATTGAAGAAGGTTTCTAAAGCGCAGTTCGCGCTCCTACCTCAGTGCAAGCGGGATAATACTGCGAGTGGTGTAGGGGCGGGTTTCAAACCCGCCCTTACAGCTGCGATTCTTTAGCGAATTGTCAGTTTGCAGACTGCGCGGCTTCGCGTGCCTTGGCGCGCGCGCCACGCAAGTAGAGAACGAGCCCGAGCAGGAAAGCGCCGAGCGTTCCGCCCACGAGTTTTCCCTCGAAGAGCCACTTGTTGGCGGCTTCGGCCGGAGGAATGAACGACAGCACAATCCCTCCGAGCACCACGGCGCCACCGAGCAGACTCGCGATCCACACTCCGAGCTTTCCGCCCGGGATCAGCGCGGCATTCGCGTTCGCCGTACGGTCGGGACGGTAGGCCAGCTTGATCGCCGCCGCATACATATACAGGAACGGGATGAAGTACAGGATCGTGCCTGCGTCCACGAGAATCTGGTAGGCGCTGTTCGCTGTCTCGTTGATCTGAATCAAAAGCAGGATCACGCACGAAATGCCCGCCTGCACGAGGATCGAGACCCAAGGCGTTTTCCATTTCGGATGGATTTTGCCGAAGGCCGCGGGCATATACCGATCGATGCCGACGACAAAGGGAATCCTCGCGACTCCCGCGACAGTGGTTCCCACGCCGCCTGCATTGCCGAATAACACCAGAAAGGCGGCGACGATGCCGAAAAACGCGATCCCGAGCGTCGTGGAGCCGGCCGTCATCGCCTGAAAGACTCCGCTCTTCGGATCGACCGCCTGCGCCGGTAGAATCGCGAGCAGCGCAAACGTGCCCAGAATGTACGCGGCCGCGATCAGAACTCCCGAGCCAAGCACGGCGCGCGGAAACGTCTTGTGTGGTTCGTGGACTTCCTCGCTCATCGTCGAGCAAAGCTCGAGCGCCGTGAACGCGAAGGCGATCTGCGGCCAGAAATTCACGGTGCCCCAGTTCCACACCGGCAGCATGTTCGGCCAAGTGAAATGCGTGACGGAACCGTGCGTGCGCCACAGGTAAGCTCCCATCCCGATCAGCATCAGCAAGGGAATATACGTGCCGATCCCGCCCGCATTCTGCAACCACTTCCCCACGTTCAGACCGATGATGTTGAGCAGCACGGCGGCGAAAAGCATGGCAATCGCTACGATCAGCAGGAATGGGCGGCTCTGCGCGAGGTGCGCCGCGCCTGCGCCCCCGATGTAGGCGGCCATCGCCGCGCTGGCGATCAACAATCCCGGAAAATAGAAGAACGTGTAGACCCAGTAGGTCCATCCGGTCACGAATCCGTGGAATTCGCCGAAGGCCTCCTTGGACCAGACGTAGAGTCCGCCTTCGTGGGGAAAGCGCGTCGACAATTCGACGACGATCAGCGCCGTCGGCAGAAAAAACAGGAGCGCCGCCAGAACCCAGAGGCTGATCGACGAAGTTCCGTTGTGCGCCGCAGCCGCAATCCACCGCGGCCCGAGCACCGCCGCGATGTTGAAGAGCAGGACGTCCCAGAACCCCATCACGCGGCGAAGCTGCTTTTTGGGATCGGATGCGGTGGCTTCGCTCACACGGTCGCGTCCAGCGCGGGGATCAACTCGTCCTCGAGAAGGAAATTGCGGAGGAAGGGCTCGCTCGAGGCTTCCAGCTCAGCCCACGTGCCGAAAAACCCGACGCGTCCCTCGTGAAGAAAGATGACGCGGTCGGCGAGTTTCTTTCCGAGATGCGTATCGTGCGTTACCACGACGGAAGTTTTGTGCAGCGTCGTCTTGAGCTTCACGATCAGCTCGCTGATGTGCGCCGCCATCAGGGGATCGACCATCGTGGTCGGTTCGTCGTAGAGGATCGCGTCGGGATTGTCCGCGAGGGCGCGAGCGATGGCCACCGAGCGCTTCGTGCCGGTGCTCAAGTCCGCTGGCAAGCGGTCCGCAAAGCTCGATACTTCGAGCATCTCGAGCAATTCCGCCACGCGCCGGTCGATCTCATCCTGATCCAGATGACCGCCCCTGCTGGTCAGCGGAAAGGCCACGTTTTCGGCGACGGTCAGCGAATCGAAAAGCGCGCCGGACTGAAAGACCATCGTCGCGCGCCGTCGGATCTCGGCAAACTGCTCCTCGCTCCAGCCGGTCACATCCTGGCCCGCCGCGATGATGCGGCCTTCGTCCGGAGCAAGGAAGCCCGTCAGGAGCTTCAGCGAAACCGACTTTCCCACGCCGCTGCGGCCCATGATCACGGCCGTTTCACCCTGCTCGACGAAAAAGCTCACGTCCTTGAGCACGACAAGATCGTCGAACGATTTCGAGACGTTGCGGAATTCGAAGTAGCGGTTGGGCATCTTGTGCGAACGCTCCCTGCCATCGCGCTCGGCGCGTTACCTGCTGCGCGCGCCGCCCAGCTTCGCTCGCGCCTCCTCGTAATCCTCAGGCGAGTTCATATTCTTGAACAGGAGGCCCTCGGAATCAAAGGCTTTCCATTCGGCGGGCGCGATCGTCTCGATGCGGACCTCTTCCAAGCCGTCCGTGACTTTTCTCGTGCCGCTCTCGAGCGCCTTGCGGATCGCGGGCTCGCAGCGCTTGTGGTAGATCGCGCAGAGCGGCTCCGCGCCAAGCGCGTTCATGGGCAGCACGGCGTCCGCCGGCGACGCAAGAGCGCGAGCGATCAAGTAGTCGAGCCAATCGCGGGTGAGGTACGGCAGGTCACACGCCACGACGAGGCTCCACGGAGCGTCCGACGCGCGCAGGGCTGTCGCGATTCCGCCGAGAGGGCCCGCGCCCGGCCAGTCGTCGCCGATGATCCGCAGCCCGAACGAGCGGTACGCTTCCACATTACCGATCACCGCCGGCGGGCCCGCGACCGTTTCAACCAGGCGCGCGGTTCGCAGAATCAGCAGCACGCCGCCCAATTCGAGCAATCCCTTGTCGCGCCCCATGCGCGAACTTTCGCCGCCCGCGAGGATGAACCCCGCAATCTGCAGGATCAAATTCATGACCTTTGGCTCTGTTGGTATCGTTCGCTGCGCCCAAATCTGTCATTCCGAGGACCGAGCAGCCCGATTTCCGCGCCCTTCTGCTCACTTCGCGCGGAAATCGGGCGCAGTGGCGAGGGCCGAGGAATCTCGGCGCCGGAACGGCGGAAACGTTCGTTCAGATTCAAAGGGTCCCGATCCTGTCGGGACCCGCCCCTACAGCGGTGTCATCGATGGACCGCTGCATGCTTGTCATTTCCCCGGCCGCTGGATGCCCAATTCGCGGAGCTTTTCCTGCAAGCTCTGGCGGTGCAGCCCGATCTCCACGGCGGTCTGCGACACATTCCAGCGGTGCTCTTCCAGCTTGCGCTTGAGGTACGCAATCTCAAACTTTCGCCTCGCCTCGCGAAAGTCGGCCTGGGTCAGAAACGAGCTCGCTGCCCCGTCGCGCGCTGCGGCAACCGCCGCGGTGTTGGCGCGTATCTCCTCGGGCAGGTCGGCGGCGGTAATTTCGTCGCCTTTGCTCATGACGAGCGCTCGTTCGAGCGCATTGCGAAGCTCGCGAACGTTGCCGGGCCAGTCGTAGCGGCGCGTGAGTTCAGCCGCTTCGCGGCTCAAGCGCGCGCGGCGGCCGTGGCGGGCGCCCAGTTGTTCGAGGAACGCCCCGGTAAGCAGCGGCAGGTCTTCTTTGTGCGCGCGCAGCGGAGGAATCTCCAGCGTCACGACGCGGAGGCGATAGTACAGATCCTCCCGAAAGCGGCCCTCGGCAATTTCGGCGGCGAGTTTGCGGTGCGTCGCGCTCACGACGCGCACGTCAACATCGATCGAATGTGATCCGCCAAGCCGCTCGATCTTGTGGCTTTCGAGCGCGCGCAGCACTTTCGCCTGCGTCACGGGATTCATGTCGCCGATTTCGTCGAGGAAGAGCGTCCCGCTCGACGCCAGCTCGAATTTGCCCTTGCGCTGCTGCGCCGCGCCCGTGAAGGCGCCTCGCTCGTAGCCGAAAAGCTCCGACTCGATCAGGTTTTCGGGCAGCGCCGCGCAGTTCACGGCGACGAACGGTTTCCCCGCGCGCGGCGAGCGGGCGTGGATTTCCTGCGCGAGCAGGTCCTTCCCGGTGCCGCTCTCGCCGAGGACCAGTACGGTCGCATCCGTCGGCGCGACGCGCTCCGCCATTTCGAACACGCGCCGCATCGCCGCGGACCCGCCGAGCATCCGGCCAAACTGGCCGTCGGCAACCAGCTCGCGGCGCAGTCGCTCGTTTTCCGCGCCGAGTTCGGCAAGCTTCAGGAGATTCGCCACGCGCCTGCGCAGCTCCTCGATGTCGAAGCCCTTGACGATGTAATCCGCCGCGCCGCTGTGCAGCGCCTCGACAGCCGTGCCCGCTGTATCGAGCGCGGAGACGATCAGCACAGGCGTTTCGTCCCCCGCCTCGCGCAGCGAGCGCAGAAACGCGACGCCGTCTTCCTCGGGCATCACGAGATCGAGAAGGATCAAGTCCGGACGATCGGCCAAAACCGCCGCCCGCGCGGCGCCCGCCGACCCGGCCTCCACGACGCGGTAGCTGCCTTCGAGCGCCCGGCGCATTCCGTAGCGCGCCGACGGCTCGTCATCCACGATCAGAATGGTTCGCATCGTCCGAATCTCCGTTCGCCTCTTCGCACTACGCTATACACGTTGTCATTCCGAAGACCGAGCAGCTCGATTTCCGCGCCTTGCTCCTCGGATTGCGCGAAAATCGAGCGCAGTGGCGAGGAATGAGGAATCTCGACGCCGGAACGGCGGAAACCTCCTCTTTCCTAAACCTACGAAAGCGCAGATTTCTCATCACCCGCCGCCAATGGCAGGGTCACACGAAACCGCGTTCCCTTTCCCCCGGCGAGCGGGCTTTCGCACGCGATCGTTCCGCCCATTTCAGCGACGCGCCGGGCCACGATTGCGAGGCCCAGGCCGGTGCCCGTCGCCTTCGTGGTGAAGAACGGCTGAAACATTTTCGCGCGCGTCTCCGGCGAGATTCCCGGGCCGTCGTCCTCGACGCGAATTTCGAGCTGATCGCCGTTGCGCGCCAGGCCCACGCGCACGCGGCCTCCATTGGGCTGCGCCTCGATCGCGTTTACGACCAGATTCGACAGAATTTCGTTGAACGCCTCTTCCGAGGCGAGCACGGCGGCTTCTTCCGCCGGGGCTTCGAATTCGAGTTGCACGTTCCGGCGCTCGGCATCGTGGCGGAAGAGTGTCGCCGCCTCCCGCGCCAGCGCCACCGCGCCCACTCGCCGGCCGTCGACCGATGGCTTGGCGAAATGCAGCAGTTCGGTGAGCTTTGCGCCCATTCGATCGATTTCGCCCAGCACCAGCGTGCAATCGTGGCGAAGATCGGGCGGCAAATGCAGATTTTCGAGCTGCACTTGCAGCACGGTCTTCATCGAGCTGAGCGGGTTGCGCAGGTTGTGCGAGACGGTCGCCGCCATCTGGCCGAGCAGCGCGAGGCGTTCGCGTTCGGCAAGCTCGCGCTCCAGGCGCACCTTTTCTTCGATCAGACCGCAGAGATCGATCATCGCCGGCAACTGCTCGCCGAGAAATTCGAGCGCGGCTGTCGTCTCGCCGGTGAGATAGGAGCCGGTCGAAGCGGCTTCGAGCGTTCCGGTTTCTTCGCGGCCCTTCTTCAACGGGATGCGCACGACGTGGCCCAGGCCGCCGGGCGATCCGAGCGGCTTCTGCGATGGCTCACGCGGCACCGAAATCCGCACCGCCGCAAGACTGAACTCCTCTTGGATGCGCTGCTCGGCCGCGGCGATGAGCCGCGCCACGTCTCCCTGGCGGGCCTGCTCCTGAAGTTCAACCGCCAGCCGTTGCCAGCGATCCATGCGCTCGCGGAACGTGCGATGGAGCGCGGGTCCGATGGCGCGTTCGAGCGGCTCGAAAAGAAAAATCAGCACGAAAAGCAAAACGCTCGCAGTCGCTTCCGGCGGGAAGACCGGCGCCAGCCATCCACTGATCCGGTGCACAAGCGCGAGATAGAGCAGCGCGAGGAGCGTCGCAGAAAGCGCGTAGACCAGGTTCCGCTGCGCCCCAAATTCAAGAAAATTGTGCTTCAGCGCGTAGTAGATGAGCAGCGCCCCGGGCAGCACGCAGAATACGATTAAAGCCGTGGCGGTGGCATCGTCTCGCGGCTCGCTGCGAGCGTAAAGTTCCCGCATCAGAAGGGGCACCAAGATCAGGGTCGAAATCACGCGAAGCCATTGGAAGAAGCGCCGTTCGAGTGGAACCGTCGAAAACCTCAAGATCGCGCAATCGACCAGCGCACACAGCAGCACCGAAGGGAGTACGGCGTGGGCGCCACCGGCGGCAAGCCATGACACCACGAGCGGAACGCTCGGTCGCACAACATGCGCGGCAAAGAGCTGCCGCAGCATGAATGCATGTGCTATGGCGTAGACGAAAGGCGCCGCGTAGAACAGCGACAGAACCGCGTAAACGAACCGTGGAATCGCCGAAGGGTCTAACATTCGGAGGTACTGGAAATGTACGTGAACGAGCAGAGCGGGCAAAAAAACCAGACCGAGCTGATAGAGAACCGAATAAAAGAGGCGCGTGGCCTCCGGCGGCGTGCCGTACTGAATTCGTGCGTTGATTTCGAGCAGCCCGCCCGCGTAAATCGCGAACAGCGAAAGAACGAGAAAGAAGAGCAGCCGTTCGAAAAACCGTGGACGCCGATGGCCGAGAATCAGCGCGATCAAAAACAAGTAGACAAGGGTCCCCGCCGTGAGGGCGATGAGTCGAACGTAGAAGAGGAAGGCCATCTAACGCCTCTGGTTGCACGATAGTAGCGCCATTGCGTTTGCAACCGCAATGCCTAAGTGTCGTAAAAATCTGACGCTCCTAAGCTCTTGTAGGTAAGAACTTTACACGAAATACGAGGCTGAGAATGCGAGGTGCGAAATTGTCGGGTTTCGCCTTGACAGCAAGTCCTGCCGTGCTATATTAGCACTCGCCGAGGAGGAGTGCTAAGGTTCACCCTCCCCGCGAAACTACTCAGCAAACCATCGGAGGGATCGCAAAAATGGCTGTCAACATCACACCGTTGCACGACCGTGTGCTCGTGCGGCGGCTGGAAGAAAAGGAAAGCGTGAAGGGCGGAATCATCATCCCCGACACGGCCAAAGAGAAGCCGCAAGAGGGCGAAGTCATCGCCGTCGGAGCCGGCAAGATCAACGAGAAGGGCGACCGGGTCGCGCTGGACGTGAAAGTGGGCGACCGCATCCTGTTCGGGAAGTACAGCGGAAATGACATCAAGATCGACGACGAGGAATACATGATCCTGAAGGAAGACGAAATCCTCGCGAAGATCGGCCACTCGGCGAAGGCGGCCGGCGGCAAAAAGTAACTTCCGGACGGGCCCGCCGAGGCGGGCTCCCGGGTAACCATACCGAAGAATATCGACGAGGAGACTGACAGATGGCAAAGCAAATCGTGACTGGCGAGGCTTCGCGCCAGGCAATTCTGCGCGGCGTCAACATTCTGGCCGACGCCGTGAAGATCACGCTCGGCCCCAAAGGCCGCAACGCGGTGATCGAGAAGAAGTTCGGCGCGCCGATCATCACCAAGGACGGCGTCACCGTAGCGAAGGAAATCGAGTTGCAGGACCCGCTCGAAAACATGGGCGCGCAGATGGTGCGTGAAGTCGCCTCCAAGACGTCGGACGTCGCGGGCGACGGCACAACCACCGCAACCGTGCTGGCGCAGGCCATCTTCCGCGAAGGCGTGAAGACGGTGGCGGCCGGCGCAAGCCCCACGGCCCTGAAGCGCGGCATCGAGAAGGCCGTCGAAGTGGCCGTCGAGGAAATCAAGAAGTTCCACAAGGACGTGAAGGGCGACATGATCGCGCAAGTCGGCACGATCAGCGCCAACAACGACAAGCAGATCGGATCGATCATCGCCGAGGCGATGAAGAAGGTGGGCAAGGACGGCGTCATCACCGTCGAGGAATCGAAGACGATGGAGACGACGCTCGAAGTGGTCGAAGGAATGCAGTTCGACCGCGGCTACCTCTCGCCCTACTTCGTCACCGACCCGGAGCGGATGGAGTGCGCGCTCGAAGACGTCCGCATCCTGATCCACGAAAAGAAGATCAGCTCGATGAAGGACCTGCTTCCCCTGCTCGAGTCGATCGCCAAGATGGGCAAGCCCCTGCTGATCGTCGCGGAAGACGTCGAGGGTGAGGCTCTCGCAACGCTCGTCGTGAACAAGCTTCGCGGCACGTTGCAGTGCGCCGCCGTCAAGGCCCCCGGCTTTGGCGACCGCCGCAAGGCCATGCTCGAGGACATCGCCACCCTCACGGGCGGCAAGGCCATCACGGAAGATCTCGGGATCAAGCTCGAGAACGTGAAGGTCGAGGACCTCGGCCGCGCCAAGAAGATCACCATCGACAAGGACAACACCACGATCGTCGAGGGCGGCGGCAAGCCCAGCGAGATCGAAGGCCGCGTCCGGCAGATCCGCGCGCAGGTCGAAGAGACCACGTCCGACTACGACCGCGAGAAGCTCCAAGAGCGGCTCGCGAAGCTCGTCGGCGGCGTGGCCGTCATCAAGGTGGGCGCGGCAACCGAGACCGAGCTGAAGGAAAAGAAGGCTCGCGTCGAAGACGCCATGCACGCCACACGCGCGGCGGTCGAGGAAGGCATCGTTCCCGGCGGCGGCGTGGCGCTGGTCCGCTGCATCGCGGCTCTCGACAAGCTCAAGCTTCAGGATGACGAAGCCACTGGCGTCAACATCGTGAAGCGCGCCCTCGAAGAGCCCATGCGGCAGATCGCCCTCAACGCAGGGCAGGAAGGCGCTGTGATCGTCGGCCGCATCCGCGAATCGAAGGACGACAACTTCGGCTTCAACGCCGATACCGAGGAGTTCGTCGATCTGGTCAAGGCGGGCGTTATCGACCCGGCCAAGGTCACTCGGCTCGCTCTCCAGAACGCCGCTTCGATCGCCGGCCTGATGCTCACCACCGAAGCTCTGGTGGCGGACATCAAGGAAGAGACGAAGGCGGGCGCAGGCGCGGGCGGCGGTGGCGGTATGCCCGGCGGTGGCGGCATGGGCGGCATGTACTAAGCCGGTCCCACAAGCCTTAACGATTCAGCAAAGGGCGTCCCGATACGATCGGTCGGGACGCCCTTTTGTTTTTCGAATAGGCGTTCCGAAGCAAACACCTGCCGGGCTGAAGAACCCGGCGCTACGTTGAGACCTTAGGAAGACGAGAAGAAGCAAACACCTGCCGCGCTGAAGACCGCGGCGCTACATTGAAACCTCCATTAGATCCGTGCAGACAATTTGTGCAGCAACTACAGCATGGTCCACGACACCAAAAGCAGGCTTAAACGGCCGCTAACGAGCGCCGAACGAAAGGCAGATCCCTCGTCGGCCAAAGTGCGGCCTCACTCGGGATGACAATCCTGGTCGGATTGTCAGTCCACAGGGAAAAGTTGACTTCAGGGGCTGAAGCCCGGCCGATAATTCTGCGCGTACGGCGGAACTGAAGTCCCGCCCTTCCACCGAGAGGGTCTGGGGCGATGGCGCACCGGGTAACACAGAAAGAAAAGACGCAGCGGGCGTGGGGCGCGTATCTCGATCTGGTCGATACGGCGGACTGGATTCGGAGAGAGCTGCGCGGGCCGCTCGATGCCTTTGGCCTGACGATGGAAGAGTTTCGGCTGCTGGTGATGCTGTACCGCGACGGGCCGCTCACGGTGAGCATGGCCGCCGAGAAACGCGAGCGCAACCGCCAGAACATGCACGCCACGATCATGCGCGTGGAGGAATTTGGATGGGCGCGCCGGAAGGTCGTGACGCTTCCTCCGGTGAAGATCAAGGAAAGCCGTCTGCCGAGGGCAAGGCGGGGCAGGTTGAGGACGGGGCGGCGAATCGGCATCGTGCGCCTGACGCCGCTGGGCGAGAAGCTGATCGGAAGCGTCCTGCCGAGACAGGCAAAGGTGGTGAAGGCGCTGATGCGCGCGCTGCATGGGCGCGAACAGCTCACGCTAAGCCGGTTGTGCCGGAAGCTGCGCGAAGGCGACGTGTTGAAGTTTGTTTCGGAGATCACGCATGAGGATGTGGAGGAGTGAAGCCGACGGTGGGCCACCCGCCCGACGCAGGGCGGTGCCCGGGACTCGGCGACTTGCTGCGAGTGGGACTGCGCATCGGTAGGCGCTGCGCGCGCCGTTTTACGGCGGGGATGAATCCCCGCCCTCCTAGAAGAATGCGCGCCCAAGAGCGACCGCAATACCAACCGCCACAGACTGCCAGCCTGAGGCCGGCGGTACACGAGGGAACAGCAGATCCCTCACGCCATCCGCAAAATGCGCGGATGGGTTCGGGATGACAGCAGGGGTACCGGACGCGCGGCGCCTACTTTGTGGCGTCGATGTCGAGGAGGCGGCGATCCGGCAGCGTCAGCGCCCACCAGAGCATCGCGCCGAGCACCGGCACGACGCCGACGAGGACAAACGCCTCGCTATAGTGCTTCGCGTCGAACATGCGCCCGAGCAGCGGCAGGACGACCGCGTTGATCGCGGACCATGAGCCCGCGCCGATCCCGGCGACGAGGCCCGTCTGTTCCGCGGGATACGCGAACGCGCTGGTGCGCAGCGACACGACCACGAACCCCGACGCCACGAACATCGCCCAGAACATCAGTCCGAGCGCGACGGCTGGATTCCGGAACGCGACGATCGCCACCTGCGGCAATCCGATCGCCGCCAGCGTGAAGAAGAGCCACACGGGACGCCGGTTTCCCAGCGCGAACTTGTCCGTGAACCAGCCCCAGAAAAAATAGCCGACCTCCCAGCCGAGCGGCGGCAGCCACAGGACGCGCCCCAGCCCGGCCTGCGTGAAGCCGAGCACCTGCGAGAGATACAGCGGCGCGAGATACAGAATCAGGCCGATGGGCAGCGCGGCGAGTCCGTAGGACGCGACGAGGCTCCAGAATCGCCGCTCGAAAAGATTCGGCAGGATGATCCGCTCGCTCTGGCGTGCGTGCGTGGCGGCGGAGAAATCGACCGTCGTGCGCCACAGCAGCACCCACGCAAGCCCGGCCACGCCCGTGACGATGAACGCGGCGCGCCAGCCGTACGCCAGCGCGATCGGCGTGACGACGAGCGGCGTGACGATCGCGCCGAGCGAACCGCCGGAGTACGCGACGGCGAGGCCGCGCGACTGGCTCTTCGGCGGCAGCCAGTCCATCGCGGTGCGCAGGCCGCCCGGAAACGTGGCGCCTTCGCCGAATCCCAGCACCGCGCGCGCCACGGCGAATCCCAGGAACCCCGAAAGCACCGCGTGCGCGCCGCAGGCGATGGTCCACAGCGCGACGGCGACCGTCATCCCGCGGCGCAGGCCGATGCGGTCGAGGATCGCGCCCCAGACGGGATTCCCGATCATGTACGCCACGCTGAAGGCGCTGATGATCTCGCCGTACTTCTCGGCATTCAGCTTCAGCTCCGCGAGAATCATCGGCGAAAGAACGGCGAGGACCTGGCGATCGAGATAACTGAGGAACGAGCACGCGAGCATCATCACGACCGGCCACCAGATCCGCCCGGAGGACGGGCTCGACGCGGGCGCGTTTACGCTCACAGCAGATGTGTGGTGAGACTCATTTTTTCGGCGTCAGGCGGAGGAGGCTGCCCGCGTCGGTAAGCACATAGAGCGCGCCGTCGGGGCCTTGGCGGACGTCGCGGATGCGCTGGCCGAGATCGGCGAGCAAGTGCTCCTCGGCGACAACGCGGTTGCCGTCCAGCACGAGGCGTATCAAACACTTGCTGACCAGCCCGCCGACGAACAGGTTCCCTTTCCACTCGGGAAATACATCGCCCGTGTAGAACATCGCGCTCGAAGGCGCGATGTCGGGATACCAGAAATAGATCGGCTGATCGACGCCTTCCTCCGCTTGGAGCCCCTTCCCGACCGGCACACCCGAATACTGCTGCCCGTAGCTGACGTTGGGCCAGCCATAGAAATGCCCGGAGCGCACGATCACAACGCGGTCGCCGCCGAGCGGGCCGTGCTCCACGATCCAAAGCTCTCCGGTCGCGGGGTTGATCGCGGCGCCGTCCGGGTCGCGGAATCCGTAGGCGAAGGTTTCCGGCAGCACGGTCGCGTCGGCCATGAACGGATTGTCCTTGGGAATCGAGCCGTCGGAATTGATGCGCGCCACGCGCCCGGTAAAGTTGCGGAGAATGGTTTGATCCGTGAACTCGTGCTCGACGCCGTCCATGTCCGAGTCGTAGAAGCGGAAGCGGTCCGCGCCGCTGATGAAGAGCGTGCCGTCGGGCGCGAACACGATGCGGCGGTCGACGCCATCGACCAGAGTCCGAACGTTCTCCAACTTCTTGTCGTCCTCGCTGAGCCGGGCGCGCGCGACGCGCTCCGTTCCGACGGATGTCATCCGGCGCTCGGCCAGCGGCTTGTCGGTCACCCGCGCGTAGAAGTATTCGTTCGGCCAGACGGCGGGATCCTCGCCCGGCGGGGGCGCGAAATAGGTGAAGTAGATCAGCCGATTCTTCGCGAAATCGGGATCGAGCTCCACGTCGTGCAGGCTTTGCGCGGCGACTACTTTGACGTCGGGCACGCCGGCGATCGGCGCGGAGAACACGCCGTCTTTCGTGGCCGTGCGCATGGTTCCGTAGCGCTCGGTGATCAGCATCTTGCCGTCGGGCAGAAATGCGAACGTCCACGGCCTGTTGAGCGCTTGCACGACCGTCTGAACCGCGACGGGCGCCGACGGCTTCGCGGGCGCGGGGGCATTCGTCTGGCCGGGGAACGCCGGCTTCGGCGGGGGAAAATCGGTGGCCTTCACGGGAGCCTGCGCGCGAACCGGCAGCGACGCCGTTGACACGATCAGAGCTAGCGCGATCAGCGCTATCAGCATAAACGGCAACCTTTTCATGAAGCCTCGCTTAGTGGAGCGCAGGCATGTTACCTGCTGTGGTGAAGATTGCGCAACCATCGTGGGCGCGTCGGCAGCGGTCAGTTTCCGATTACCGCCTCGACCAGGAGTTAGTGTGTTGCGACCCAGGCAAAAAAGGGGGCGGGCCCCAGCGCGAGGCCGCCCGTCGTCCTATTGTCCCCGAAGGAGAGCCCCCTCAACGGTCAAGCCTTACGTTGGCGGAGCATTTGGAGTCGGCGTCGTTTCTACCGGTGCCCCTCTTGCTCACTCCCGCTGGGTGCTCACTTCCTCGCCACCCGCTATGAGTCTCTCTTAACTTTACCGGCTATTGGGACGCAGGAACACGAGGGCGACTTGAAAACGCGATTCGAGGGTGCATCGGGGAGCCTCCCAGGGGCGAGGATTGGTCTGTCTCGCTAGGCCGCTCCTTCTCGCTCATTTTTTGCGAGGTTCGCGTTAAAACATTGCACCAGACACGCAGCCGGATGTTTGTGGATGACCTATCCGCGCTGCCTAAAGCCATCACGGATTGGCTCATGTCGTACCCGTTAGTGTAAGCCCAACGCCCGATCCCTGTCCCTTGCCAGAACTCTGATCGTTGGCCTCACCGCCGTGTTGCGTTTTGGCGAACCACGCGAGTAACATGCGTCGTGCCGATTGCATATTCGGCAATCTCGACTATGGAGACTACGATGGCTAAGAACATCGTTCTAGTCCACGGTGGCTTTGTGGACGGCGCTGGCTGGGAGGGCGTCTACAAGATCCTGAAGAGGGACGGCTACAATGTCAGCATCGTGCAGAATCCTACGATATCGCTGGACGACGACGTTGCGGTTACCAAGCGAACTCTTGCAACGCAGGACGGACCTGCAATTCTCGTCGGCCACTCCTATGGCGGAGCGGTGATCACCGAAGCCGGAAACGATCCAAAGGTTGCAGGGCTCGTGTACATCGCCGCCTTCGCTCCGGACAAGGGCGAGTCGGTAGGAACGCTTATTAAGGACCCGCCGCCCGGCGCGCCCGTACCGCCGATACTGCCCCCGCAAGACGGCTTTTTGTTCCTCGACAAGGCGAAGTTCCCCGCCTCTTTCGCGGCCGATGTAGACGCCGAAAAAGCCGCGTTCATGGCCGACTCCCAAGTTCCGTGGGGCATGGGGGCCATTAGAGGCGCGATCAGCGAACCCGCGTGGAGGACCAAGCCGAGCTGGTACCTGGTCACCACCGAGGACAAGATGATTCCACCTGACGCCCAGCGTGCCATGTCCAAGCGGGCGGGTTCCACGGTCGTTGAGGTCAAGGGCAGCCACGCCATCTATGTATCGCAGCCTGGGGCCGTCGCAAAGCTTATCGAAGAGGCCGCCAGAGGCGCGAAGGCGACAGCGAATTAAATCCCCGGGAACTGGCCCACCCCTCCTCAGTTTTTCTTGGTGGGTTGCTCACATCTCTGATCACGTACAATCCCGGAGCCAGGAGTGTCTTTGTGCGCGAGGCGGTGTTTTGGCCCGCGTCTTTCGCAGTCGCATATACTTGGCGTCATTCATGAGGGTGCTCCTTGTTGTAGGCGTTGATGCGAACGATCAAAACCTACTCCTCAGGGGCGCCCTTTTATAATGCGTTAATCAGGAGTTGACCTCCGATCCGACCTAACTTCGCATCTCGACCTTGTCAGATGACCTCTGGGTTGTCGACATTCGTTCTGTATCTATCGAACGAATGACCGGGCTAGTCCTTTGGTGCGACGTCACGCGCCTTGATAAGCCACTGCCCGTTCACGCGCACGAGTTCGTCGATGTCCCGCCCGGCAGCAGCTACGCGAACAGGCACATTCGGGCCGGACTGAGCGAACACGGTTATCCAGTACGCTTCCATGCGGGCGTGATCCTTATCAGTAAATTCAAGGTAGCTGTTCGCGGTCATGTGGTACATGGGCGGCCTTTTTTCACCCTTGGCTTCGGCGTCCGCGGAGCGTTGCCGAAGGTCCGCGATCATTTTCTTGAGCGCATCGTGTCCTTTGATCGCGTTAGGGCCGCTGCCGAATTGACCATCCGGCGTATATGTGGCGGCGTAGGCGTCCGCGTTCTCCGTGTCCAGCGCGCGAGTGTACTGCCACATCAGCTTCTCAATCTGCGCGCGGTCCTGATCTTCTCGTTGCAAATCGTTTCCTCCCGCCGCGGAACGGTAGCCCAGCAATGCCACAAACAAAAGCGCAACGACGCCAGCAAGGACTTTTTTCATCACACGCATCTCCTTTTGGTAACAAAGCGCACGGTCACGTATTTTCGAATCACAGAGTTGGCCGGACCGGGGTTTTGTACCGGGCGAACGAGAGAGTCTATATTACAGTCATCGGCGGCGAACTCGGATTTGCTGGAACCGGGCGCGTACAGGTCGCCAGCCAGCCTAATAGCCGAGCGCCGGTCTCACCCCGGAAGAAATTCGGCCTGCAACAAATCAGCCGCGGATATCGTTCGCGCGATCATGGGTTGTCATGTAGCCGAACAAGCCAGCCACGCCCCAGCGTCCCTTTTTGTAGGTGATAACGTCCATTTCCACGCTGTCGTTGATGTACTCGCCGCATGTCGTGTAGCGGCTCGCACCTTGGAATGCGTGCACCTTCTCCAGGGTGGCATGGATGACGCGGCCCCCAGGTGCTGCATCAGCGAGATCCCATCCCCAGTTGCCTAGACCGAGACGCGGCCAGAGGGCGCGATACGCTTCGAAGTCGATGTGAGTGTTGTCGAGCATCTCTTGCGTATAGCTCTCGGTAGACAGCCGGGTCTTGACGCCTTTGACTCGAAGCCCTTCCAGCGCCTTGTAGTTTCCCTGGGCGGCGACCTCCCACGACGCTCCACCCGCACCGACACTCAGGTTCAGACCCAGCTGGCGGATGGGACCCCATACGGCCTGCTGGTCGTTGTTCATGTAGGCCAGGCAATGATCCTGACGCAAGCGTCTTGCCGCCGTGATGCTGTCGTTATACGCGACGTGAACCATGTGAGCGGGCGTGAAAATCGTAGACATCGCCTGGATCGCCCACTTCCCGTCATTGTTGGTAACGCAATAGATTCCTTGGCATCTCAGGAGCTTGTGGCCGTCGGGACTGTAGCGGTTGTAATTGAGCGACAGGTTCACGGCCACCGGGCCGGAGTTGAATATCTCGATGCCATCCAGGACGTCGTAGCAGCCGGGCTTCAAGTAGCCGTCGTGATCCGTGAACCGTTGCGGGTGTTCGGTCATGTTCATCGATGCCGGCGCGTGGGCCATGAGTTCGTCTGGGCTGCGGACCACGACCGCTTCGGTCCGTTCAAACGTGCCGAACGGAAAGTGCAGCATCTCCGCCATGCCTTTTAAGTCCCTCTGGCCCAACGCGGCAAAGTACTGCGTCATCACTCCCACGGCGGCTGGTATTGATTCCTTGTAGCACATCGAAAACCGGAGGTCGGGAATACCACGAGGCGACATGCCCGGGGGCGGCATCAGATTTGGCTCTGCCGGCTCCGCCTGCTGCGCCGCTTGAGCCGGCTGCCCGAGTGCCGATACCGCTCCGGCAGCGCCAAGCAACCCGGCCGCAGCGGCACTCATGAAATTTCGACGATCTGTTTGGACCTCACAGCCTTGTGCAACTGCATCTCTCCCGTTCTCATCAGCAGGCATGAGCGTTCTCCTTTCACATCCCTTAGAAATCGCAGCGTGCTCCTAACTGAACCTGTCGTAACGGCAATTGCGTGCCATTTGGCGTCGGAAGATCGCCGTTCCGAAAGCCGACGCGGGGCCACCGGGCCGGCCGTGACCACCAATGGGCACGGCCTACCAGGCGAGCGAAATTCGAACGGCACGGCATAAGCGCCAGACTTTATGATGAGGACTGTGCCTCGCCGGGCGACACTTGCAACTGCTAGTGAAGATCGCTGTATACGACGCGACCGCCGATCACCGTGAGCACAGATTCTAACTGCTTGATCCCTTCATCCGAGACTCCCTTACGATCGAAATAGTCATCGCTCAGGACGGCCAGATCACCGAGTCGACGACCAATATGCTTGCCGCCATCGCTGCTCCCGGCAACCCACGCTACCTACCGAAGAATCCGCTGTCTTGACAATAGTCTCGGACGTCATTCTGATCACGCCGTTGCTGGTGGTCAATACTTAACGTATGGGGATGGCGTGACAGGTCTGCCGGCTGATGTCTAGAATATTTAAAAACCGGGGACGGCGAATTCGTCCATGTAACGACCCGTCAAGAGCTTGAACACGCTGTGCAAATGCTGGAAGCGTTCAACTTCCAATGGCCCGGAGGATATGTCGTGCGGGATCTGGAAGGAAACGATGCGGATGTCGCCGCACCAGATGGTCTGTCACCTTGCGGACTCGTTTCGCGGGGTGATGGGCGAAAAGCCCCTGAGCGAAGCGCCCAGCCGCATGCCTCGGAAACTCATCAAGTGGATCGCGCTCGACGTTCCCCTCGCCTGGCCCAAGGGGATTCAGACGCGCCCTGAGACGGATCAGGAAGAGGGCGGCACGCCGCCCGCCGAAGTTGCCGCGGACCTGCGCGAATTGCAGCGGCTATTCGAGCGTTTCGTCCGAAACCCTCGCGACTTTTCCTGGCAGCCGCACCCGATCTTCGGGCCAATGTCCGAGCGCGACTGGATGCGCTGGGGATACCTGCACATGGATCATGACCTGCGCCAGTTCAGCGCTTGATTTGGCGTATCCCGAGGCCACCTTTTTCGAATAAGGAGGAGCCAAGCCACCCGTCCGGATCATCCAATCGATGTTGCGCGACCAGGCCGGTTTCGTGGCATCATGGACGACGAATCGGCGGGACCGAAAGGAGCCATTATGGCGAATAGAACCGAACTGAAAGAGCGGCGCAATGAGCCGCTCGCGACACCCACGGACCTGGGACAAGAAGCCGTCAAGAACATCACGGGGGCGCTCAACGCGCTATTGGCGGACGTTTTTGCCCTCTATCTCAAGACGAAGAATTTCCACTGGCACATGAGCGGACCGCACTTTCGAGACTACCACCTCCTGCTCGACGAACAGGCCGAGCAGATATTCGCGATTACCGATGACATAGCCGAGCGCGTCCGCAAACTCGGCGGCGGGACGATTCGCTCCATCGGGCATATCGCCCGACTCCAGCGGCTGGCCGATAACGACGCCGAGTACGTCGACCCGCTCGACATGCTGGCCGAGCTGCGCGAGGACAACAGGGCGCTGGTCGCGAGCATGCTGGAAGCGCATGAACTCTGCAACGAGGAAAAAGACGTCGCAACGGCGAGCCTCCTCGAAACATGGATCGACGAAGGCCAGCGCCGCGTGTGGTTTCTCTTCGAGGCTGGCCGAACGCAGGCGCATCAAGAAGAACCCCCGAAGCCCGCGGTTCGGAAGGCGCACGCGTCCTGAAGCGCGCGGGCGCCCCGCGCGAAGTAGCTGTTCACCTCGCGCTCGACGGAGTGAAGTGGAGAGTGAACGAACATCCGGGCAGCTTCACACGCGTTCTGTAATCCGCCGCCAGGTATAAGATCGGCGCTTCGGCGGTGCCCGTGCGATGCACGATCACCTGCTCAGGCTCAAGCTGAATCTCATGCTCCCTGGCTTCGCGGACGACGGCGCTGCGGAGATTCTCGTCCGTGCTCGGGGGGAGCCAATCCGATTCGGGCGCCGTTTTGCGCCGCGAGGTCCCTCAAATCCTCGCGCAGTTCAAGGTTGGCAAGCTCGCACGAAGCGATCGGCCAACCCGCGATGATGGCCAACGCAAGAACCGCCAATCCGAGGATGAGTTTGGCTTTTCGCATCGCGATAACCCGTTTCATCCGCTGAACAAAAGCCGGTCTCAGCCCGACCGAGCTGCGCCAACAATTAAGTTACCGCTTCTGTCAGTAATCTCAAACGGCCAGCGACGTTGCTCGTTGCGATAAACACACGAACGGGACGCGCCCGACATAGGGCCAACTGATTCCGGGCGATCCAGACAGCTTTCTCCACTTCGGGGCTGGGTTAACAGTGGGATAGCTTCGGCGCCCAGCGCTAACTCCCACTAGAACAACACCTTATCCTAGTGAACTCTAATACATCGCCTGTGACGAAATCACAGACCCGAGGGCATGACGGGTCTAGACTAAGTTGGTAGAGAAATACACAGCAGGGGTTTCGAAAATGCCGAAAACCATCGTTGATTCCAAACGGCCTGAGAAGGATCGGGAGCCGCGAAACAAGGACGCGCCAGGTTCGACCGCGCCTGATGTCCCGGAGCGCCGCCGCAGCGCCCGAAGCCCGTTTACGGCGGGAGTTACGGCCGTGGAACCTGTGTCACAAACCGAGATCGAAGCGCACACCACCGATCTGTCCGCGGGCGGCTGCTACGTCGACACCATGAACCCTCTTCCGGTGGAAACCAACATCAATCTGCGCCTCACCAAGAACGGCAAATCATTTCACACGAAAGCGCGCGTGATGTATTGCAAGGCCGGCGTGGGCATGGGCCTGCTGTTTACGGAGATTGCGCCCGTACAACGCCCGATCCTCGAAAGATGGTTTGCCGAGCTTCGCGGCGAAGCGCAACCCGAGCCGCTCCCGGCCGAGAGCCCCGCCGTTCCCGGCCATTCGAACGCTGCCTCCGAGCCGAGCGTTGCAAGAAGCGATGAGCATTACGTCGTCGAAGATCTGGTCGTCCTGCTGGTCCAAAAGCACGTCATCACCGAGGACGAAGGCGAGGCAATCCTTCGCAGACTCCGCCTGAACGCAGAACTGTAAACCCGCCGTGGCACAGCCGCTCTTGGCTGCGCGCTTACGGCTTGCCTAGGCTTACGTGCATGCCTGTGCCACAGGAAGGCTTAAGCGACGCCCCTGAGAACCACGAGAGAGACAGAGCAGGCCCACCCTTCCCCAAAAAGGCGCGAAGGACGGGGCACCCCCAAAACCAAGAAAGGCTGGGCCACCCGCCCGGAGTGTGCTGTTGTGAACGGACATCCGATCCTGCCGCCTCTATGATTGCTTCGAAGGAGGGAACATGCCACCTAAACGAATTCGCGAGACGCCACGCTACATTGAAACCAGTGGCCAGGAGACCGCCGAAAGCGACACTCGCAAGGGGGATGTCGAGGTCCAATTCGTGGACGGGACTACGGAGGTGTTCCCCGGTATCCCGCGCTCGGACTTCTCCAAATGGGAGAAGTACCACTTTGAAGTCTACTGTGCTCCGTCAGGCGTGAAACTCCCGCGCGCCGCGATCTAACTTCGGGTAGTTCAATTCGTGGCGTGCTACCCCCTTGTGCTGCCGGCGACCTACGGGCTGCGCCGCGCCCGCATTTCCTGGAGTATCTCTCCCAAATCAGATTCCCTGAGATGGTCTTCCGACATCGGAATCAGGCGCTGATTCTCGACCATGATGTGGGGCCGATAAAGATCCACCAGATGGGACACCAAACCCTCAAAACGGGTCGCCTGCTCCGGCGACGGAGGCAAGGGCGCGGGAGGGAAGGCCGCTACATGGGCCGCCAGCTTCTCGAACACCGACTCTTTCTCCCGATGCTGACTTTCAAGCATGGTCGTCAGCTCCGCCACAACGGATCTCTCGTCGCCACTGTTGGCCAAGAGGCGGGGAAACACCGACTCCTCTTCATCCTGAGTATGAAGGTGCCCCATTGCACCGAGGAACTGCAGCGCTTTGTCCAGGGCCTCGCGGGCTTCTTGGCGCTTCTGCTCGGAATCAGAACGCAGGCGGGGAATTACACTCTCCAGGATTTGCAAATGTTCTTCGATCCGATCGTGGCAGACAATCAAATGCCGCAGTGGATCGTTGATGGTGACGCCCGCATCAACGACCGAGGCAGAATTGTTTTTAAGCATGTCCGGAGCATATACGCGGGAATTTCCGATTTCAACTTTGATCCTCGCAACGGCGTGAGGAGCACCCTGAAAGCCAAAAGCGAAAGGCTGCGCCACCGCCACCCAAGATCTCCGGGTGGTGGATCAGTTTGACTTCCGCAGGCTATGCGGATTGACAAGGGGCCTATTATGAAACCACTCAGAGAAAAGGCGACTATGTACAAATACAGTTTGCGCAAGAGCGTACAAATCGTGGCTGGCTTTGCTGCTGTCGGATTTGTATTGCCATGGCTCCTTTTGGCGTATTACGCCATCGCTCATCGGCTAGGCGGACATCCGAGTATCGCGCTGCTTCTTTACGTTTGCCCTTCCTCAATTCTGTCGCTAGGGCTGGACAATGCCTCCTTAATGGTCGGTCTAATCGGATGGCTGTTCATCAGCGCGAGTAATGCTGTCCTATACGCGATACCCGGAATTGCGACCTCGCTCTTCGTTGGCCTGCGGAAGTCAAACTGACCCACCGCCAAGGTCCGCGTGGTGTCCTAGTTTCAGCGGGAAGTTGATGCATGCTCATGGTGAGAGTCGAAGAAACAGCAGATCCCTCACCCCCATCCGCAAAAAAGCGCGGCTGGGTTCGGGATGACAGCTTGCGGAGAATGACGATTCGTCAAATTAGGACACTGCCAAGGTCCGCGATTCCTTGTCCGCTGTGTGGCCTTTCGGTATAGTTTATCGCTCTCATCAAGCACGCGCCGGGGGGTGCAGGCTTATGCCGGGGTTCTTGCAGAGGATTTTGCCGCGCGAGATGTCTTTCTTCCGGATGTTCACCGAGCAGGCCGAAAACGTCCAGGCGGGCGCGCAGGCCATGGTCGATATGCTGGGGAACTACGGCGACCCGGCGGCGGGGGCCAACCGCGTGGAAGCGTACGAGCACGCCGGCGACGTGATCACGCACGACATCATGAAAAAGCTGAACCAGACATTCATTACGCCGTTCGACCGGGAGGACATCCACGAACTGGCGAGCCGGATCGACGACGTGATCGACCTAGTGGATGCGGCGGCGACGCGGCTCATCATCTATCGAGTGGAGACGATCCGACCCGGGGTGCTGGAGCTCGCAACGACGGTCCGCGACGCCACGGCGCAGATCGTGGCCGCGGTGCGCGTGCTCGAAGAAGAGGACCACATCCTCGACCATTGCATCGAGATCAACCGCCTGGAAAACGTGGCAGACCGCCAGTGCCGGGAGCTGATCGCCCGGCTCTTCGAGCAGGAAAGAGACCCCGTGCAGATCATCAAATGGAAAGAGATCATCGAGACGCTCGAGTTCGCCGCGGACAAATGTGAAGACGTGGCGAACGTGATCGAAACCGTCACGCTGAAGAACGCCTGAGCGGATACCGGCTACGTGAATCCCTTCCATCTTCTGATCGTGATTGTCGTCATCAGTCTGGCGTTCGACTTCACGAACGGATGGCACGACGCCGCGAGCTCGATCGCCACGGTCGTCTCGACGCGCGTCCTGCGGCCTTCCTGGGCCGTCGTCTGGGCGGCTTTCTGGAACTTCGTCGCGCCGCTGACGTTCGGCACGGCCGTGGCGGCGACGGTGGGCAAGGGCCTCGTCCATCTCGAAACGGTGAACCAACACGTGCTGCTGGCGGGACTTCTGGGAGCGATCATCTGGAACTACGCGACGATACGCATGGGCATGCCGTGCAGCTCGTCGCACGCGTTGATGGGCGGCTACGGAGGCGCGGCCATCGCCGCAGCCGGATTTCGTGCGATCATCGTGAGCGGCTGGCTGCTGCCCGTGATCTTCATCTTTATCGCGCCGGTGATCGGCATGACGGCGGCCATTCTCGTGACGACGGCAACCAGTTGGATCGTGCGAAAGCAGGCACCGTGGAAAGTGGACACGTGGTTTCGCCGGCTCCAACTTATTTCGGCCGGCGCTTTCAGCTTCAGCCACGGCACGAACGACGCGCAGAAGAGCATGGGCATCATTACTGCCGCACTGGTTACCGGCGGTCTGATTCCGAGCTACAAGGTGCCGGACTGGGTTATCATTTGTTGCGCGCTTGCCATGGCCGGGGGGACGATGGCGGGCGGCTGGCGCGTCGTCAAGACGATGGGCCAGCGGATTACGAAGCTTACTCCCTTCGGCGGGTTCGCCGCGGAGACGTCCGCCGCCGTCACGCTGATCGGGACGGCCGCCGCGGGAATCCCCGTCAGCTCGACGCACGTGATCACCGGGGCCATTGCGGGCGTCGGAGCGTCGCGCCGGCTGACGGCGGTGCGCTGGGGCGTGACCCGGCGGATCGTCTGGGCGTGGGTCCTCACGATTCCGGGTGCGGGATTGATGGGCGCCATGTTTCACTTTCTGTTCTTAAACTGGGTGCGATGACATGACCGAAGGAAAACATCCGTTCGCCACGATCGAAGAGGCCATCGAGGATATCCGCCAGGGCCGGATGATCGTGCTCGTGGACGACGAAGACCGCGAAAATGAAGGCGACCTGACCATCGCCGCCGAAAAAATCACGCCCGACGCCATCAACTTCATGACCAAGTACGGGCGCGGGCTGATCTGCCTCTCGCTGACCGAGCAGCGCTGCGACGCGCTCGATTTGAAGCCGATTTCGGCGCGCAATACGTCCGCGTTCGGCACGCCGTTCTGCGAGCCGGTGGACGCGCGCCGCGGCACCACGACCGGAACCAGCGCGTGGGACCGCGCGACCACGATCCTGACGGCCACCGACCCGCACACGCGCCCCGAAGACCTCGCGCGGCCAGGGCACGTGTACACGTTGCGCGCGCGCAATGGCGGAGTGCTGGTGCGCGCGGGGCAGACCGAGGCCTCCGTCGATCTGGCGCGAATCGCGGGGCTCGATCCTTCCGGCGTGATCTGCGAAATCATGAACGACGACGGGACGATGGCGCGCGTGCCGCAGCTGACCGAGTTCTGCCGCGTCCACGAGATGAAGATGGTCACCGTCGCGGACCTGATCCGGTACCGCATGAAGCACGAGCGGTACGTGCGGCGCGTCGCGGAGTCGGTCCTCACGACGAAGTACGGAAATTTCCGGATGATCGCTTATTCGAGCGAGATCGATCATCATCTTCACGTGGCGCTCGTGCGCGGCGAAATTCCCGCGGACCTGCCGGACCCCGCGGCGAAAGAAGAACCGTGGCTTGTCCGCGTCCATTCGCACTGCCTCACCGGCGACGTGCTGGGCTCGACGAGCTGCGATTGCCGCGAAATCATGGAAGGGTCGCTCGAAGCCATCGCGCGCGAGAACCGGGGCGTCTTCGTCTACCTCCATCACACCGGCCTCGGATTTCAGATCGATACGCGGACCGAAGAGGGAGCCGCGCTGCCGCAAATCATCTACCACCGGCGCGAGCAGATCGACCGCGACACGCGCGTGCAGAAGCTGATCCAGCACGAAAGCGGAATCGGCGCGCAGATTCTGACCGACCTCGGCCTGCGGCGCATCCGCGTCCTCACCAATCATCCCCGCAAGGTTGTGGCGCTGGAAGGCTACGGCCTCGAAATCGCGGACCAAGTGCCGCTCGCGATCGACTCCGCGAAGCGGCGTCACCAGGTGACGTAGTGTGGGACCCCGGAGCTTCAGGGGCTGAAGCCCCTCTTGCTTTCAGCGGCTTATGTCGGAGCTAAAGCTCCGACCTCCTAAAAAGCGCGCATTGAATTTGCGGTTGCCAGCCGCCGGCATGCTGTGCCCCTACGGAAACAGCCTCGACAGCGTGACGGGCTCCCCCAAAAAAAGCCCGATGCCCTGGCTGAAGGGCCGCCACACTACCACCTCGAGGGTTCCGCGTAAGGGTGTGGTTGACGGTTGCCAGCCGCGCGCCGGGCACAGCATGCTGTGCCCCTACGGAAACGGCCTCGATGGCATCCCCACACGCCAAACAAAGCGAGACTCCTTTCGCGGTTAGCGGCCGAAAACCAAGACGACAAACGAATCGGGTACCATGCCGCCGCGCGGATGGGGATTATCCGGCGTTGGCGGGGGCGGCGGCGCAAATTGCGCCGTGACAAGATAGACTTCGTGAGTTTTCGGATCGAGCGCCATCGTGCGAGCGCCGGTCTGCGTGGGGACTTCCTCGACCACGGTGAATTGGCTGGGCGAATCTTCGTGCACGACGGTGAGCGTGCCGCTACCGTTGGAGGAGAAGGCAAAACCGGTGCCCGGGTCGAACTGGTTCGCATCGACGCCGATGCCGATCGGCAGGGACGCGATGACCTGGCCGGAATCGGCGTCCACGACGGCCATCAGTTTGTTGTGGCAGCCGGCGAAGAGCCGACGGTGCTCGCGATCGATCGCCAGGCCGGAAGGGCTCTCGCAGGGCGCGAGCGGCCAGCGCGCGGTGACGACGAGATTTTTGGAGTCGATCTGCACTTCCTCGCTCTTGTTCTCAAGATTGACGTAGACGTGCCCGGCGCCATCGGCCACGGCAAATTCCGGCTTGCCATTGAGCGCGATCGTCCCCGCAACCATTCCCGTCTTCGCATCGATTGCGGTGGCGCTGGCGCTGAGGCCGTTCATCGCGAAGACGCGCTTCGACGCGGGGTCGTAGACGATCGCGTCCGGGTTCTTCTCCGCCTGAGCCTGGCCGATTACTTGCAGAGTCTTCATGTCAAAGATGCTGATCGTGCCGGCGCCGCCGTTGGACGTGTAGCCGTTGCCGAGGTCCGGGGCAAGAGCGATGCCGTGCACGCCCAGCGTATTCGGAATCTCGCCGACAACCTTCTCAGAATCGACGTCGAGGACGACGACTTTCGTCCCGCGCGAGATGAAAAGACGGCGCGTGGGCGAATCGAACGCGAGGTAGTCCCAGAAGCCCTCGCCCCCGAGCTTGATCGTCTTGATTAGATGATAGCCGGACGGGCCCGGCGGGGGCGTAGCGGCTTCCACCTTGGTCGCCAAGGATTTGGCGCCGCCGCTACCGACCGAAGCAGCGAAAACAGCCACTAGAATTGCGATGGTTACGAACCAAGAGAAGCGTTGGGATGACATTCGGATCTCCTGTGACGGCGCGCCGCCGATTTTCGACGCCGATATCGTATGCTTTGCAGCCTGAAAGGGTCAAATGAACCGGAGCCGCGCTACGGTGACTTCTTCGCTGGCGGGCCGATCGTGATGTAGGGGCGCATCTTTTTCAACTTCGTCTCGGAGATACCGCGAATGATGAGCAGATCGTTGACGCGGCGAAAGCGCCCGGCCTTCGTGCGAAAGTCCACAATCGCTTTCGCGGTCGTGGGGCCGACGCCGGGAAGCTGCTCGAGTTCTCTTGGCGAGCCCAATGCAAACCGAAGATTCCCGCGCAATACAGAACGATAAAAGTCCCCATGAAGATATTCTTAGCAAGGCCGGTCGGCCGCAAACCCGCCATCACAAAGGCAAGGAACACGCTTATGGCGATCAGCAGGACGGAGATCTTCCATCTTCGCCGATTATCGCGCCACAGGTCTGCGTTTACGCCATCTGCCACGTACACCTCGCTATGCTTGCATGGCGTCCCTGGGCGGAGCCGTGAGGACGGAGCCCTGCGCATCATACTCCGTGACCGGGCCGAAGAGCGCGGCCTGATCGGCGATTTGCTCGCGGTCGCCGACGACGACAACTTGCGCGTTGGCAGAATCGAAATGGCGGCGGGCGGCGGCGAGGACATCGTCGGCCGTCAAGGCGCGGATGCGGTCGCGATACGTCTCAAGATAATTCTCCGGGAGACGATCGAGATACACGGTGGAAAGCTGGCCGAGCAAACCTTCCTGCGTTGCGACGCCGAGGGAGAACACGCCGGTCAAGTAGTTGCGGGCGCTATCGAGCTCTTCGGCGGTGACCGGAATCGAGCGCATGCGGTCCATCTCGTAGAACATCTCGGTGAGCGTGGCGGCGACGACTTCGTTGCGCACGGCGGCGCTGACGGTGAAATAGCCGTACTGGCGCAGCGCGTTGACGCCGCTGCGAGGGCTGTAGGTGTAGCCCTTCTGCTCGCGAATGTTCATCACGAGCCGCGAATGAAACGCACCGCCGTAAATCGAATTCGCGAGGACCATGCGGTACCAGTCGGGGTCGCGGCGCGTGATGGCGAGATTGCCGACGAGCACCTGCGTCTGCACGTTGCCCGGCATGCGGACGAGATGAACGCGGCGGCCGGAAGCTTTCGGCGGCGCCGGCGACTCGGCAGGCTCAGGCTGCGGGGCTTTCCAGTCTCCGAAGATTTTCTCGATCTGGCCAAGCATCGAGCCGGCCGAAAAATCGCCGACGACGATCAGCAGCGCGTCCGCGGGGACGTAGTGGCGACGGTAATACTCGACGAGTTCGTCGCGCCGGTACGCGGCTACCTGTTCCGTCGTTGGAGCGACGATGGCGTACGGATGCGGGCCGAAGAGGACGCGGCGCAGGCGCTCGTTCGCGAGGAAGCCGGGAGTGGAGCGCTCGATGCGCAGCTCTTCATGGCGCTGGCGGCGCTCGCGCTCAAATTCATCTTCGGGAAACGAGGCGTTACGCGCGAGGTCGGCCAGCAGCTCGAGTATGCCGCCGGAGAATTCGGCAAGGCCCGCCGCCGAAATCGCGCTCGTATCCGCGCCCGCACTCGTGCCGAGGCCCGCGCCCATGCGGCGCAAATCTTCCTCGATTTGGCGGCTCGAACGCGAGGCCGTGCCCGTGCGGATTACGGCGGACGTCATTTCGGCGAGGCCGGGAGCGCTGTGAGCGACGACTGCATTCCCGCTGCGGAAGTAGAGCTGCGCGGAAATCCTCGGAAACGTGCGCGACTCGGCCAGCACTACCTGCATGCCGTTCGCGAGCGTGTGGACGGTGCGCTTCGGCCACGCGACCGGGCGCTCGGGTGCGAGGGCCGGCACGGCGCTGCGGTGCGAAACAGATGTCGCGGAAGTCATTCCGCACCTCCGGCCGCACCACCGAGTTTCACGGGGCGCCGCACGAGCACCGCCCGGTTTTGGGGCACCAGATATTTCTGCGCGGTCGCCTGCACCTGCTTCGGAGTGACGGCGAGAAAGCCGTTGAGAATGGTGTTCACGCGTTCGGGATCGCCGTCGAAGAGCGTGAAGCACGCGAGATAGTGCATCAAGCCGAAGCGCGGCATATAGGAGCCCATGCCGCCTTCGAGCATCGAGTAGTAATCAGAGCGGAACTTCACTTTCACGGGGTCGAGCTCTTCGGGCGCGATGCCCTTCCGCTGAATTTCTTCGATGACTTCGTCGTAGACGGCGACCGTGCCTTCCGAAGTGAATTCAGGCTTGTGGAAGATGCGCGTGACCATTTGCGTGGGACCGTTGGTGTCGAAAATTTCGGCGTGCCCGTCGGCATCGACGGCGATCTGCTCCTCGAGTACAAGCTTGCGGTACACGCGTCCGGCGCGCCCGCCATGCAGGACGCGGTCGAGAATGCCCGCGGCGTACCAGTCTTCCGTTTCCCGCCTGGGCAGCGTGTAGCCGATGGCGATGGCCGGGAGCGGGCCGAGCCTCTCTTCCACTTCTCCGCGGCGCTCCTCGGTCTGGGGCGGCTCGCTCACGTCCGCACGCGGCGGAGGGGCGCCCGGCGGGATATCCTCGAAATAGCGCTTCGCGAAACCAAACGCCTCGCTTGGATCGAGATCGCCGAGCATCAGGAGCACGGCGTTATTCGGCGCATAGTAGGTGCGGAAGAATTGCTGCACGTCGGCGAGAGTAGCGGCGTCGAGGTCGGCGAAATCGCCGTAGAAATTATGGGCGTTGGGCCAATTGCGGAACGCGACGGGCGGCAGATCCAGCCACGGGAAGCCACCGTAGGGCTGGTTCATCACATTGACGCGGACTTCCTCTTTCACGACGTCGCGCTGGTTGCGGAGGTTTTCGTCGTCGACCTTCAGCGCGCGCATGCGATCGGCTTCAAGCCACAGGACGCGCTCGAGCGCGTTCGACGGGACCGCTTCGAAGTAGTTCGTGATGTCGTAGTTGGTCGTGCCGTTCAACAGGCCGCCGGATGAGTTGATGAGGCGAATGTGCTCCATCTTTCCGGCGTTTTCCGAGCCCTGGAACATCATGTGCTCGAAGAGATGCGCGAAGCCGCTGCGCCCGCGCGGCTCGAGACGAAAGCCGATCTGATAATAGACGCCGACGGTGACGACCGGCGCCGAACGGTCCGGCGACGCGACCACGCGCAGGCCGTTCGCAAGCTTCGTGTGCTCGACGGGAATATGGAGCTTTTGGGGCGATGGATTCAACGATGCCTCCTAGAGATATTGTCAGTTGCCAATGCCGCGCTGAAGACCGCGGCGCTACATCTAAACCCTCAACGATCCCCGAGCGCGCGTTTGAGCCGGCCGACTGTTGCGGCGGGCTTCTTCGACAGAACGCGGCCGGCGAGCAACGCCAGCGCTGCGTAGGACTGCCGAAGTTCGCGCGGGTACCGGCGAAGCGCACGCGCGTGCTTCGCGACAACGGCGTAGTCGCCGCGCGAGATCGGTCCGGTCCAAGCAGCGCGCGGCCCGAGCCGCTCAATATTATCGAGCATTTGACGGGTCAAAGGTAAGAGCGTTTGCATGGCGCGGCTGCGCGTGAAGCCGATGCGCATGAGCATTTGCAGCGCGGATTCGATCAGCGGAAAGCCGCTGCCGGCGGCGAGCACCGCCGCCGCGTGATACACGGGCTTGTCGCGGCTGTCGATTGAGATGGGCACGCCGCCGAGGGCCCGCGCGATTCCCATCGCCGCGCGGCGCGCTTTCGGGTCACCCTCGACGGCGAAGGTGACACCTTCGAGGCGCGGCACTCCCCTGCCGCTGAACGTCTGCATGGGATGGAGCGAGCCCGTGGCCGCGCCAAGGCGCGCAAGCGGCGCGAGGACGGCGCGGTCGAGGGCGCCGCTTGTGTGCAGGATGACTTTGCCGCGGCAAGCGTTGCCGCCGGTCTTTCTTATGGCACGGGCGAGCGACTTTGCGACACCCGCGAGCGCGTGGTCGGGCGTTGCAAACAGGATGACGTCAGCTGCAAGAAGGCCGTGGGGGACAAATTGGCCAGCGAAAGCCGGGACGGAAGCTTCGGCCGGGCCAGCGCGCCGAGGCAGCAAGTACCTGCTGCGGGTATGGCTGCGCATTGGTACAGCGCTTCGCGCCGATCTGTTTAGTCGGAGCTGAAGCTCCGACCCCCTAAAAGGCTCCCGCACAAAACCGTTGGCGAACATGGAATAAGGGGTGCCGGCGCCGATGGCGCGGACGGCGGCGCGCGAGGTGGCTTTTGAGCGGGTGACGACGGCGCCAATGCGCCAGCCCAGCTCCCGCAGACGCTTGCCAAGAGTCTTGCCAACGCGCCCGGCGCCGATGATGGAAATAGTGCGTGCCATGCAGCGTGCTAGGATAGCTCGTTCGCTGTTTTTGCGGTGGAGGAAATTGCGCGTTGCACATCTTCTGGACCGCGTTGCTGGGCGCCGTCGCCTTCCTGTGGATCGTCGAATCGATCGACCTGCTGCGCGGAGTGCCGTCGATGCCTTCGCTGGTGGATGCCGACCCGCTGCCGGACGCGCAATGCCCGCCGATCTCGATTCTCTTTGCGGCGCGCGATGAAGCCGAAAAGCTGCCCGGCGCGCTCGAGACTTTCCTAGCCCTCGACTATCCGCGCTACGAAGTAATCGCCGTCGATGACCGCTCCGAAGATGGGACGGGCGCGATTCTTGAGGCCGCGGCCAACCGCGACAAAAGATTAAAGCCCGTGCGCGTCGATTCCCTTCCGTCCGGCTGGCTCGGGAAGCCGCATGCGCTGGAGCAGGCGTACGAACATTCCATCGGCGAATGGCTGATTTTCACCGATGCGGACGTTCATTTCGCGCCGGACCTGCTGCGGCGCGTGATGGCGCTGGCAAAAGCGAGGGAATGGGGTCACGTAACGCTGCTCGGCACGCTGAAGATGTTCAGCTTCGGCGAGAAGATCGCGATGACGTTTTTCGCGATGGCGTTCGTGATCGGGACGCGGCCGTGGGCGGCGAGCAATCCGAATTCGCGCGGGTACAACGGCGTGGGAGCGTTTCAACTGATCCGCCGCAGCACGTACGAGGCGATCGGAACGCACCGGCGGCTGGCGATGGAAGTGGTGGACGACATGAAGCTCGGGAAGCTGGTCAAGGACGGCGGATTTCGCTCGGGCGCGGCGAAGGCGGGTGACGCGGTGAGCGTTCATTGGCACGCCGGAGTGAGCAACATGATTCGCGGGACGACGAAGAATTTTTTTGCGATCTCGGGATTCAAGCTCGGCGTGACGTGCGTGCAGATTTTCGGCGTGCTGCTGACATGCGTATTCCCGGCGGTGGCGCTGGCGTTCACGCACGGGTGGGCGCGGGTGTTCGACGCGATCGCGGTCGCGCTGCCGCTGATCATTACCTGCGGCGCGGCGTTGCAGTTTGACGTACCGGTGCTGTACGCGGTGACGTATCCGGTGGGCGCGTTGATTTTCGCGTGGATGATGGCGCGGTCGGCGATTGTGACGTTGTGGCAGGGCGGGATTGTGTGGCGGGGGACGTTTTACCCGTTGGAGGAGTTGAAACGGGGAGTGGTGTGAGGCTTGCGGACGAGGTGTGGTGCGGACACAGGCAAAAGCAGATCCCTCACCCCCATCCGCAAAAGGCGCGGCTGGGTTCGGGATGACAGCGTAACAGTGGGCGACGGGATGCCAAGCATGAGCGCCGGGCACGGCATGCCGTGCCCCTACGGATCCCGAACAAGAGACGCCGAGGTAGGGCCGCCTAAAGGCGGCCCTTAGACAGGCTCAGGACAAACCGCTACGCGACCCTCTCTTCGGGCGTACATCGGGCGCGACATCGACCGTTGCGGCGGAAATTGGCACTGGCGCTTCGGTGGAGGAGATGACGCCGAGGTCGCGCTGCTTGAGGGCGCGGATGCGGTCGCGGAGGCTTGCGGCGCGCTCGAAGTCGAAATTCTTGGCGGCGTCGCGCATCTGCGCATCGAGCTGCGCGATGGCCTGGAGCAACTGCTCCTCGTTCGCAATCTCGCCGATGGCCGAATCGTCCGCGGGCACCGTAACGTAATCCGCTTCGACGATCCGGGCGAGCTGCATATCGACCGACTTCACGATGGATTGCGGCGTGATGTTGTTCTCGCGGTTGTAGGCCTGCTGCTTCGAGCGGCGGCGATTCGTTTCGCCGATGGCCTGGCGCATGGAGTCGGTCATGCGGTCCGCATAGAGGATGGCGCGGCCTTCGATATGGCGGGCGCAGCGGCCCATGGATTGAATGAGGGAGGTCGCGCTGCGAAGAAAGCCTTCCTTATCGGCGTCGAGAATCGCGACGAGCGAGACTTCGGGGAGATCGAGACCCTCGCGGAGAAGATTGATGCCGATGAGGACGTCGAATTCGCCGCGGCGCAGGTCGCGGAGAATGCGGACGCGCTCGAGCGTCTCGATTTCGGAGTGGAGGTAGCGGCAGCGCACGCCGACCTCGGCGAAATATTCGGCAAGGTCCTCGGCCATGCGCTTCGTGAGCGTGGTGACGAGCACGCGCTCGTTGCGCGCGGCGCGCACGCGAATTTCTTCCAGCAGATCGTCCACCTGCCCTTTCACGGGCCGCACTTCTGTCTCAGGGTCCACGAGGCCGGTCGGCCGGATCACCTGCTCGACCACGACGCCGCCGGATTTCGTCAGCTCATACGGGCCGGGCGTGGCGGAAACGTAGACGGCCTGATTCACGCGGTGCTCGAACTCCTCGAAGGTGAGGGGGCGATTGTCGAGGGCCGAAGGCATGCGGAAGCCGTAGTCGACGAGGGTCTGCTTGCGCGAACGGTCGCCATGGTACATGCCGCGAAGCTGCGGGACCGTCTGGTGCGATTCATCGATGAAGAGCAGGTAGTCCGAAGGGACGTAATCGAGCAGCGTCGGCGGCGCTTCGCCCGGCAGGCGACCGGACATGTGGCGCGAGTAGTTTTCAATGCCGTGGCAATAGCCGATCGTGCGCATCATTTCGATGTCGAAGAGCGTGCGCTGCACGACGCGCTGGGCCTCGACGATTTTCCCCTGGCGCTCGAGCTCCTTCTTCCACCAATCAAGCTCCTCGTAGATGGTTTGAATCGCGCGCTCGCGCTGCTCGGCGGGCAGGACGTAGTGCGTCTTCGGGTAGATGGGCATGCGCGCGATTTCGCCTTCGCGCGACCGGATTTCGCCGGTGAGCGGATCGATTTTGCGGATGGCTTCGATCTGGCTGCCCCAAAGCTCGACGCGCACGGCGAGATCGTCATAGGGCGGATATATCTCGATCGTATCGCCGCGCACGCGGAAGGTGCCGCGGCGGAGGTCTTCGGCGCGGTCGTACTGGATTTCGACGAGCTTCCGCAGGATCGACTCACGCGCGACCGACTGGCCCTTTTCGAGCATCAGCAGCATGCCGTAGTAAGCCTCCGGCGAGCCGATGCCGTAGATGCAGGAGACTGAGGCAACCACGATGACGTCGCGGCGCTCAAAGAGCGAGCGGGTGGCGCTCATGCGGAGCTTGTCGAGCTCGTCGTTGATCGTGGCTTCTTTCTCGATGAACGTGTCGCTCGCGGGGGCGTAGGCCTCGGGCTGGTAGTAGTCGTAGTAGCTGACGAAGTATTCGACCGCGTTCTGCGGGAAGAACGACTTGAACTCGTGATAGAGCTGCGCGGCGAGGGTCTTGTTATGGGCGAGGACGATCGCGGGGCGGTTGATCTGCTCGATGACCTTCGCCATCGTGAAGGTCTTGCCCGAGCCGGTGACGCCCAAGAGGACCTGGTGGCGTTCGCCGTCGCTCGCGGCGCGGACGAGCTGCGAGATGGTTTCGGGCTGGTCGCCGCGGGGTTCGTAGTCGCTCGCAAGCTTGAATTTCATGGGTCGGGGCGCCTCGGAGCGCACAATGGGTGCTGCGTAAAACTTTGATTATAGCGCAGCTGCGCCGGAGCTTCAGCCGAACCAGCAAGCAACGGAACACAGGGAATACTTGCTGCGGGTGTAGCTGCGCATTGGTGCGGCGCTTTGCGCCGATCTTTTTGTCGGACCTGAAGGTCCGACCCCCTAAACTGCCAGTCGCCCGCGCGGAGTGCGGCGCCATTCCAAGCAAAAAGCAGATTCCTCCCTCCGTCCCGCGCCCGCGAAAATCGCGGGGATGCAAAGGCGCGCGGACTCCGTTCGGAATGACAGTGATCGGCTAGTATGCCGGGCATCAAGGCTGCGCGGCGGCCGGCGGCGGGACGAGGGTGATGATCGACTGACTCTGAATGCGGCCTGTGCGGTGGATGCTGGAACCGGTGCTGGCGCTGACGATCTCGTAGTCCATGTCCTGCGTGCTGGTTTGCGTGGAGCTCACGAGGAGACCGTCGGCGAGCGAGATGGAATCGAGGCTTTCGCCCGAGCCCGTCCAAGTGCCGGAGGTGCGCAGGCCGTTGCGGCGGTAGTCGTCGGGCGTCGCGTCGGAATGGGGCGAGCCGCGGCTGGAGATTTCGAAGCGAGTGAGAATTACGGCGCATACGTCCGCATTTGCGCCTGCGCGCGTGGCGCTGCCACGTGAATCGCAGGGCTCGTCGCGCAGGTACGTGGATTCGGTAAGCCAGGTGAGGCCGGAAAGCGGCGTATCGGGGATCGGCCGCTCACCGCGCCATTTCTGGCCGATGGAGATGCCATTCTTCGGAAACGCGCTGCCGGACGAAAGGACGTCGAGCCAGGAAACCGCGGGCGCGGCGGCGGAGGGATCGGAAAGAAGCTGGTCCAAACCCTTGAAATCGGCGAGCTGGCCGCCCGGCTCGATGGTGAACTCGATGGAGCGGCCCTGGATGCGGCGATATTGGTCTTCGAGCCAGGAGCCTTCGGGATCAAAGGCATCGCTTTCGGACTGCGCTTGAGATTTTTCGTACGTGGCGCGGAGCCGCACGGCGCCTGGAACGGCTGCCGAGGGAGGCGGCGCGTCGAGTACGTCAATGCGCACGAGCAGATCAATCACTTGACTCGCCTTCGAGCCGCCCTCGGGATTCGCGATCGGAGTCGTCGTCTTGCCGGTCGTCGTGGTGCGCGATTCGATCTGGTAGTAGAGCGTCGCGCCCGGCAGGAACCTTGGCGCGATACGCACTTTTTGGTTGGCGGCCGCGACGAGAGCCAGCGCAATCACCGGCATGCCCGCGGAGAGTACGAGACGAAATCCGTCCATCCGCGTTCTGGAATTGAAAATCCGCTGCATCGAGGGAACGCTAGCACACGGTTCAGAGCGAGGCAAATGGGCGTAGGTATGAGGCGTGAGAGGCGAGGGATGAGGAGGCAAGACAAAGCCGAAACACAGAGAACACGGAGGGGGCACGAAGCGCACAGAGAAGGATGAACCCACCGCAGAGACGCAGAGGGCAGGCAGAGGCAGAGAAAAACGAAGCAGCGCCAGCCGCAAAGCGGAAGCCGATTGTCGCAACGGTCGTTGAGACAGTCGCTAGCGATTGCGGCGCGGCGGCTGCGCACGCCCAATCGTGGGCGCCGCGAGCGGCCCGGTGAGGCGGTACGCTGCCTGAGCCGGGTTCGAACTGCCTGCGCCGGGTGCTGCGGGACCGGCCGGAAGGACGCGCACCTGCATATCGAGATTGCGCTTGAAGTCGATGGTTCCCGAGGCGTCGATTCTGCCGTCCGGACTCAACAGCAGGAGATCCTGAAACTGAATCTTGCCTGCGGCGCAACTGAACGCAGCGGAGGCCTGTCGAAACGCGCTCGTACCCGGGCGGCGGACCGACGAGCGGAGCGATTCCAGGAGATTCATGCTTCGGAGTTGAGCATCCGCCACCTGCGCCGTCCCACGGCATTCGAGCGACGCGAGCAGGTCCGAGCCGCCAGCGCCGCGCGCGTGGAAGGAAGCCTCGCCGGAAGCCGTGCCGGCAAACAAATTGGCGAGCTCCGGCGAAGTCGCGGAGAGCGCCGAAAGATCGACGCGGGAGAAGTCGAGGCTCGCGTCGTAAGATGGCACGGCCTCCACATCCCCAGAAAACACTCCCCCAAGCGCCCCGCCATAAAACTGACCAGTCGCATTCGTGAACTCAACGTGGCGGCCGGCAATCTTCAAATCACCCTCCAAGCGGTGCACAGCAAGAGGCGCGAGGATGAACTGGTCGAGGGTGATACGTCCGTTGGCCTGCAAATCTGCCGGCACGGCGAGCGCGGGTGAGCGCGGGCTGAGAAAAGGCAGCATGCGATTGAGGAAGCTTTCGCGCCAACGGGGATTCAGCCAGCGGTCGAGGTCCGCGGCGGCAAGGCGGTTGGCCGACAGCGCAAACTGCCATTCGGCGTCCGGGCCGCTGCGGTCGAAAGTTCCGGTCCAGCGCGCTCCAAACGCCTGCGCGGACGACACCGCAACGTGGCGGGTCTCCGCTTTGAGCTCCACGCGCGCCAGAACCTGGTCGACCGGTTGATTCAGGAAAGGGACCCGAAGAGCGGCGCCGCCCTGGGGGCCCGGCACGCCGAATTCGACCCAGCCGGCCGGCTGCGCCTTCCACGGATCGCGCGCTTCCCGCCAGAGCAGGTCACATGCGAAGGGTCCCGAAAGATCCCAGCCGCGAGACGTGTTCAAGCCGAGCGCACCCGCTGTTGCGATCAAGTCGCGCATCTGGCCGGTGCTTCCGATCAGATGCCAGTCCGGCAACGCGCCGCGCCGCGGGCCTGTCGAGATACTCATCTGGAACGAACCATCCGGCGGGCCATGAGGCGTGCCGAACGAGAGCGTCACCGGAGGAAAAGAAACGATTCCGTGGTCGTACCGAAACTGGATTCGTCCCAGGTGAGCCGGAATGCGAAGGCTAGCGCCGGACAGATCGGCTCCGTCGCCGGATACTGTCGCGTTCACCCAATGCAGCGGCCAACCAGAGAGAGTGGCGCCAGCGCCGGCAAACCCGTGAACGGAGATGTCGTCTGCAACATTCGAATGGAAGGCCCGCACCCAGGCGAGCAGATCACCGAGGTCGATCTGCGAAGAAGAGATGGCGATCTGAACGGGCGAAGATTCCTGCGCTTTGAGCCTCTCCGCGCGATCCCAGAGAATGTGTGCGGTGGCGCGAGCGTTCGAATGAGGAGACTCCAGCGCGATTTGGGTCAGGTCGAGGTCCGCCGCAGCGGGGCGCCATTCCGCCTGGGCGATCAGATTGATGGACGGATTGTCCGGACGCGAGGCCAAGTCCCAGCGATGCAGATGGCGGAGTTCGGTGCGCCCCAGAACGGACCAGCCATCGTCGTGGTCGTGCGTGCGGGCGCTCAGCGCCATAGCGAGCGTGCCGCGGACGCCGTAATCATCGCCTTGAGCAAGGCGGAGCACATCCGAAACCGAGGCGTCCGTCCACGAGAGATCGAGCGCCGCAGGGTGAAGCCGCGAAGAGGTCCCGCCGACATAGCCCGAAACGCGGATCGCGCCCGCCTGCTGTATGACCACGGCAGACCGCCATGGGGTCGCCTCGAGGTTCATTCGCCAGCGCCCGGACGTGTCCGTCTCAACCGTTCCGCTCACGCCGACAAATGCGATCGGAAGCTTCTCGTCGGCGCGTTTGAAGTTGATTCGTCCATCAGCCACCTCGATCCTGCGGAAGCGCAACGCCGGGGACGGCAACAAAGGTCCCACCGGCACACTCACCGAAGGAGTCCCCGCGGGACGCGGCAGCCATTCGGCAAGATTCCAGTCGCCGGAGGCGTCGCGGACCAGATTCAGGCTGGGGCGCGTCAGAGAAAGGGTTCCGAACTCGATGTGGCCGCGCAGCAAGCTCTGCCAGCGGAACCGTACGGCCATCGAATCGACCCTCAGGAAATACTCCTGGCCGAAACGCGGATCCTCCGCGACGGTGACCGACTGAGCTTCCAGGGAGGGCCCGCCCCAGAAACTGAAATCGTAGCTGCCGACTTCAACCGGACGCCCGAAGGCCGCTTCGAGGTGCGCGGAAAGCTTTTTTCGCAGGCCACTGTGTTGGGCCGCCAACGAGATGCCTTCCGAAACAACCCAAAGGACGATCACCAGAAGAATAATTCCCTTGGTCCAGCGATTCCAGAGGCGACCCCTGGGGGGAGTCACCTCGAAGGGGTCTGCGCGCGCGACGGGTTCTGAATGGGCGTTGGACACAGTGGATAGAGCGAATATACCCCAGCCGGAGGCCGGCGCCAGGCCTATGGCAGATGTGCGAGCGTCCTCTCGATTCCGACGGCGGCTCCCGCTTCGATTGATCTCAGTCAGGCTGTCCCACGGTTCTCTTCGAGAATTCCCAGAGCGAGCCTTGCGGCGGCCTGTTCGGCCTCCTTCTTACTGCGACCCTCGGAAGCGGAAAGCCTGCGGCCTTTGTGCCAGACCTCGACCTCGAACGTCTTCTGATGCTCCGGTCCGGACGAGTTGTGAAGGCGGTACTCGACAATGCCGAGGCCGCGTTCCTGAAGCCACTCCTGCAAGGCCGACTTGTGGTCGGGCCGTTCGAGACCTTCGACTTCACCCTCGAGCGCCGGATCGAGCAAAGAGCGGCGCAGGAAGGCCGCCGCAGCCGCGAGGCCGGCGTCGAGATAAATCGCACCAACAATCGCTTCGTAGGCATCGGCGAGGAGTCTCTTCTTTTCACGCCCGCCCGTTTTTTCCTCGCCCGGCCCGAGGCGCAAGTAAGGACCGAGCCGCAACCGGCGTGCCGCGGCATGAATCGACGAGGCGCTCACAAGCCGGGCCAATCCCTTCGAGAGCTTGCCTGCGTCCCATTGAGGAAAGAGATCGACGAGCTGCTCGCTCGCGACGAGACCGAGAACCCGGTCGCCCAGAAACTCGAGGCGCTCGTTGTCGGTTCCTCCGGAATCCTGCCTGTGCGAACGGTGGGTGAGCGCGCGCTCGAGTCGTTCCAAATGCTCGAAGCGATGACCGAGGATCGCCTCGAGTTCCGCGCGCTCCTCTTCGGTCATAGTTGGGATTGGCCTCGCCGGCTACTTTTTCTGCGGAGCCAGTTTCTTGGCGTTGTCCGCGTTTTGCTTGCACCGATCCTGCAGGCTTCCTGCAATCTGGCTGCAATGAGTGAATGCGTCGGCGGCCTCGGTGTAACGGCCCAGTTTTTGCAGGCTTGCCCCGAGCACGAAGAAATCGGTCGGATCGGGCTTCGAGTTGTCCTGAGTCGCCAGCACAAGCTCTTTGATTGCGTTGTCGTTGTCCTGGCGGCGGAAGTAGACGAGACCCAGACCGCTGTGCGCTTCAACCAATTTCTCGGCCTTCAGCGCGGCGAACTGATCGTCCGTCACGTTCGCGGGCTTTGGCAGGCTGGGGATGAGTTGCATGGCGCGTTTCTCGTAGGTTTCGGCCTTGTCGAGCTGCTCGCCTGCATCGGATTCATTCCCGATAATGACGTGCGGGATGACCCAGCCGACCATCGTGAGGAGGTCCACGTCGTCAGGTTTCAGAGCAAGAGCCTTGTCCGCGTCGGCATAGAAGTTTTTCCAATCCTGCTTCATATAGTAAGCCTGCGCCAAGCCCGCATGGACGGCTTCGGCATACACGCTCGACGGATACTGCTTGATGAAATCCTGGCCGAGCTGAATCCGCTTGTCCGGATCCTGTGGGCCTGCATCGAAGAAGGCTTTGTAGGCAGCCTCTTCCTTCGGATCGACCTTGGGGGCGGGGCTTTGGCTCAACTCCTGCTGCTTCTTTTGCTGGTCCTGGTCCTGCTGCTGTTCTTTGGCCACCACCGTGTTCGGATCCATGCCCTGCGCGCGGCAGACAGCCGCAAACAAAAGACTCGATCCGAGTACGACCGCCAAGATTTGAATTCCGGTGCGTGCGAGTAAGAATCTCATAGCCTTGCCTTCTTCCCTCCGCTGTCGGCAGTTGATGCCTTAGTTGGATTTTGTCTGCACCATCTGCTTCTTCACTGCGTCCGCGCTCTGTTTGCAGCGATCCTCAAGGTCAAGCTTTTCCTCCTTTGCAGGATCCTGCCTGAGCGGGCCTTCGCATGAGACGGCCGGTTCAGGGTTGTGGTTGCCTGTTCTCCACAGGGCGCGCAGGCGGTTGGTAAGCCGTTTGGACGCCGTTTTCGGCGGCCGCGCGCGCGGCTTCAGGAGCGCCATCCACAGCCAGGGCCGCCCGGTATTCGCTCATTGCCAGATCGCGCTCGTCCCCGAGATCGTGGATGCGTCCGAGATAGACGTGCGACCATGCCACAATCGATGGATTCGCAGGCTGCGCGGCATTCCCGGCCCCATCGGCGTTCGAACTTGGCGGGGAAACGATTCGTTCGAACAGCTCCCTCGCGCGATCCGCTTCGCCGGAAAGCACTGATGCGATGGCGAGGCCGTAGAGCGCCCTGGAATCATTCGGATACTTTGCCAGCGCCATTTGAAATACGGCGGCGGCTGCCGGAGCATCCTTTCGCGCAATAGCAAGATTGCCCTGAGCGATCCAGCGATCGATCTCCGAGGCTGGAACGCTCTCGGATGAGCCATGCTCGTCCGGTGGAGGCGCGGCCTCCGCGGCAGCAAAAGTGACGCCTTGCAAACGTTTCTGCTCGGCGTCGACGTCGATGCCCGCAATCAAGTCGGGGAAGTAATACGTCATCGCGGGTTCAGCTTTCTCGAATTTTTGCAACTGCGCCACCAGAGGCCGCACGAGGATGAAGCCGGACTGATCCGCATCCTGCAACGCCGCCGCCAGTCGATCCGGCGGAAGATGCCGCAGACGCAGCTCAACCGCTTTGATCAGACACTCGTCCGCGAAGGAAACGAAATCGTCGTGATATTCCGCCGGCAGCCGCGGAGCACGAGCCGCAATGCCGAGCAAAGACCGTTTCTTGTCCACCGCCGGACGGTTGCGCAATACGATCGGATCGAGCATGAAATGCAAGTAGGCGTGCTGAATGGCGTCCACCGGCATCTCGGAAACCGTTCCGACCACGATGGCGTACTGATCGCCATAGTTACGGAAATTGGTGCGGGCGCCCACGAGCGGCTCGACGTAAACGGTGAATGTGCGGCCCGTCGACGGCTTGACGATCTCGCGGAGATACGCGTTGGAAACGGTGACGGTCCGGCGCACCGAGTCCCGGTAGCGCTCGACGGCCGGCTCGTACTCCGGCTCGATCCGGGCCCAGCGCAGGTCGAGATGCGCTTCTCGATAGAAGCTCGCGAGGATCTCCTGGAATCCGTCGAGCGTGAGCACGTCCGGGGGGAGCAAATCGCGATTACCCTCAAACTGAAATTGCGGCGGCGGGCCGACGACGAGAGCGAACGTGATGTAGCGGGAAAGTGTTTCGCCCGAACCTGCCATCGCGTGGTCTCGATAAAACTGACGCAGGGCATCGGTCGCGGGACCCTGCATCTTGAGCAGATCCCCGCGAAGCGCGAGCCGTGCGGGCATCTGCGCGAGCGTGCTCTCGTCCGCGCCGAACCCCGCTGCGTCAAGGGCGCACATGGTTGAGAAGATTTGCGGACTGGCCTCCACGCTAATGCCGGTGTAGGCGCTCTCTCCAACCTGCTGTGCCTTCGGAGCCGAAGCACTCATTCCCAAAAGGACGGCAGCGGCAAGAGCGGGAAGTATCCGTACGAATTCTCGGATGGACTTTCGGATGGGCAGACTCCTCAACGCCTCGGCCTCGTTGGCTTCCCTTCGCTGGGCGGGCACCTTCCCCGATGTGCTCGCAGCGCCTGTCGAACCCTCAGACACAGCTACTCTGAGACTTTAGCGGGCGGACGGATCAGAGTCAAGAATCGCAGGGAACCACACGAAAGCCGACTGAGAGGCTGAGAAAAATCACCCGTGGACGTGGACCTCGCTGAAGCTCAATAGGACGCGCCCGCCTCCCATCGGACGCCCGAAGCTCAGCTGCGGGCTGAAGCGGGAGAACATCAGAAGCTGATCGATCTGCCGCTGAACCGCGGCATCGCTCGGACCGGAAAGAATCTTGTAGAAAATGACTTCGCCCTGCGCGTCGAGCGTCGCTTCCAACAGCAGACCGCCGGAGTCTGGCCCGCCGTTTGCCTCAACGACCACAGGAAAGGGAGCCAAACTTTCAATCTGCGCAGGCTGGACCAGATTGAGCGGGAGATCGTTCGGCACAACACCGCCCAACGGAACGCCACCCAGCATCCCGTGCACGAACAGGATGAAAACACCCAGGGTCGTCAGAACGCCGCCCGTAGCAGGGACCGCGAGCGGCCCGAGAATATTTTCGCAGACCAGCACCGCCCGGGACCATACCCGAGCCACGCCAGCCCACGGAGATCGCTCGCGCGAAGCCTGCATCCGAATGCGCACCGCCAGATCGGCCGGCACCGCCACCGGTTCGACATTCGCCAGACGACTCGCCAGCAGGCGATAACGCTCGAGATGCTGCCTGCAGTCGGCGCAAGAATGCAGATGTTCGCGCAGGCCGGCGTGATCCTGAGCGCGAATCGCCCCGTCAAGATAACCGGGCAGGCGTCGTTGCGCTTGTTTGCAGTTCATCCCCCGACTCCGTGCATTCCGCCGACGGCGCGAGACGCCGTGTGAGGCAGCCTTCGCGTTTCGGGATCCGGCATGAAATGGGCACGTGCGTGGCGGCGCAGCGTCGTCCCAGCCGTATGAACGGGCGCTTCCGCGCCATCGGGCTGAGGTGTATGCAAAAGCGGATCGAGAATCTCTTTGAGCATTCGCCTGCCGCGCAAAATGCGAGACTTCACGGTTCCCACCGAAACTTCGAGAACTTCGGCAACCTCTTCGTAAGAAAGCCCCTCAAGATCTCTCAAGATCACCGCACTCCGAAAAAGAGCCGGCACCGCCGAAAGCGCGCGTCGCACCGTCGCCTGCACTTCCTTCTCGGCCAATTGCTCGAACGGCGTGGCTTCGCCGTCCTTCAGTTCGAGCGTGAAACTCCTCCCCTGCTCTTCCGCGTCGATCGAAACTTGCTGCCTGTGATGGCGCCAACACCAGCGACGATGGTTCAGCGCCTGGCGGACGGACACGCGGTAGAGCCAAGTCTTCAAAGAACTGCCGCGGCGGAAACTGCGAATCCCGCGAAACACGCGGAGAAAAACTTCCTGAGTGACATCGGCGGCGTCGGCAGCATCGGACAGGATTCCGTAGACCAGGTTGTACACGTTCGCGTGATAGTAGGTGACGAGGTAGTCGAACGCCGCATCAGAGCCCGCTTGAAGCTCCGTCACCAACTGGGCTTCATCTTGTGCCCACGGCAGACTTTGTGCCAGTTCGGACATGCCTTGCGCCGCGCTTTCCGGGGCATCTCCCTGTTGTCTTAGACACCGGGGTGCCCCGCTATGTTGCAAGGATAGCAGAAAAGCGGGGCGTGGGAGATACCCCGGTCGTACTATGGAGAAAGAACCCGGGGACCATGGGCCAACAGACGTGTTTCCTGTGATTTACTGACAAAGCCGACAAAAATCTGGTGGAGCCGAAGGGATTCGAACCCTCGACCTCCTCGATGCCATCGAGGCGCGCTCCCAACTGCGCCACGGCCCCACGCTGTAGAAAACCACCAGAAAGCTTACCATGTTTTTCGTCCATGTCCTGCAAAGCCAATCGACGGGGCGCTACTGTTAGCTTGATTTTCTCGGTACCTTGGCGGCAGCCTTGCGAGCTTCCGAAAGGCCTATAGCGATTGCTTGCTTTCGAGACGTGACCACCCCGCCTTTGCCGGAACGAAGCGTGCCGAGCTTTTCTCGATGCAGGGCGCTCTCGACGCTCTTGCTCGCTGCTTTACCGTATTTCCTTCTAGAACCTTTCTTCTTTGGCATCTAATATCCTCCTGCCAGTTAGATTGCGAATCGCGCGGAAAGGGTGCTGGCTTGCTCTATTTATCATAGAATACCGCCCCTATGGCGAAGATCACTTTTCTCGGCGCGGCGGGAACCGTAACCGGCTCGAAGTATCTGATCGAGGCCGAGGGCAAGCGGCTGCTGGTGGATTGCGGGCTCTTCGAGGGATCGAAGGAACTGAAGCAGCGAAACTGGGACCGCCTCACAGTCGATCCGGCCACGATCGACTGGGTGCTTCTGACGCACGCGCACATCGACCACACAGGCTATCTTCCGCGGCTGGTGCACAACGGATTTCGCGGCCCGATCTATTCGAATGCGGCGACTCGCGAACTCTGCACAGTGCTGCTTCCGGATTCAGCTCACCTGCAGGAAGAAGACGCGCAGTACGCCGCGAAGAAGGGCTACAGCGCTCACAAACCCCCACTGCCGCTCTATACCGTCGCGGAATCGCAAACAGCACTGGAGCGATTCCGCGAAATCCCGAGCAACGACTCATTCACAATCAGCCCACAGTTTTCGGTTCGTCCGCACGATGTTGGGCACATCCTGGGCGCAACATGGCTGGAATTGACGATCACTGAAAACGGGAAGCAAACACTGGTCGTCTTCTCAGGGGACGTTGGGCGCTACGATCAACCCATATTGAAAGACCCCGAGCCGCCCACGCGCGCGGACTTTCTGCTCTGCGAATCAACGTACGGCGATCGCGATCATCCGGTGGGCTCCGTCGCGGACGAACTCGCCGACGTTATCAACAGCACGGCGAAACGGGGGGGCGCCGTGGTGATTCCCGCGTTCGCGGTCGATCGAACGCAATTGCTGCTGTATTACATGCGCGTACTCGAAGAACAGCAGCGGATTCCGCACCTGCCCATCTATCTGGATAGCCCTATGGCCATCAACATTACGGACATATACGTCCGCCACAAGGCAGATCATGACTTGAAACCGCAGGCTGACGCCGATCCGCTGAACACGCACGAAGTCCACATGACCTGCACAGTGGAAGATTCGAAGAAGATCAATGACGTGGTCTCACCCTGCATCATCATCTCGGCGAGCGGAATGATCACGGGAGGGCGCATCAAGCATCACCTGGCGCACCGGTTGCCGGATTCTCGCAGCACGGTCCTGCTGGTGGGTTATCAGGCCGAAGGCTCCGGCGGACGCGCGCTGCTCGATGGCGCGAAGTTTCTTCGTATCCACAACGAGCAGATCCCGGTGCGCGCTCAGATCATCGAGATCGGACAGCTTTCCGCTCACGCCGGAAAGAGCGAACTATTGCGATGGCTCTCGGGTTTCCAAGCCCCGCCACGCAAAACGTTTCTGGTCCACGGCGAACCCAGCGGACTCGATTCCCTGCGCGACGCGATAGCGAGCCAGTATCACTGGCCGGTGACGATTCCCGACTACCTGCAGTCGTTTGATTTGAACGCCTAGCCATGCATGGCAGAAGAGAGATTCTTCGACTGCGCGTCCCGGCGCGGAGATTGAAAGGCTAAGATAACGAGCCCAAAAGCAGATCCCTCACCACCGTCCGCAAATGGCGCGGCCGGGTTCGGGATGACAGCGTTTTTGAATGGGCGACGCAAAGGCAAGGTCGAGCGCCGGGCATTCGCTGTGGCGGACTGTGCCCCTACGAGAAGAGGCAAGGCCGGGCGCACGAAAATAACGGCGGCGAACTTTGACTATTTTGCAGGCTTGAGCTTCGCAAGCCGCTCGGTGGCAGCCTGAAACGTTGTTTCCTTCTTGCAGAACGTGAAGCGGAGATGCGTCCGGCCATCCGCCGGCTTGCGGTAGAAGCTCGACCCCGGGACGGCGGCGACGCCGATTTCCTTCACGAGATATTGCGCGAAGGAGACGTCATCGGGAAAACCGAATGCGGAAATGTCCGTCATGATGTAGTATGCGCCGCGCGGTTTGAAGCAGCGAAAGCCCGCGCCGGTGAGAATGCCCAGCATGCGATCGCGGCGCGCCGTGTATTCGCGGGCGAGCGTCTCGTAGTAGCTCGGCGGCAGCTGCATCGCAACGGCGCCGGCCTCCTGCAACGGCGCGGCGGCACCGACGGTGAGGAAATCGTGGACCTTGCGAATCGCGGCTGTCACGTCCGCCGGCGCAATCGCCCAGCCGACGCGCCATCCCGTGACGCTGTAGGTCTTCGACAGCGCGTTGATCGTGATCGTGCGATCGCGCATGCCATCGAGCGACGCGAGCGATATGTGCTGCGCTCCGTCGTAGAGCATGTGCTCGTAGATTTCGTCGGTGATGGCGAAAGCGTTCCAGCGCACGCACAAGTCGCGGATGCATTCGAACTCGGCGCGCTCGAATACCTTTCCCGTTGGGTTGTTCGGCGTATTGAGGATGATCGCCTTCGTCGCCGGCCCGAACGCCGCCGCCAACTCGTCGGGATCGAACGTCCAATCGGGCGGGTGCAGCTTCACAAAGCGCGGCGTTGCGCCGGAGAGAATGGCATCCGGGCCATAATTCTCATAGAACGGCTCGAACACGACCACTTCATCGCCCGGATTGATGATCGCCATCATGGAGGACATCATCGCCTCGGTCGAGCCGCAGCAAACCGTAATCTCGCGTTCCGGATCGACGGCGATTCCCTGCGTGCGTTCGAACTTTTGTGCGATTGCGTCGCGGAATCGTTTCGCACCCCAGGTGATGGCGTACTGGTTGATGTCCGCCGCGATAGCTTCCTGTGCAGCGAGTTTGATTTCAGCGGGTGCGGGAAAATCGGGAAAACCCTGGGAGAGATTCACGGCGCCGTAGCGCAAGGCCAGGCGCGTCATCTCGCGAATTACCGACTCGGTGAAGCGCTCGGCTTTGGAGGAAAGTTTCGGCCTAGCGGCCGTGGCCCGTTCGGGGTGTGCGGGATTCATTCTGTTTCTGCGCTCCGTAGAGCCGGCGATAGATGTTCGCGTTGCGGGTCACGATCTGCACGTACTGGCGCGTCTGCGTAAAGGGAATCGACTCGACAAATTCCGCCGTCTCGCGGTAGGTCTGCCCGGTTGTCCACGACACCACGCGGTTTTCGCCGGCATTGTACGCCGCAACCGCCTCTTCCACGGTGTCGAACTGCTTGCGCAGAGCCGCCAAATAAGCTGTGCCGATCTTCACATTGTAATCCGGATCGACCAGCCGCGCGCGCGAATAGCCCGTCCGCGCCTTCTTTGCGACATCCCGGGCGGTGCCGGGAAGAAGCTGCATCAAGCCAATCGCGTCGGAGACGGAGCGAGCATTCGGCTGAAACGCGGATTCCTGGTGGATCAAACCGGCGACGAGCATCGGGTCGAGCCCTCGCGTGCGCGACCAGCGACGAATGGAAGCTTCATACGGCAGCGCGTAGGCGATCCGCCAAACCTCGGACGGCACATCGGAGAACGACTGCGATCCAAGCTGCGGAAAGATCTGGCGGATCAGGACGATCGCGGCGCCGTACTGATCGGCGGCGATGGCCGCCTGCGCCGCTTCGAGCAGCAACCTCGGCGCGCCTGTGGCCGCATAGCCCGCCTCGAGTTCGAGCTGCGCCGAAGAGTCGAAAGCGATCGACCGCAAGGCGTCGGCGCGCGCCTGCCTCCCCGCTGCGGATGCGGGTATTCTCCTGTCCAGGCTGGGCGGGCCCGGCAGGGCAGGAATGGTCGTCAGCACGACGGGATCTTGCCTCGGCCCGGCACCGAGTGCCTGAAGCCGGGTCGACCCCAGGTAAGCGAAATAGTTCTGGGGGAAGCGGTCCGTCAGTTTTTCATAGTAGCTGCGCGCGAGCGGCGCGACGCCCGCCTCTTCCGCCAGGCGGCCAAGCCAGTAGAGTGCATCCGGCGTATAGGTCGATCCGGGGAAGCGCCGCAGATGCTCTTGCAAGAGTTCCGCGTCCTCCGGCTGACGCTTCAGAACCGCTGTCCAGGCAACGCGCCACTGAGCGGCCGTCGCGTCGGCCGAGGTCGGGAATTTTTCGTCGAGCCGCTGGTAATAGCCGGCGGCACGGTCGCGGTCGAGCTGCACCCAGTAGTAATTCCCCGCGAGGAAGAGCGCCGCTTCGGCGAATTGGCTCGAAGGCGCGCGGGCAACCGCGGCTTCGACTGCGGCGGTCATCTCCGCCTCTTGCTGCCGGTTGCGATAAAAGTCGGCGAGCGCGTAGGAACGCTCCGCATCCACGTCGGGATCCGCGATCTGAAGTGCGATCAATTCGGATGGGTTGCTACCGAGCGACAATCCGCATTCGAGAATGCGCAGTTGGGCGCGCTCCGCGGACGGGCCTGAAAGCGCCTGCAGGATGTCGGCGTACTCGTCGCGCGCGTCGCTCCAATTCCCCGCCTCGAAGAGGGCGTTCGCGCGAGCAAGCCGGACGTCGAGTGGCAGCGGCGGGATGTTGACGCCGGAGCCGGCGCGCAGGAACTTGAGCTTCAGGGCCGCCTGCCGCGCCTGTTCGCTCGTGGCGAAGTGCGTGTAAACAGCCTGGTAGTCAGCGGCGGCTTCGAGTGTCTCGCCGGCCTGCTCGTGCGCCTGGCCACGGACGAAAAGCAGCGCCGGGATTTGCGGCGTGGGCGCGTAAGCATCGAGAGCCGCCACGGCTTCAGCGGGCCGTTTCGAGGCAAGCGCCGCCGTGCCGACCGACGCCAGCGCCTGCTCCGTCATCATGGAATCGGCGAAATTCCTGCGAAGCAGTTGGAGTTCGGCGAGCGCATCGGTGCTGTCGTTCTGGGCGAGATGGGTCTCGGCGCTCCAGTAAAGCGCATAGTCGCCCAAGAGCCAATCGCTCTTGGCGCGCGCGAGCCATTTCTCCGCCTGCGCGAAGCGCTCCTTGGTGTAGTCGAAGTAGCCGAGCGCCAGCGCGGCGCGCATCCCAAGGACGCTGGAAGAGTTCTCCGTGGCGATCGAGCTCAACTGACCGTAGGCCCAGGAGGAGTTCTTTTCCTTGAGCGCGCGCGCCAGCTTCTCGAGCTGCTTTTCCTTGAGCGCGGTAGCGCTCTTCGCGGACGCCGGTTGGACTCGCGGCGCGGCGAAGGAAACCGAGCACACGAGCAGAAGCGCGCCAGCCGCACAAACGAAGCGGCGGGAGAGTCGCATCGCGACTTTTCTAGTGCCGCAGAACGGGCGAGGGGTACGGATACTCACCGAGGGCCCTTCCATCACCTTCGGCGAGAATTTCCACCATCCAATGGTGGAAGTAATCCACCGGATGATCCAGAATCGCGCGGAAGCGGCGGTCATATTCCTTGCGGGCTTTATCGAGATCACTTCGCAACCGATTACAAAGGTCTTTGTGTTCGCGTCCCAATTGTACATCCTTGGGCCGCAATAGTTGGATGTCCTGCATGGCGACTTTGGCTACCCGGTTCGCCCGGCGATGCAAGTCTCGGAGTTCGGTCGGGAGACTTGCGAGGTCGAAGGCAGGCGCTTCCGCAACGGCAACTTCCTGGGCCGCCGCCTGCTCAACAGCGACTTCGGCGGGCGTTTCCAGGTCCGAGGCCAGCGGCAACTCGACAGGCACATGGACGGACACTCCGGCGGGTTCCTGCTCTTGTGCGTCAATCTCCGCTTCCGCTTCCACCTCCGACACAGCGGACGCCATCGTGGCGGCTTGCTCGTCCGCGGCGCTGCGTTCGCGCGGGTTCAGCGCGACGGCCACGAAGTTCGACAGCACGGATAGGCCGGCGGCAAGCGCTGAAGCCGCTGTTTGCGCGCGGAGCATGGCCGGCAGAGCGTTGCTCGGGCGGCTGGACGAGCACGCCGCGACGAGATCGGCGTAGGCCTGATGCAGCTCGTCCGCGGTGCGCTGAAGCGGCGCCAGATTGTCACGCAGAGCCCGGGAAACTGCGTCTTCCAGGGCCTGTTCGAGCGATTTTTGGCGTTCTGTCAAGAGATTCCCAGCCTTTTGCGATTATGGAAACCGTAAACTGGGGTGTCAACTGGCATTCCGCGCGCGCGTTCCTGGGTTGCGTACCGGCCGTGCCGCGGCAGGCGTGCCGGCTTGGAGGTTTCGCTTGCCTTCCCCGTCCCTGATTCGTATCTTCGACGCCATGCTGACAGCCGAACAGTTGCGCGAATTGCTCAAGATGCAGCCGCTTCCGGTCGAAGGCGGATTCTTTGCGGAGGCCTACCGGTCGAAAGACGTCGTGCCGAAAGAGGCGCTTCCCGCGTGCTATCCGGGCGAGCGAGCCATCTCGACGGCGATCTATTACATGCTGACGCCGGATACGTTTTCCGCGCTGCACCGCCTGCGCGGCGACGAGGTGTACCACTTCTATCTCGGCGACCCGGTTGAAATGCTTCAGTTGAAGGCGAATGGAACGGGCGAAGCCGTGCTTCTCGGGCAGAACATCGCATCGGGCATGCGTCTGCAACACGTGGTGCCGGGAGGGACGTGGCAGGGCTCGCGGCTCGCGCCCGGCGGCAAGTTCGCGTTGATGGGAACCACGATGGCGCCCGGCTTCGATCCCCAGGATTACGAGCCGGGCAAGCGCGCCGAATTGATCGCGCAGTACCCTCAGTATTCGGCGCTGATCACCTGGCTGACCCGCTAAGCACGCGCGAATTTGGCGGCACGGGGCGCGGGTGCTATCATAGTAGTACCAACGGGGGCGACACGGTTTCGACGGAAGCTGTCGCGGCTCGAAGGCATGCCGGGCGTCACCTGCCCGTAATCGGGTGAAACAAAACAACTGGCAACTCACAGTTGGCTCTCGCTGCCTAACCAAAAGTAGGTAGCGCGTCTCCTCAATCGTCGCCTACGCGGTTGAGATGAGGCGTCACACAGTAGGCTGGCCGTCGCGTTTCGGTCCGTAATGCGGCGGCGAGATCATCGGACTAGCCGGGGGCGCGTCTTGCCCGCTCTGAGTTCCTCCGGCGAAACCTTCGGAACGGGATAAGCATGTAGTCTTCGAGTGGCAAGGCTTCTCGGACGGGGGTTCGACTCCCCCCGCCTCCACCATTCAAGTTAAGTACTGTCCCACCGGCCCTATGCCCGTGCCAGCTTGTAAGGATCTGAGGTGTCGCGACGCTCAGTCCCGACAATGCTTCTGATGCGCGCGGCTAGCGCCAAGTGCAGGGCCCTGCATTGAAAAGACAAACGGAGTGCGATTTGCTCCGCCAAACTGCACACCGGCGAAGTCACATTTTCGGCAGACCCCTTTAGCCTCAATAGAGCCCTGCGTGGAGACCTCGTTGCTGTACCCTAGCTGGATTTCCAGACAATCCTAGTGTGCAACGAAGCATTCGACGGCGTTTGAAGCGGCCTAATCGAAATCTACATCTCCCAACAAGTGTACTCGTTGCTAGAGGTAGCGAGTTGAGCGACATCAGGCTTGGAACCGCCGAGAAATCGGCGCGAATGGACCACGCGAGGCGAAACCCTCGGCGTTCTCTGGGTACCGTTGTGCAGGGGCGGCTAGGAAAGGCTGCACTTGCAACTGTCTTGGCCGGGCTTTGGGTGGCGCTCACTGCACCAATCGCAACTGCGCAGCTGATTCAAACAATCGCGGGCAACGGCGGTACCGGGTATAGCGGAGACGGCGGTCCTGCGAGCGCCAGTACACTCAATAACCCGTACGCTGTCGCGGTTGATGCGCAGGGAAATGTCTATATTGCTGACAGCGATAACTGCCGCATCCGCGTCATAAACAACGGCGCATCACCAGTTACCATAGCCGGCATCTCGATCGCACCGGACAACATAGCCACCGTCGCGGGCAACGGCACCTGCGGATTTTATGGAGACGGCGGCCAGGCAACCAGCGCGGAAATCTATAATCCTTCGGGGGTGGCAGTCGATGGCTCCGGAAACATCTACATCGATGACCTCTATAACTATCGGATCAGAAAGGTGGATACGACAGGGGTCATCACGACGGTAACCGGGAACGGCAATTCGTTCTATAGCGGAAATGGGCCGGCCGCCGACGCTTCACTTTTCCCTTATACGGTGGCGGTGGACAGTGCTGGAAACCTCTATATCGCGGATACGTACAACAACGCCATCCGAGTAATCAACATGGGATCGACATCCCTGACGCTCGCCGGCGTGACGATTCCCCCGGGGAACATCGCCACCGTCGCGGGCAACGGCGATACCGGGAGCGGTGGAGACAATGGACCGGCTCTTCAGGCTCAGTTCAACGATCCGTACGGTGTGGCAGTTGACAGCAACCAGAACATATACATCTGCGATACGTATAACCGGAAAATTCGCGTCGTAAACACCGGCACTCTTCCGATTACAATCGCCACCGTCACCATCCAGCCGGGAAACGTGGCGACGGTTGCGGGTGACGGCACCTATTGGTTCAAATTTGCGGGGCCGGCTTTGAACGCTGAATTCGCAGACCCCGATGCAGTGGCGGTCGACAGACTCGGGAATATTTATATTTCCGATACGGAAAATGACAGCATTCAACTGGTGGACCACAGGACTTCGCTGATCGTCACGATAGCGGGGAACACGTTTAACTACGGCTACAATGGAGACAACATTCCCGCGGCGGGCGCCTGGTTATCGTATCCGCGCACGATCGCAGTTGACGGTAACGGCGACGTCTTCATTCCGGATCAGCCGAACGAGCGCGTTCGCGAAATCGTAACGAATACGCTGGCCCAGGCGTTCAGCAACGCTTCCAGCACAACTTTCGTAGAGGCACAGCCGGGGTCATTTGCGATAACCACCAACTATTGGCCGACGCCGAGTTTGTCTGTCTCGGGCTTGCCTTCCGGAATCAGTTTCACGGATAACGGCGATGGCACCGGCTTGTTGGCCGGCACGCCGGCCGGCGGGACACACGGAACCTATCAGCTGACGTTCACGGCGAATGACGGTTTCTTCCCTGCCGTCGTTCAAACTTTCACCCTGACGATACTCTCTCCGGGCGGAGGTCCCACGACCAGCTCCGTCACTTTCCTGGGAATTGACATAGCTACCCAGGGAAACTGGCAAGGCGTTTACGGGGGTGATGGGTACGTGCTGGCGGGAGACACCGATCAGTTTATTCCCTCCTACGCTTCGTTTACGGTCAACAATCCAGTGGGCTACATGTGCTCTCCCACACCCCATACTTACGGCAATGTCTGCATATGGTTCAGTCCGACTGTGACGGGCCTTTATTCCGAGGAGCCCGTCACCGATCCAAGGGCCCTGCTATTACCGGGAAGCACCACGACAAGAATCTTGGCGACTTGGGAAAATAATCCGAGCTACAGCTTTGATCTCAACTTTACCGACGGACAACCACACCTTTTTGCGCTGTACGCGCTGGACTGGGACGACGTCGGGCGGTCAGAAGTGATTCAGATCCAGGACGCCGCCACGGGGTTTCCGCTGTATTCCCTGCCCATCGATGACTTCATCCTCGGTTCTTATCTCGTCTGGAATATCACGGGCCACGTGACGATAACGGTGACGGTTGTTAATGGCATGAGCGCCTCCACGAACGCCGCGTTTTTTGGCGGCAGCGCCTCTTCGTCGCCTACCATCAGTCAGCAACCTCAAAATGCGACGGTCAGCCTCGGTTCTACGGCTACATTCAGCGTCGTCGCATTAGGCAATAATTTGACTTACCAGTGGTGGTCGCAACCGCCAGGCGCGTCGTCTTTCTCACAGATAGGTGGAGCTGTATCGAACACGTATACGACTCCCGCTGTCTCGTTGCCTGACGGCGGAACTCAGTTCAAGTGCGTTGTAACGAACAGTCTTGGTTCCGTGACTTCAAATATCGTAACTCTCAGTCTCTTGGCTCCCGCGAGCATCGCGGTTACGCCGAGCAACCCAACAATTCTGCCTGAGGGGACGCAGTCCCTCGTTGCAACTGCGACATATCCAGGAGGCGGCACTCAGAACATCAGCTCCCAAGTGACTTGGAGTTCCTTGAGCACCGGGGTCGCGACAGTCAGTAGCTCGGGCGTGGTGACGGCGGTTGGAACGGGAAGCGCGACGATCGATGCGACGCTGTTGGGCGTCACGGGAAGCACGGTGGTCAGCGTTCCGGCGCTGAGTTCGATTACGGTGACGCCGGCGAATCAGACCGTGAGCACCGGAGGGACGCTACAGTTCGCGGCAACGGGAACGTATCAAGGCGGTGGCACGCAGAGCATCACCAGCCAAGTCGCGTGGAGTTCGTCGAATACTTCCTTTGCGACGATCAGCAGCAGCGGGCTCGCGACGGCGGTTTCAGGGGGAACCACCACCATTTCGGCGGTCCAGGGCAGCGTCACCGGCACCACAACTCTGACAGTACAAGCTTCGGGGGGAACACAGTGTCCGTGTACCATCTGGAGCAGCAGCACGGTGCCTTCCACAATCGACGGCGGCCCGGATTCGCCCGTGGAACTTGGCGTGGCCTTTCAAGCCACCACGAGCGGCACCATCAGCGGCGTTCGCTTCTACAAGGCCAGCACCAATACAGGCACTCATGTGGGCAATCTGTGGAGCAGCACGGGAACTCTGTTGGCCTCCGCCACATTCACCAACGAAACCAGCTCCGGTTGGCAGCAGGTGAGTTTCTCCTCGCCCGTGACGATCACTGCGGGAACAACCTACATCGCTTCCTATCACACGATGGTGGGGCATTGGAGCGTGAACCGCAGCTATTTCGCGTCCACTGGCGTGAGTAATCCTCCGCTGCAGGCACCACAGAGCGGATCGAGCCAAGGGAACGGCGTGTATGCATACGGCAGTACGAGCCTATTTCCGAGTAACTCCTACGTAGCCTCCAACTACTGGGTGGATGTGGTGTTCAATCAGGCCGCTGCCCTCACATCTATTGGGGTCACGCCGACCAGCCCAACGCTTCTTCCGGGCGCGACTCAGCAGATGACTGCCACAGGGACATATCAGGGCGACAGCACGCAGAACATTACGTCGTCAGCGACATGGACGTCCTCGAATACCTCCGTGGCCACAGTTAGCAGCACGGGCATCGTCACAGCCGTGGGAGCAGGCTCTAGCACGATCACGGCCACGCTGAGCGGCATCAGCGGCACTACGACGGTGACGGTGCCGGCGCTCTCGTCGATCGCAGTGACTCCCGCCAATCCGTCGGTTCTGCCCGGTGGGACGCAACAGTTCACCGCCACCGGTACCTACGTGGGCGGTGGGACGCTGAATATCACCAGCCAGGTCACGTGGAGTTCATTGAGCACGTCCGTTGCGACAATCAATAGCAGCGGCGGTTTGGCCACGGCCGTAAACTCCGGTTCATCCACGATCTCAGCGACACAGGGCAGCGTCACGGGGACGACTACGCTGACCGTGCCTGCACTCCCGTCGATTGTGGTGACACCGAGCGCCCCGACAATCAACGCCGGTGCGACGCAGCAGTTCACGGCGACAGGGACGTATCAAGGCGGCGGGACGCAGAACATCACCAGCCAGGTTACGTGGAGTTCGTCGAACACGGCCTTTGCGACGATCAACAGCAGCGGGTTGGCTACGGCGCTTTCAGGCGGAACCACTACGATTTCGGCTGTTCAGGGCAGCATCACCGGAAGCACAACTCTGACGGTACAAGCTTTCGGGGGAACGCAGTGTCCCTGCACGATCTGGAGCAGCACCACGACGCCGGGGACACCCGACAACGGAGCCGACAACCCGGTAGAACTCGGCGTGGCCTTCCAAGCCACCACCAGCGGCACCATCAGCGGCGTTCGCTTCTACAAGGCCAGCACCAATACAGGCACTCATGTGGGCAATCTGTGGAGCAGCACGGGAACTCTGTTAGCCTCCGCCACATTCACCAACGAGACCAGTTCCGGTTGGCAGCAGGTGAGCTTCT